>JASFBC010000201.1:0-2976 GCA_036172315.1 Anaerolineae bacterium | reverse complement strand
GGTGATCCGGGGCATGCGTGAATGGGAACGGACGGCCACGTACCAGTTGCTGGACGCCCTGCTTACCCATCCGCTGGATCGGGAGAGAGTGGACCTGGCCGGCGAGTGGATCGGACCTGGCAGGGACGCGGCGTCACTGTGGGCGGCCCCGACGCCGTTATTGCCGCCTCCGCTTACCGCCGCCATGCCATCCTGGTCACCACGAATCCCCGCCATTTTCCTATGCCGGAGTTGGCCATCCTGGTGGCAGACGAGGCCGGCAACGTGCGCCCCCGCCAGGGGTGAATCATATGGGCCTTCTCTACGAGTACTTCGCGCGGGGCGCGTTCCTGCGGGGAAGAAATGGCGGTCACGCGGGACGATCAACTCCGTGAGCGTTACGGGAAACCCCTGGAGACAGGATGCCGGGGGCCAATTTGTGGCTATCAGCCTTCAAGGAGAAACCATCATCGGCTCCAGCCTCCGGACAGCCTGCGCCTGCGACGCTGACTAAAAGTCAGCCTCCTTGGGCCTCTGGCCAATGGACGGCCTGCGCCGTCCCTTTCTGGAGGCGTCAACGGAGGTTGACGCCCGGCGCGAAGCGCCCAGGGAGGCCGATTTCCAATCGGCGCCAGGGGGGCGATCTCCGTCGGGCGGAATCGTTACCCCGACACCATCTTTCCCGGAGTCCCTATGAACATTGTCGTCACTGGCTCCATCTCCTATGACTATCTGATGCGCTTCCCCGGGCGGTTCGCGGAGCACATCCTGCCCGACCAACTCCATCGCATCTCCCTCAGTTTTCTGGTGGACGACATGCGCCGCCAGTGGGGAGGGTGCGCGGCCAACATCGCCTACAACCTGGCCCTCCTGGGCGAGCGCCCCCGCCTGATGGGCACCGTTGGGCAGGACTTCGGGGAATACCGACAGTGGCTGGAATCCCACGGGGTGGATACATCCTTTGTCCGCGAAGAACCCGATCTCTTCACCGCCTCTTTCTTCGCCAATACCGACCTGGACGGGAATCAGATTTGCAGTTTCTACACCGGCGCAATGGCGCGGGCGCGGGAACTCTCTTTCCACTCCCTGAACCTCCACCCGGTGGACCTGGTCGTGATTTCCCCCAACGACCCCCCTGCTATGGTTGGCTACGCGGCCGAATGCCAGGAACTGGGCATTCCCTACCTCTACGACCCCAGCCAGCAGATTATTCGCCTGAGCGGGGAGGAGTTGCGCGCGGGGCTTTTCGGCTGCGACCTCCTGGTGGTCAACGCCTACGAGTTTGAGATGCTCCGCCAGAAGACCGGCCTGAGCCCGGAAGAGATTCACACGGCGCCGGCGCGCGCCTGCGTGGTCACCTGCGGCACTGACGGCTCCCACATCTGGGCCGACGGCCGCCTCTACGAGATTCCCGCCGTCCCTCCCCGCCATATCGCCGACCCCACCGGCGTGGGGGATGCCTACCGGGCCGGTCTCATCAAGGGGCTGGCACTGGGCCTCCCCTGGGACCTGGCGGGGCGGATGGGAAGCCTGGCCGCCACTTACGCGCTGGAGAACCCCGGCGGCCAGGGTCACTTCTATACCCTCGCCGAATTCGTCCGCCGGTTTCGGGAGTATTTTGACGATGAGGGGATGCTGGATCCGTTGCAGGAAAAGGGGGGTCTGAAGTGATTACGGATAGCCGAAATTCACCGTTAACAAGGAGCACCGATGCCCATTGAATATGAGATCAAAGACCTGAACCTGGCCCCGGCGGGCCGGCTGCGCATTGACTGGGCGGAGCGGGAGATGCCGGTGCTGCGCCTCATTCGGGAGCGCTTCGCGGCAGAGAAGCCCCTGAAGGGCGTCCGCCTCTCCGCCTGCCTCCACATCACCACCGAGACGGCCAACCTGGCCCGCACCCTCCAGGCCGGCGGCGCCGAAGTCGTCCTCACCGCCTCTAACCCCCTCTCCACTCAGGACGACGTCGCCGCCGCGCTGGTCTCCTACTACGAAATCCCCGTCTTCGCCATCAAAGGGGAAGACAACGAAACCTACTACAAGCACATCCACGCCGCGCTGGACCACAGGCCCCACATCACGATGGACGACGGGGCCGACCTGGTGAGCACCCTCCACAAAGAGCGCACTGACCTTATCGGCAACGTGATCGGCGGCACCGAGGAGACGACCACCGGCGTCATCCGGCTGCGCGCGATGGCCCGCCAGGGTGTCCTCCGCTACCCCATCATCGCCGTCAACGATGCGCTGACCAAACACCTCTTTGACAACCGCTACGGCACGGGGCAATCCACGATGGACGGCGTCATCCGGGCCACCAACATCCTCATCGCCGGGAAGACCGTCGTCGTTGCCGGATACGGCTGGTGCAGCCGGGGCATCGCTATGCGCGCCAGGGGGCTGGGAGCCAACGTCATCATCACCGAGGTGGATCCGCTGAAGGCGCTGGAGGCGGTTATGGACGGCTACCGGGTGATGCCGATGCGGGAGGCCGCTCCTCAGGGGGACATCTTCATCACCTCCACCGGCGACATCAACGTCATTGACCGGCCGCACTTTGAGGTGATGAAGGACGGGGCTATCCTGGCCAACTCCGGTCACTTCAACGTGGAGATCAACATCCCCGCGCTGGAAGAGATGGCCGTCGGGCCGCCGCGCCGGGTGCGCCCCTTTATGGATGAGTACACTCTGCCCGATGGCCGCCGCCTCTACCTGCTGGCGGAGGGACGGCTGGTCAACCTGGCGGCCGCCGAGGGCCATCCCAGCGCGGTCATGGATATGTCCTTCGCCAACCAGGCCCTCTGCGCGGCCTACATCCTCCGCAACGCCGACCGTCTGGAGCGCACCGTCTACACTGTACCGGAGGAGATTGACCGGGAAATCGCCCGCCTGAAACTCCGGGCTATGGGCGTGGAGATAGACCTCCTGACACCGGAGCAGGAGCAGTATCTGGCTTCATGGGAAGAGGGCACGTAACGATTCGGCGCTGACGGAACG
>JASFBC010000200.1:0-8998 GCA_036172315.1 Anaerolineae bacterium | reverse complement strand
AAGTCAGAGGCTGGCTGGCCAAAAGCCAGAGGGACTGAGAAGGGACGAACCCCTCGCTGGCTGAAGCCTTTGTCCGCTTCGTCCTTCGGCGAGTACCGGTCTAAAACGGGACGCCGATTTTCGCAGGCTTCGCTCGCAGATTCTCTATTTATCTGGGACGCAGATTCCCGCAGATTCCCGCAGATTCTCTCAGATGATCTTTGAAAATCTTCCCCATATCTGCGAGCGAAGCCTGCGAAAATCGGCGTCTCATTTCAGACTTTAAGGAACTTCGTGGGATTCCCTGGTAGATGGTTACCAGCGCTGAATACTCACTGTTCAATTATATGCGCGATGGGATGGGAAGGCAAATGGGCTCAGCCGGCCACGGAGCGCGGCAGAGGGGCGTTTACGGCGCTTCACCGATACCTGGAAGGGCTGTTGCTTCCGACCGGCATCGGTGTTATTATTTATGCATCCCTATCTTCAGAGGAGGCAACAATGGGCAGAAACGAATTGATGGGACGCTGGGCGCTCATCTTGGGCGCCTCCAGCGGGTTCGGCGCCGCGACAGCACGCGCTCTGGCCAGAGCGGGAATGAACATCTTCGGCGTTCATCTGGATACCAAAGCGACGTTGGATCGGGTCCAGCAAGTCATCGCCGATATTGAAGCGGCGGGCCGGCGGGCAGTCTTCTTCAACACTAACGCGGCCGATGCCCGGAAGCGGGAGCAGGTTCTGGACCGCATTCAGGAAGGGCTCTCCCAGGATACGGAGAAAAGTATCCATTTCGTCCTTCATTCTCTGGCTTTCGGCTCCCTTCGCCCCTTTATCGCCGAGAATCCGGAGGACGCGATCACTGAAGAGCAGATGGATATGACCCTGCGGGTGATGGCTCATAGCCTGGTTTACTGGGTGCAGGGGCTGGTCCGGCGCAATCTGCTGCAACGGGGGAGTCGGGTGTATGCCCTCTCCAGCGCGGGCGCCGAGCGGGTGGTCGTGCCCTACGGCGCGGTCTCGGCGGCCAAAGCGGCACTGGAGAGCCACATGCGGCAACTGGCCCTGGAACTGGGCCCGCGCGGGATCGCGGTCAATTGCCTGCGGCCCGGTGTGACCGATACACCCGCCCTGCGGGCGATCCCTGGCCACGAGCGCTGGATGGAAGAAGCCTTGCAGCGCAACCCCGGTGGGCAGCTGACCACCCCCGAGGATGTGGCAGCGGTCCTGGTCGCCCTGGCAGACCCGTCCGTCACCTGGATCAGCGGGGCGGTCATCCCGGTGGATGGAGGGGAAATCATTGTGGGATAAGACCCGGTCGACCCCCGGGAGAGCCCCTGTTCTTCGGAAAGACGACCGGCAGCAGATACCTCGCCGGCTGCCGGTCGTTTTTGCCCGCATTGCGCAAAAGACCGACCTTGCCGAAATATTTCGTTCTGTCCCGTTTTCCGACTGTAATCCCCACATATATCCCCAATGTTCCCAAGATTCCCCACCTCTGGGGTACGAAACGGCTCTCGGGACCGGAACCTTAAATCCGAGGAGGTTTTAAGGTAGCGACAGGGGCAACGGGTTGCCCGCTGGGGGCTTTTTGGTACAATCATGGCGAATCCTGACCCTGGGGTATCGCATCGCTCCCCCTCTCACTGCCCAGGAAAGTAATCCTTCAACCTCCCGTCTTTTGATCCATCACCGGCTCAACCGCATATAGAGTTCATCCCTTGCGCGTGGTTTTAAGGGCTTGTCTGAAGACGGCACAAGGGATTTCCAGCCGAAATGGCCGTGAATTCTTTGCGAGAACGTACTACCTGCCACGAAGGACACAAAGGAGACTGTAACTATCTACACGGGATGAAGCAACCTGACCGCAGGCCCCAAAGGGATGACTTTCAGCGCTGAACCGTTACCTGCTCACGGATCTTCCCTGAACGACCCGGTATGGATGCCAACCGTATCTGGCAAGCAGCCTTAGGCGAACTTCAACTGGAACTGACGCGCGCGACCTTTGAGACCTGGCTGCGGAATTCTCGCCTGGTCGCCTGTGAGGACGGCGTCTTTGTAATTGGCGTTGCCAACACCTACGCGCGGGACTGGCTGGAGAGTCGGCTCCGGTCCGTTGTGGCGCGCGTCCTCACCCGTCTCACCGGGCGAACTGCATCCGTACGGTTTGTCGTCTGGGAGGGCCGGTGGGAGGAGCCGGAGACCCCTCCCGCACTCCCGTTGTTGAGCGGAAAGATGGCCGAGCCCTCACGCAGGAATGAACGGTCCAGCAACACTTTGAATCCTCGCTACACCTTTGACTCTTTCATCGTCGGGCCAGGTAACCGGCTGGCTCACGCGGCTTGCATAGCAGCGGCAGAGCGACCGGCGCGCGCCTTCAACCCGCTCTTCATCTACGGGGGCGTTGGCCTGGGGAAGACGCATCTCCTGCATGCGATTGGCCATGTCTGCCGGGCCAGCGGCCTGCAGACCCTCTATGTCTCCGCCGAGACCTTCACCAATGAACTGATTGAGGCCATCCGTCATCAGACCACGGATGCGTTTCGGGAAGTCTACCGCACGGTGGACGTCCTGCTGGTGGATGACATCCAGTTCATCGCTGGAAAGGAATCCACGCAGGAGGAGTTCTTCCACACTTTTAACGCGCTCCATAGCAACGGGGCGCAAATTGTCATCTCTTCCGACCGTCCTCCCCGGGCAATGGCCACGCTGGAAGAGCGACTGCGATCCCGGTTTGAATGGGGGCTCATCGTGGACATCCAGCCCCCCGACCTGGAGACACGCATTGCTATTCTGCGCTGGAAGGCTGCCGGACTGGACATCCCGGTCCCCGATGAGATTTGCTTCCTGATCGCCGAACGGTTCCAGAATAATATCCGGGAACTGGAGGGAGCACTGAACCGGGTGGTGGCGGTTGCCACTTTGACTCACCAGCCTCTGACGCCCGAACTGGCCGCGCAGGCGCTGGAGGACATGGCCGCCCAGGCCCGGCCCCGGGTCACCCCGGAATCCGTTATCCAGGCCGTAGCGAATTTTTATAACCTGGGTGTGGAGGAACTCACGAGTACCAGTCGGCGCCAGGGCGTCGTTCGCCCACGCCAGGTGGCCTGTTATCTGCTGCGCCATGAGGCGGGTGTGTCCCTGCCCCAGATTGGACAGTGGCTGGGCGGGCGGGACCACACCACCATTTTGCACGCCTGCGAACGGATCGCCACTTTGCTGGAAGAAGATAGCAATCTCCGGCGGGAGGTCCAGGCGATCCGGGAACAGTTGTACCGGGAGCCCCCTGCGCAGGGCAAAGTCTCCGCTCCGCCTCTCTCCCGACGATCCCGTCGGGCGTAACCATTCAGCGCCGACGGGAAGTCTGCCCCTCTGGGCCTGCGGCCTCCGGACGACCTGCGCCGTCCTTTCAGGATGGACGACAGACCACCGACCACCATCGTCTGTGGTCTGGGATAGGGCTTACGCCTGCCCGCCCCTGCCCTCCATCGGCGCCCGGAGGGCGATCTCTATTGGGCTGAATAGTTACCGTCGGGCTTGACTTTTCGGACCGAAGGAGGTAAAATTTCCCTGCGAGGTGTAAGATGCCGCTGTATGAATATATCTGCCAGCAGTGTCAGCACCGTTTTGACGCGCTGCGGCCGATGTCCAGCGCCGATGCTCCCATTGCCTGCCCGTATTGCGGCAGCCAGGAGACCCGGCGGGCAATTTCGCTTTTCGCGGCCATCGGCAGCGAAGGAATCATTGCTGGCAGTGGCGCTTCCTGCCCCTCCTGCTCAGCAACTTCCTGCGCCGGATGCGGTTCCCGCCGTTAGTTCCCCCAGTCCCAGAAACAAGCCGGCGGTCCGGCATTTTTCCGGACCGCCGGGCAACTACCTACCAGGTGATGCTTAGTCCTCATCCTTCCCCCTGGTAGCGAAGCCGCCGGGGGTGGCGTGAGGATGAAGTGGCTTCGCCGCCCTCACCTCCCCTTCCACCCCCTTTGCCGACTGAGCCCAAGGGTTCACCGTCGGGTGAGGGGATCCCGACGGATCAACCCCAGAACCTCCCGAATCTCCACCTCGGAGATGGGGCCCTCCCGTACAACCACGGGCGGCCATCGGGTGCAATCCACTACTGTAGAGGCGGACCCGATGGACACCCATCCGCCGTCAATCACCAGGTCTACTTCGGAACCCAGTTGAGATACCACTTCCTGAGCGCTCCGGGCAGCCGGATGGCCTGGGAGATTGGCGCTGGTGACTGCCAGCGCGCCTCCAGCGGCCCGGATGAGTCTCTGGGCCAGTAGCAGAGCCGGCACGCGGATGCCCACCCGGGACCCCTCCCCGATTTCTGGCGGTACCGCCCCGGTGCGAGGCAGTATCAGGGTCACGGGGCCGGGCCAGAAGCGCTCGGCCAGCGGCCGGACGGCTTCCGGCAGTGTGGCGAAACGGGGGAGTTCTTCGGGATCGGAGAGGAGCAGGGCGATGAATGCGCCGTTGTCCCGACCCTTAATCCCCCACATCCGGCGCAGGGCCCTGGCACATAGGGGGAGAGTGGAGAGGCCATACACTGTGTCGGTGGGAATGGCGACCAGCCCTCCGGCCCGCCATACCGCGAGAGCCCGTTCCACAACATCCGGCTCCTCCGCCCCAACGATTCGGGTTGTCACAGGATGACCTCCAGTATCCGGTCCCGGCCCGCCAGGTCAGGGTGAATCCGGACCTGCGCCTTCGGGAAGGCCACGCGGGCCAGAGCGGCAGCATCGGGGCCCTGCCCGGCGTCGATCTCTACCAGGAGACCCCCTCCCCGGTGCAGCAATCGGGCCGCGTCCGTTAGCAGTCGCCGGATCACCCTCAGCCCTCCTGGCCCGCCGTCCAGCGCCAGTCGGGGCTCATACTCCCGCACCGATGCCGGTAGAGATGTCCATTCCTCCTCGGCCACGTAAGGCGGGTTGCTGACCACCAGGTCCACCGGGCCCTTCAGCGGAGAGGCCAGATCGGCCTGCAGGAAGTGGATGCGGTCCGCCACACCGTGACGGCGGGCATTCATCACCGCCACACGCAGCGCGGCGCGGGAGAGGTCGGTAGCGTAGATGCGGACGCGGGGCAACCGGACCGCCAGTGCCACAGCCACGCACCCGCTTCCGGTCCCCACATCCACTACCGTCTGCGGGGCCCATGCCAGCGCCCGCTCCACCAGCGCCTCCGTCTCCGGGCGGGGGATGAGGACCTCCGGTGTGACGGCGAACTCCAGCCCGAAGAACTCTATCCGGCCGGTGAGGTAAGGGAGGGGAACGCCGGCCCTCCGGCGGGCCAGCAGGTCCCGGTAGCGGGCTTCCTCGTCGGCGGTGAGGGGCCGCTCCGGGTGGGCCAGGAGTGCCGTCCGGGTCAGCCCAATCACGTGGGCCAAGAGGACCTCCGCCTCCAGCCGAGCCGTCTCGGTGACGGGCGCCAGCAGGGCGGTCCCCTCCCGCAACACGGCACTCACGGTTTCTTCGGAATTCAGGACACAAATACTCACGGGGCAACACGGAAATAGCCCTGCAGTGCAAAGCGCACGATAAACCACGGACCCCAGGCCTCTGCTGAATCGTTACTCGTGGAAAAATGAGCCATCCCCACAGATCAGGTTAAAAAGGCGATCAGGCGGTAGTTCTTTTGCCCCGTTCCGCCGATGACTCTGACGCTGTGACGCTTCTCCTCAAAAATAACCCTCATGTCCGACTGGTGGATGAATTGGATGATACCCTGGCTATCCAGCGCGATGTAGAACGGATCACCCGGCAGAGGGTCGCCGGGCAGGGTGAGCACGTAATCTCCGGCAGGCCCAAATGGTGATCGGATTTCCCGCTGCACTTGCGGAGGCGTCAGAAAGACGCGGCAATCAACGGTCAGGACCAGGGGGTCTCGCAGAGGGATCATTTTGAGGGTTTTCCTGTCCAACAGCACAGCAGTATCCTGGGCATGCACTCCCCACAATGTGGCTGTAGCCCCATCCGTGAGGCCGATAGGGAGGAACAGGGTGAGGCTTCTCTCATGGGGCCTGGAGGTGAACAGTTTTTCCAACAGGTGTTGAACCCATGCCTTTAACTGCTCACACTGGCGGACCCGTTCTTGTTGGTTGTGCATCACCCAATATTGGTGGGCTGTATCCAGCAACTCTGAGGCCGCGTGGTATTCATTAATGGCTGCGAAATGGTCGCCCGTTAAATGGTGGACCAGGGCAAGATTGAAAGTGGCGATGGCTTCATTGTGGCGCTGGTCGGGGCCGGCCTGCCGTCTGAAGATCTCGCGGGCCCTGCGGGCGAGGTCACGGGCCAGCAGAGCGCGGCTTGTTCCCCAGTAGATGTTGCTCAAAGAGAGGGCCGCGATCCCCTCACCGATAGGGTGATACCCCCGACGGGCGACCTCCAGCGCTTCCTCCATCAGCCGCTCCGCTTCTTCCAGATTCCCCGCTTTCAGGAGGTCCAATCCCCGAGCGACCATCCGTACAACGGGGAAGTTCCGGCTACCTTCGGGATACAGCATACTGGCCGGGATGGCCCACAAAATCCGGTTTGCCATCTTGCTCCTTCCGCTTTATTCCGAGACACAAAGACACGACGATTTTTCATCCTGTCAGCATCCGCTCCATACCCAGGAGTTCCTGGAGTCGGTGGAGGGTACGGATGGCCTCGGGGGGCAAGAAGACGCGGGTGAAGGGGTCGTAGGACATCAGGCGCAGAGTTTCTGCCAGACGGGCCGCCAGCAGGTATGAACGGAGTTCGGCGTCGCTGATCGCGACGGATTGGAGTTCCCGGATCAGGGTGATGAGCATCTCTGCCTGGGCCTGGGCGCGCACCGCCTCCATCCGCAGGAGTTCCGCCTCCCCCTCCACCCGGGTCGCCGCTATCTGACTCTCCCATCCGGCCCGCCAGGCCTCTATCCACTGGGTGGTGATTTGCTCAGCTACTGTGATTTCTCCCAGTTGGACGCTCAGGATGCGCGCCCCGACTTTCGGCGCCTCCTGCTGTAATTCTTCTTCCAGACGGCGACGGATGACCTCTCGGGGATGTTCAATCTCATCTCCCGTGGGGCCCAACAGCCAGTCCAGGTAATACTCCGCCAGGATGTTGCGCAGAATCCCCTCGGCGAAGCCCACTACTCCCCGTCCCCGCCAGTCCATAGGAGGCCCCTGGGAATCCGGCTCCCGGATCCAGCGGGCCGTCGCGGCTCTAAAGACCGCCTCAGGGGTGAACGGATAGGGTTCGTCTTCCGTGGGTGGTTTCGGCGCCCCGCCACCGGCGGGCCGGTCGTCTATCTTGAAGCGGATGTCGGCCTCGCAGGTGACCGGGATTCCCTCCCGGGTCATCCCCTTGACCTGGAACGTCCACTGCTGGGGCCGGAGGTCTATGATCTCCCAGACCTTCTCAAACGGTTCCAGGTACGGGTAGTTCCTCGGCCTGGGAAGATGGGCGCTCAGGACCCGCCCCAGTCGTCCGCATCGTTCCGTCACAACGGCTGTGTCGTTGTAGATGACCAGGTATCCCGGGCCGCCCACGCGGTGCAGGACGGAATTCTCCCCGGCAGCGATTCTGCCCTCTCTGATCAGCATGTATGGCCCGAACCTCCATACCCCGAAGAGCAACCGGTAGAGAAACGACCCGGCCTCTCCGAGGGTGCGAATCCTGTAGAGAGTTCTGACGAAAGAGGCCGTGATGCGGGCCGCCACCGCGATCGCGATGAGGCAGGGAATGGCGTGAACGACGCTCAGTGCGGCAAAGAGAAGTGTGTTCGCGGGCCTGCCGCCCTGGGCAATGAAGGCCAGCAGCATGCTCAGGAGAGTCACCAGAGTGGCAACCGGAACAGCGAAAATGAGTACCCGCCTCAGGTGCCGCAAAGCCCATCTGGGAGTCATGACGAGCCCTCCCTTCCCTCAGAATTCATTCCCAGGCGGCGCAGTTCCTCCGGAGTTTCGCGAGGGAGATAGCGCCGCATCATCGGCTGCTGGGTCATTTCCTCCAGGACCTTCAAGAAGTGGTCCACGATTTTCTGCGGCGTGACCGGCGTATCGGGGCGGTCCAGTTCCGCCAATTGCTCCCCCAGCGTCAGGATCAGATGGGCCTGGGCTTCGGCGCGCGCCTGCTCTATGCGCCAGAGCCGTTCCCTCTGGCCCTCGGCCTGCTGGACCAGAATCCGGCGTACCCACTCTGCCCGCCAGTTCCGCACGCGCTCCCTCAACACTTCCTCCCTGACAGGCAGCAAGTTGCTGATCCCCCCGCCGATCAACTGAATGCCAAGGGGTTCCAATTCCCGCCGCAGGCGCTCCCGGAACTCCCGGGCGATGCGGACCCGGGGAGGCTCCTCGCCCGGGTCGTAGCGGTAGAGGTCGTCAAAGTTGTACTGGGCCAGGATGTCCTGGAGGATGCGGGTGCCGTAGAGTCGGGGGAGTTCGTCCCAGGCACACTGAGGATGATCGGGGCTTCCGGCGGTCATCATCTGGGCGTGGACGGCCAGGAAGGCCGCCCCCCTGCGGTACGGGAACGGTTCCCCCAGGCGTGGCTGTTGATCCCCCCGGTCAATCTGGAAAGGAGTAAAGGCCAGCACCCTGACCTGGATGCCATCCCGGGTCAGGCCCTGGACGGTGAACGCGCGCAGTTGGGGGCGCAGGTCCAGGGTCCGCATCGGACGGTCGGCGAAACCGGTAAAGGAGAGCCCCGGCCCCTGGGCCCCCTTGAATCGGATCCCATCGGAGAGGGCAACCGCATGGTCGCAATCGGAGATGATGAGGCCGTTCCCGATAGCGGATAGCGCCAGCGCATCTCCCCTTCCTCGCTCCTCAATCTTATCCTCCTCCCGGGGTTCCCGGGTGACCACCCAGAAGGGATAGTGCATCCTCAGGGCATAGCCCAGAAGGATGTTGGCCGCCGTCCAGTGGTTATGGAATCGGAGACGGAGTCTATTCCTTCGGACGTGGGGGTCAGGAGGGGGAAAGGGCAGGACGTAACCGCCCAGGACAAGCAGGCTTCCCAGCAGGAAAAGCAGGAAAAGAAACTCCGAAC
>JASFBC010000199.1:0-6416 GCA_036172315.1 Anaerolineae bacterium | reverse complement strand
GGGAGGGGCGAGCCGGGGATCGCCCCGCAACCACCGGCGCCAGGCATCATGCCCACGCCGATGCCTGCGCCCAAGGGAGAAGGCGCAGCCTTTGTACCGGTAAGCGACAGGCTGGTGATCAAGACGGCCACGCTGACCCTGATGGTCAAGGATGTGCAGGAGGGCATCGGTCAGGTAACGGCTATTGCCACAGAGGCCGGCGGCTTTGTGGTGCAATCTAAAGCCGGAAAACAAGCCGATAAACTGGTGGCTACCATCACTATAAGGGTGCCGGTGGCGGCCTTTGAAACTACTTTAGACAGGTTGCGCAGGATAGCCGTGGAGGTCGACTCCGAAAGCCTGGGTGGCCAAGATGTGACCGAAGAATACGCCGACTTAGAGGCTCAACTCCGCAACCTGCAGGCCACGGAAAAGCAATTGCTTAACCTGCTGGAACGGGCCCAGACAGTGGAAGATGCCCTAAAGGTATATAACCAGTTAACAAATATCCGTGGCCAGATCGAGCGATTGCAAGGGCGCATGAACTACCTCCAGAAAAGCGCGGCCATGTCCACCATTACTGTGAACCTGCGGCCGGTGGAGGAAAAGCCCATCGTCAAGACCGGTAAGGAGGCTTGGCAGCCCCTGGAAACGCTTAAAGACGCCTTACGAGCCATGGCCTCTTTCCTGCAATTCCTGGCCGACCTGGCATCTGGCTGCTGGTCTTCTCACCGCTCTTCCTGGCCCCGGTGCTTGTTTTATGGCTAATATGGCGCTGGACCCGCCGGCGTCGGCCAGGGCCAAAGTAGCGCCGGCTCGGCCAGTCGGCTAGAATACGGGCTAAAGCCCACATTACTCTGGGAACCTTTTCCCCGGCATAACCGGGGGTTTTAGGGTTTCGGGCGGGGTGACAAAGCGGCCCGCTCAAAACCATATAAATTGTAGCATAAAAGCCCTGCCGAAAGCAACAGAGCTACATGTCCATCTCCTATAAACGCATCATTGTTAGCGTTATTCTAATCGGGTTTCTGGCTCTTTCCAGAGGCGATACCATTCCTATAAAAGAACACTTTACCTACTTGCTTGGGGGCATAACCAGCAGATATGCTTTTGACTTCCTGGGGTGGGAAGCTAATAGCCTGGCCTCCAAACTGTTGGCCTGGCTCCTGCATCGCAATTATAGGCATCTCTCCAGCAGCGAGCAGCACAAGATAGTTGCCGCTTACTTTGCCACCGCCGATCTCATCCAACGCCTAAACGATGAGAGAACGCGCTTGCATGCGGAACATAACCCTGGCCAACAGGAAAGGTTGTCCTTTTTGGAAGGAAAACTCGCGGCAGCCTGGCAGCGCCTGGCCTATCTGGAGGATCCTACAGAAGCCATACTGCAATCCCAGGTAGCCACAATCTTAGCGGAAGAGGGCATTGGCCTCACACCTTTGGGTGTCTTCCCACCGGTGGTCTCCGAGTTGGAACAGCCCCCACTGCTCCTGGTGGTATCGCCCCGGGAGAAGATAGAGATAAAGGCAGCGGCACAGTTGCGCCCGGGCCTGGATTTAAAACAAATAGAGGCCCTGGAAGACCGGGTGGATAGCCTGGGCGTCTCCTCCCTGGTGGTATCCATCGGTGGCATCTCCACCTATCCGGCTATGATCCTGGAGGCCGGTTCCCGCGATTGGGTGATACGTACCATAGCCCATGAGTGGGTTCATGCCTACCTTTTCCTCAGCCCGCTGGGGTGGCGATATGGCCAGAGCCATGAAACAATCACCCTAAACGAGACCGTGGCCGATCTGGCTGCCGAGGAGATCGGCGATAAGGTGCTGTTTCGCTTCTACGGCGTGCCTATCCCCCAGAGGAAGGAGGAGCCAGCAGAGGAGCCGGCTACCGAGCCCGATAAAGCGCCGGCCTTCAGCTTCAATCGGGAGATGCGTCTGACGCGCCTGCAGGTTGATGCTCTTCTGGCCGAGGGGAAGGTGGCAGAGGCGGAGCAATACATGGAAGAGCGCCGTCGCTTCTTCCTGAAGCATGGCTATGTGATCCGCAAATTGAATCAGGCCTACTTTGCCTTTTATGGTTCATACGCTGATAGCCCGGCAGCGGTGGATCCCATCGGCAAAGACCTGCGGGCCCTGCGCCGGCGAATGGCTTCCCTGAAGGAGTTCCTGGAGGTCGTTCGCCATCTGACCAGTTACGCCGAACTAAAACAATTGCTCGGCCGCTGATTGCTGCCTCGTTCATAGGCGCATATGTAATGCGAGCCCTTTCTGCCAAGGAGGGTCTTCTTTGCCATGAAAGCGCTCACACATAGCGGGCTAGTTCGTTATTATGCAACGGTCAAACGGCGCGAGAATGGATCATCTATCACTACCGTAATATTTCGAAGGTTTGTATCCTCTACAACTTGCCGTAACAATATTCTGAGCGAATCGGAAACTTGAATCAAAAACTCCCAGGTGACGAAATCTACTGGAGTCCCTTGTCTGAATTCAAACGTTTGTCCTTGCCAGTTCAAGGTCACGTTGCCGCCACGCGGATTAAGGTATACGCCATTATTGTGAATGGTGTTTCGGACAAGGCGAAGAAGATCAAGAAGCTGGATGCCGTCCGCAGGCGCTGTCGCGAGTTTGGAATTGAGCAGGCAATCGTATATTGACTTAAATTCTGCCATGCCTCCATTGCATGCGACAGGATCAAGGGCGCGCAGGAACAGTCGGAGGGAACTTTCAATTGAGGAAAACATCGCGTGAACAAAGCCGACCTTGACAAAGTTTGCGAATTCGTTTGCGTATATTCGTTTGGCATCATCAGGGATTGGCGTACAGGCGATTGCGTCCCACCATTGTTTGTGGAGTAGATGCTTTGAAATGAACGCGAAGGCAAGCTGCACCGAGTTGAGGACATTTATGAATTTGGAGAACGCTGTAATCCGCGCATCATGTTCTGGCGTGGCAAACGGATAGAGCGCAATGACTGCGGTCTTGTCGTCGACAGCACGGTCGCGGACTGGCTGAAGTTGTTCGATTAAGTGATGGACTTCCTCAGGGCCTATCAACATATGTGGCTATCTGTCAAGTTATTGCCTAACGGCACCGAGCTCAGCCGCTGCGACCGAGCGAGCGGAGCGAGCGAGGGAGCAGTCGGCTGGAGCGAGTGGTTAGGCCGCTTTCACTACCAGAACCAGAGTAACCCACCCTACGGTGGCGGGATGATTCCTTCTACAATTCGTATCGCTTCCTCTTCATCCAAAGCATCTCCAAGATACATTAGTTGAATCCATAACCCATTCAGGGGCCACGTCAGGATAGTGTGTCCATAGGAGAAGGACTTACGAATCTCTAATTTATTGACCTTCAACAACTCGGGCTCTGTTTCTCCTCGCTGCCTGGGAGGGACATAGTGGGTAATAGACACTGCAACAGAGTTGTAAAAGCGCCCTTCCCCTTCAAAGGAGAGGACGATCCTCTCTCCCAGGTCTTCCCAACGACGGTCTATTTCACACAGTTTGACCCGTTCGGGAAGCCATGTAAGCCGAGGCCATTCCCGCCCCAAGGTAGCCAGTTGCTCGTCCTGGTCAGGTATCGGGGTGCAGAAACGTGGTTTGGGGAGCGGAGCCTCATACGTAGGAGTAGTTGCTAGATGCTGTGCTGGCTGGCGCTCGCGCCCCAATTGGGGCAGTGGCTCATGTGTAGAGGTCGGAGTAATTGCTAGAGTAGAGAGGTTTGGCTGACCCGGTGGTTTTGTACAGCCTGTCATCAGCCAGACTCCCCCTACTAATACCCACAACAAACATTGAGCTTTGTATTTCATTGACCATTCTCCCTACCAGCTTCGGTAACAGCTGAACCAGTAATATGGATTGCCACTATCGTCCAGGCCATCGTGTTTGGCCAGGGCAGGATCAGTGGACTGGACGAGGAAGACCATGACGCCATAAGCGTTACGCCGCTCATTGTTAATGAATCCTTGTGTGTCAGGGCAAAAGGTGTGCCAACGGCCGTCGTTGCCCCACACGCTACTCTGTTGGGTCTTCCCTGTCCGGTCCATTTGGCCAGGATTCCAACCAAACTCGGTGATCCGTGACCATACGGCACCGCTGTTGATCTGGCTCTGAAGCCAACTTGTGAACCAGGGCCAGGAGTTGTTCTTGATGTATCCGTTGACTGCATCAAACTCCGGCCAGGGATAAACATGGTAAGTGAAGTAGTCATAGAGGTCAATCATGGACTGCAGGTAGGTGTAGAAATTCTGCCCATTATCCAGATTGCGATAGATGTCGGCCATAGGCGGAGTGTAGCGAGTCATGTTCTGAAGGCGGGTCCGGATGATTGGGTTAGGGTGATTAGATCGCCAGTAACTGACCCGATACCATACATCGCGATACCAAGTGTTAATGGCTTGATAGAGCCGATAATCGAACAACCCGCTCCAAGAGTAAGTACGAATAGGTCCACCGGGATATTGCTCCCAACGGCACGAAGAGCATGATGCAAGCCATTCGACGTTAGGCTCGTTGCTCGTCTGGACCATGTTCACCCAGTCTTGGCTAGAAGCCAGGCTTACATACTGTTGGGCCACGTCCTCAGGGTTGTTACTCAAATATCGATCAGGCCCTAGGGTGGGCCATAATCGGACCACTACATACTTGGAGTAAGTAACTCGGATAGTACGATAGAGATCTCCTACAGTAGGACCACGAGGACTGGGATAGCCTGTTTGGCGCCAGAGATCAGAATTCAATACAGTGTGATAGTTGAAGTAAGGGACTCCCCTACTATTGACGATCGCGTCGGTGGATTTGGGCAAGGCTACCCCCCAGCCATCCCCGTTGGCACCGTGCATCCCTTTATAAAAGTTTCCTAGAATCGAGGCCTCAGTAGTCACTTCACCAGGTTGAGCCAAGCTGGTATTAAGCGGCTTTGAAGGAACAGAGGTAGGAGGCAAGACAGGTGGCACTTCCGGACGCTGTCCGGCCAGATTAAGGCTCACGATTCGAAAGCCCCCGTCATCCCGCTCTTGCTGCCAGACAACCCTTTCACCATCTACGTCTGGCTCTGACTCATTACCCGGTGCCCCACTAACCAAAAAGGGCCGATCGGAACGCAAATCATATCCATAAATGTCAAAGCCGGTGTGGTCATAATTAGGAGCATCAGCCCAAACGACCAGATCCCCTTGGATTGCCAGAGCGTGGGCCTGCCAGCCCTGAAATAGCACTCGGCTCTGGCCAGTATCTAAATCATACAATGTAACGAGAGGCCCAGTCCAGACAATCCGGTGTTCCGAAACGTCGTAGTCACTACTTGGGTACCAGACGCAGGCCACGGTCGTTCGCTGACCCGTTGTCAGATCAAGGGCGTAGATCGTATGTGGCTGTAATTTCTGGTTTCCTTCGTACTCACTCCACACCACGATACTACCGTCTATGACCGGACGCCCATAGAAAAAGCGCCCATCAGCCGGACGGCTGGCGATTTCAAAACGTTCTCCACTGGTCAAATCCAAACCTAACAGGGCATGTCTTTTCCCGTCATAACTGTGCCAGACGATCCGAGCGCCTGAGATAGCTGGGGTAGTCTCATCAGCCGGTCCAACCGCAATGGGGAATTCTCGTTCAGTGGTTAGGTCATAGGCAAAGATGTCATGAGGGCAGGTAGGGCAAGTATAGCGGCTATCTTCCCAAACGATCACATTGTTGCTGATGTCGGGATTGAGCCGGTCTATTGGAGGCGAATCCGCTGTGTTGCCAGCTATGAGTTGGGAACGGTTTGTCTTTGCATCATAGAGCATGATATTCCCTTGGCCTAGTTTATCCGTTGAGAGCTGATACTCTGTCCAAACGACCAGCGGTCCTTCCAAGCGGGGTTGGAACTGAGGAAGAGAGCCGAGCTGCAAGGATACGGGCCGGGTCATTTCAACAGGCACTTCATCTGCCTGTAAGCGGGCGGTGCTAAAGCTCAGCATCTACCAATGCAATGCTAACGGCAATTTTGACTTTCATGGTAGTCCTCCTATCGTGTAGGAACTTCTGCATGGCGTGCTACTTTCAGGAACCGAGATTGATGTGTAGAGATGGCGGCCTAACGACTGGCGCTTCAGCCGCGCCGCGAAGCGCAGCGGAGCGGCGTCGGCTGGAAGCGCTGGTTATGCCGCCTTCCAAGAACTAACAAGATATGAACGAAATTTCAAAAATAACTTCTCCAATGTTTGGAGCTGGATTGTTATACCAACCCTGATCATCAAAAGCGATAAAGATTAGATATTCACCTGCCCGTAGGTCAAATTGAATACTACTTGTGACTTTGGCAACACTAATGGCTTCAGATTGGGTTGTTACATCGTATTGTCCAATGAACCCATCTGGATTGCTTGGTTCCTTGTAGATAATTGACTTGTCGTCTTCAGGATTATATGGTCTTTGTGCCCACTCAATTGGG
>JASFBC010000198.1:0-46458 GCA_036172315.1 Anaerolineae bacterium | reverse complement strand
ATACGCGAACCGTGGACTGAAATGGTCTTAATGCCCTGTCGGGCATTGGAGGTTTTCTTGAGGAACTGAAACGTGAATACGCAAACCGTGGACTGAAATGGTCTTAATGCCCTGTCGGACACCGGAGGCCTCACCCCTCCCCAGACCACAGACCCCAGACCCCAGACCACAGACAACGGTGGTCGGTGGTCCGTCGTCAGTGGTCTATCGTCCGTCGTCCATCCGGAACGGACGGCGCAGGCTGTCCTCCGGCCGAAGGCCCGGAGAGGCAGACTCTCAGTCGGCGCTGAGCAGTTACCGTTCAATAACAGTATCCGTCTGTAACTACCTGCCAGGCAGTGATTTGGCCCTCAACTCCTCTCCCCTGGCGGCGAAGCCGCTGGGGGTGGGGTGAGGAAGGGCAGGTAGTTACCCTGTGTGAGAACCATCAGGAGGGAATGATGACACCCGAGGAACTGGTCCAGAAACTGCACTGGCTGGGGCACGATAGTTTCCGCCTGGACGGGCCCCCGGTGGTCTACTTTGACCCCTGGAAACTGCGCGGAAAGCCGCCGGTGGCCGACCTGGTCCTGGTGAGCCACGAACACTTTGACCATTGTTCGCCGGAGGACGTGGCAAAAGTCAGCGGGCCGAATACCGTCATTCTGGCCGGCGGTGGGGCCGCCGGACAACTGCGGGGTGCCCGCTCCGTCCGCCCTGGCGACCGGATCTCGGTGGCAGGAGTGGAGGTGGAAGCCGTCCCGGCCTACAACGTCAACAAATTCCGCGCCCCGGGCCAGCCCTTCCACCCTAAAAACGCCGGACATGTCGGTTACGTGGTCACCGTGGCGGGGGTCCGGCTGTACTTCGCCGGCGATACCGACGCCATCCCCGAAATGGCCCGCATCGCCTGCGATGTGGCCCTTCTGCCCGTCAGCGGAACATACGTGATGACGGTGGAGGAGGCCGTGGAGGCCGCCCGAGCGCTGAATCCCGCCATCGTTGTCCCTATGCACTACGGGGCCGGCATCGGCACGCCCCAGGACGGCCAGCGGTTCGCTACCCTGTACCCGGGCCGTACGGTGGTACTGCGCCCAGAGTAGGCCTGCGGAGGTAAAATGAGAGAGGGGGAAGCGCCCGTCACCGCAGAGACCGTCGCCCTCCCGGCGGAGCCCCGCCGGAGACGGCGCCGCCAGGGACAGGTAACCGTTTTCCCCAACTGGTGTAAAGGGTGTGGCCTCTGCGTTGCCTTTTGTCCGATGAAACTCCTGGAACAGAACGAGGACGGGCGAGTTGTGGTGGCCCACCCGGAGAAATGCACCGCCTGTCGCTGGTGCGAGTTGCACTGTCCGGATTTCGCCATCTTCGTCACCGAGGTAGAGGGGGAGGAATGAGCGCCGTTTTGATGCAAGGAGACGAGGCTTGTGCGGAAGGCGCCATCGCCGCCGGATGTACTTTCTTCGCCGGATACCCCATCACCCCGGCTACGGAAATCGCCGAGCACATGGCCCGCCGCCTGCCTCAGGTGGGTGGCGTCTTCATCCAGATGGAGGACGAAATTGCCTCCATTTCGGCCGTCATCGGCGCGGCGGTGGGCGGGGCCAAAGCGATGACCGCCACCTCCGGCCCCGGCTTCAGCCTGATGCAGGAGAGCATCGGCTATGCGGCGATGGCCGAAATCCCCTGCGTCATCGTGGACGTCCAGCGGCTGGGCCCCTCTACCGGCCGGCCGACCAGCCCCTCCCAGGGGGACGTCATGCAGACCCGCTGGGGCACCCACGGTGACCACCCCATTATCGCCCTCTCCCCGTCGTCCGTGCGGGAGACGTTTGATCTCACCGTGGCGGCGTTCAACTTCGCCGAGAAGTACCGGACGCCGGTCATTCTGCTGATGGACGAAGTAGTCGGCCATATGCGGGAGGGGGTGGAACTCCCCGACCCCGCTACCGTAGAACGAGTGGAGCGGGCGGAGACGCTGGTCCCGCCGGAATGGTACAAACCCTACGAGAACCTCCCCTCGGACGTCCCGCCGCTGATCCCCTTCGGGCGAGGGTACCGCTATCACATTACCGGCCTGCACCATGATGAGCGAGGCTATCCCACCGAACGGCCTGACGAAATTGGCCCCTGGCTGGAGCGCATTTTCCGCAAAATCCAGCGCAACCTCTCCGACATCCTGCTCTACGAAGAGGACGGAGTAGAGGGCGCCCGGACGCTGGTGGTCGCTTATGGGGCGGTGGCCCGTTCGGCCCGCCACGCGGTGAGAATGGCCCGCCAACGGGGCCGCAAGGTGGGCTTCCTGAAACTGCAGACCATCTGGCCCTTCCCGGAGGAGGTAGTGGAACTGGCGGCTCGCAGCGCCCGTCGGGTCATCGTCCCGGAGTTGAATCTGGGGCAACTGGCAGTGGAAGTGGAGCGGGTCGTCGGCCGGGAACGGGTGCGGCGAGTCAACCGGGCCGACGGCGAAATGATCAAACCCTCCGACATCTTGGCGGCCATGTCCTGATGCATATCGGCATTGACTACACCGCCGCCGTCCAGCAACGGGCGGGAATCGGACGTTACACCCGCGAACTGGTCGGTGCGCTGCTCCGGCTGACGGAAGAAGAGGGGATCGGCTACCGCTACACCCTCTTCGCAGCCGCCGGTTGTCCGTCCGTTCGTAGCCAGGCACAAGGCGGCAGTGGAGTGCCGTCCGTTCGTAGCCAGGCACAAAGCGGCAGCGAAGTGCCGTCCCATCCGTCCGTCCGCCTGCGTTTTCTGCCCATCAGCGACGAGTGGGTCGCCCGTCTCTGGCACCGGGCCCATCTGCCCATCCCGGTGGAGGTCTTCACGGGCCCGGTGGACCTTTTCTATTCCCCGGACTTCGTCCTTCCCCCCACCCGGCCGCACACCCGCACTCTGCTCACTGTCCACGACCTTTCCTTCCTGCACTACCCGGACCATTTTATCCCCAAACTGGTGCGGTATCTGGAGCGGGTGGTGCCGGCGTCGGTGGCCCGGGCCGACCGGGTGCTGGCGGATTCCGAGGCCACCCGCGCCGACCTGATCCGCATGCTGGGGACGCCGCCGGAGAAGGTGGAGGTGCTCTACAGCGGGGTGGATGCCCGTTTCCGCCCGGAGCCGGAGCCCGGAGAACGGGAACGGTTGCGGGCTCGCTATGGCCTGGACCGGCCCTACGTCCTCTCCGTGGGGACGCTCCAGCCGCGCAAGAACTATGTCCGGCTGATCCGCGCCTTCGCCCGTCTCCCGGATACCGGGCGGGTGCTGATCATCGCCGGAGGCCGGGGCTGGCTCTACGAATCGGTCCTGGAGGCGGCGGCCCGTCACCCTGACCGGGTGCGGATTCTGGGGTTTGTGGGAGATGAGGACCTGCCCGCCCTCTATCGGGGGGCGGACCTCTTCGTTTTCCCGTCGTTCTACGAAGGGTTTGGGCTGCCGGTGCTGGAAGCGATGGCCTGCGGTGTTCCGGTGGTCTGTTCGGGGGTTTCCAGCCTGCCGGAAGTAGCAGGGGACGCGGCGCTCCTGGTGGATCCGGAGGACGAGGAGGGACTGAGCCGGGCTATGCAGCAGGCGCTGGAGGACGAGGGGCTTCGGCGGGAGATGGCGGCGCGAGGGCGGGCGCGCGCCGCCGGGTTCACCTGGGAGCGGGCCGCGCGCCAGTTGATGAGGGCATTTCTTGGATCACGCCCGGCTGGGGGGCAAAAGCCCCAATTTTAGTCGGGAGGTAACTCCTTTTGGGCAATTTTCTCATCCCAGCACCCGGCGGATCACCGCCGCCAGACACTCCACCTCAAAGGGCTTGCGGATGACCTCCAATACGCCGGCCTGGCGGATACGCTCCACCTCCTGGTCCTCGCCGTAGCCAGTAATGGCGATCACTTTCAAGTCGGGGGTCTGCTGCCGCAATGCCTCCACCAGTGCCGCGCCGCTCATCTCGGGCATCACCACGGCGGTGAGGACCAGGTCCACCTGTTCGGCCGCGTACACCTCCAGCGCTTCCCGCCCCTCTGCCGCCTCCAGCACCCGGTAGCCCAACTGCTCCAGTATTTTCCGCCCCGCCGCCCGCAGCGCCGGGCGGTCCTCCACCAACAGAACCGTCTCCCCACGGCCGAGGAGCAGAGGGGCTTCCGCGGCCCGCTTCGGTGCGGGCGCTTCCCCGGACAAGGCAGGCAGGTAGACCCGAACTTCCATCGGGGCGCGGCGGCTGAAATCCAGCATCTGTTGCACCAGTTGAGTGGCCTGGCGGGATTCGCTGATGACGACCAGGAGGGACTGGGCCAAGTCGGAAGGCAACCGCGGGTCGCTCAGCACCATCTGGACGTAGAGGATGATGGTAGTGAGGAGATTGTTGAAATCGTGAGCAATGCCGCTGGCCAATTGCCCCACTGCCGCCAGCACGTTGAGGCAATGATTCAGTCTCACCTCTTACCCCCGGCTGTCGTTTTCACGGCGAGGGGGGGTGGGGAATGGGGTTTAGGGGGCGGCTTCGCTGCCCCCAAACCCCGAGCGTATATCCCCATGGGATGGGGTACGTCGTCGCCACAGCCATCAGAGTGATGCCCAGGGTGTTCCCCCAGTTGGCCTGATGGGGGATCCAGAACCAGACGAAACCGTAGACCACGTAGGAGAAGAGCACGGTCGGGCTGAAGAGGCCAGCCTGGAGCGGGGCTTCCGGGCGAGGAAAGAGGGCCGCCAGTGCCACCGCCCAGGTGACGTACCATGGCTGGAACCACGGCGTGGCGAAGAGCAGAAGGAAAAGTATCAGGTCAAAGGCATAACGGAGAACGGTCTCGGGTCGCACCCATGTCCGGGCCAGTTGGAGGGTGAAGACGACCCCGAAGGCACCCAGCGCGGCCGCCTGGGCCACCTTCCCGGCGGCCGCTTCATCCAGTCCAGCCAGCCGCAGGGTGAGGGAAAGGACCGCCGGAAGGGAGTGGGTGAGGAGGCCGGAGCGGGTGGAGAGGTTGGTCAGCGCGGCCAGTGGGCTGGGTAAAGAGAGATACGCCAGCGCCACCAGCGCGCCGCTCAGCAGGAGAGCAGAGAGAATCCAGACGGGGCGGCACCCCGCTGCGCTTTGTGCCTGACGGCGAGCATCGCGGGCCCAGGCCAGCAGGAAAAGGGGGAGGAGCGGCGCCGTCGGTATCTTGACCAGAAAAGAGAGGGTAAACGCGGCCGTCATCAGCAAAGGGCGGCGCCGTTCCCAGAAATAGATGCCCAGCAGAGCGAAGGCCATCATCGTTGCATCGTTGTGGCCGTTGACGGCGAACTCGTAGAGGACGAGCGGATTCCAGGCAAAGAAAACCAGCCCTGCCGGGGCCAGATCGGGCTGGCGGCGGCGCAGGAGAGCGTAAACCAGCAGGGCCTGGGCCAGGTAGGCCGCAATGGCCACTCCCTTGAACCCCAGCAGGTTCAGCGCCAGGCTTTCCCGCCCCAGCGCACCGACGACCAGCGCGCTGATCCAGGTCCAGAGGGGTCCGTAGTTGGAGGGAGCCATCCGGTAGGCGGAGTAGCGGGCGAAGGCTGTGCCCGGCAGATGCCCCGGCGGCACGACCAGCGGGTTCTCCCGATAGTAGAACAGTTCCTCCCCGTGGGTGACGTAGTCCACCACATCTCCCGCGCCGATCGGGTAGGTGAGGCTCAGGATGAGCGCCAGCGTCAGGCCGCAGAGGAGAATCAGGGCTGGGGAGACCTGCCGGGGATAGCGGCGGCAGGTCCGACAGGCCAGGGCGTAGAGGCCGAAGAGGGCCAGGAAGGTCGCCAGGAAGAGAACGGCGGGAAGGGGCCTCCGCCGGGCGATCTCCGGAAAACTGATAGGCGTGTGCGCGACATGGATAGAAAGGGGATACGGCAGGACCAGTCCGAAGAAGTAAAGCAGCAGGGATGCCGAGAAGGCGGCAAATAGCACCGATGGTGGACGAAGACCGGACCTCATCGGTTCCGAAAAGCCAGTTGTTGTACCAGGTCGGCCAGGGCGTCGGCGGCAGGACCGCTCAGGCCGGCCTCCCCCACGGCCTGGACGGCCCGGTCGGCCTCCTCCAGGACCCGCTCCCGGGCCGCCTCTTGGGCCCCGGAACGGTGGAGGAGAACCATTGCGGCTTGCAGGTTATCCGTGGAGCAGGCAATGTCGGGAAGAAGGTGCCGGAGGCCCGGTTCCCGGCTCAGGGCGTAGAGGACAGGGAACGTCTTCTTGCCGCGCCGAAGGTCGGAACCCACCGGTTTGCCGGTGACGGCGGGGTCGCCCCAGATGCCCAGGATGTCGTCCTGAATCTGGAAGGCGATGCCGGCGTGGTAGCCCAACGCCCGCATCCGTTGCCGCACGTCGGCGGGCGCGCCGGCCACCAGCGCGCCCAGTTCGCCGGCTACGGAGAGCAATTCCGCCGTCTTGCGGGCAACCATGAACAGGTGATCCTCAACGGAGACTTTCTCCTCTCCCTCAAACCGGAGGTCCAGGAACTGCCCCTCGGTGAGGCGCAGGCAGGCCGTCAGGAGAATCCGGAGGGCCGAAAGGACGGTCTCCGAAGGGACGCCCCGATCCGTCAGACGGAAGAGGGCCAGATGGGCCAGGGTGAAGAGGGTGTCCCCGGCATTCAGCGCCTGGGGCACCCCCCAGACCGACCAGACGGTAGGGCGGCCGCGTCGGGTGCTGTCGCTGTCCTCAATGTCGTCGTGGATGAGGGAGAAATTGTGGACCAGTTCCACGGCAGCGGCGGCGGGCAGGGCTTGCTCCCAATCCCCGCCGCAGGCCTCGCAGCAAAGGAGGCAGAGAACGGGACGGATGCGCTTGCCGGTGGGATGCGGGCCGACGATGGGCCGGAACTCCCGGTCCTCCCAGCCCAGGTGGTAGCGGAGCATGCCGTAAAGGTCACGGAGGCGGAACTCCGCGGCCGCCACGACAGCCTGCATCTCCGCTTCCAGCGCGGGGAGGTAGCGGTCAAGATACTCCTGAAAGGTCATAACGATCCCCCCGTTTCACTACTGGGTAAAGCGGCAAGGAACAAGATGCCTCTTGCCCCCTGCCCCTTTAACTCCTCAGAATTCGCCAGATTTCCCGCAGGGTCGGACGCTTGCCGTAGATGAGTTTCTGCGTCCGCCGCGTTCTCCCCCCCGCAGAGACGCAGAGAGCGTGAAGGATTATTCCCGTCCCTGCGTCCGGCGTGCCCTTGCCAAAGGTCAACCGACACCGATGCTCTCCACTCCCTTCCCGATGTTCACCGTCACGGTCATCCAGTCCTCGGGGGCGAACTGGCGGGAGACAAAATTGTACTACGGAGTCGGTGTTATCGGGACAACGGTCACCGGCAGGGTAGGCGGAGGTGGGGCAGGGGTGGCCTGAACAAAGACAACCTCCCGGAAGCCGAAGCCTTTAATGAAGCCCTCCAGGAAAGAGCGGGCATTTCGGTCCGCCGCCTCCAGAATGCCGTCGGCCAGGGCGGCCCGGAGGATTTCCTGCTCCGCCGCCTGCCGCGCCGCCGTCTCCAGGTCCGGCTTCATCCCGAAAAGCCCCGTCTCCCGGTCGTAGACGAAGGTCTTCTCGTTATCCAGCCGGACAACGAAGATTTCCGCCGGAGGAAGCGTCAGCACCACCCGGTCATCGGCGGTCACCGTCACGTCTCGCTCCCCGACTTTGCCCAGGTCCACGCCTGCGATGACCTGTCCGTGGGCAACCAGGAGGAGTTTATCGCCGAAGAGGAAACCCAGCGGCCCCTGCCCGGATTCGGCAGTGATGACTTTCTCAACGGTGTAGACGACCGTCTCCAGGCGGCTGAGGCTCTGCACTTCCCGCACGATGGTCGCGGGACTGGGACGGATGGTGGGGGTGGGATGGAGAAGTTCTTCCACCTCCCGCTCCAGCGTCTGGCGGGCCTCACCCAGCAGGTTCAGGCGGGCCCGGATATCCGGCGCCAGCCAGATGACCAGCGCGATCAGGGCAGCCAGAAGCAAAAGGATCATCGCGGTGGTACATCCAGAACGAGAAGTCATCGTGCCCTCCGTATTGTTGGTAACCCATTCCCCCACTTCCAGGGAGCCCGAATTGCACCGGGCGTGCTGGGGTGAATTGTAACACGATTTGCACTCCGTGCAACCATGCCGTTTGCCAAATCGTCCGAGTTGTGCTATAACAAAAACACATCCGTTTCCCGAAAGGAGGTGCCCTCTGCTCAATTCTGCGTCCGTCGTATCATTCCCTGTCCATTAACCCACTCATTTTACCGAAGGAGGAAAGGCCATGTCTAAGCGTCTCTGGATCCCCGTTGTCCTCACCGTTATCTCTGCCCTGCTGCTGGCCGCATGCCGGCCCAAACCCACTCCCGTGCCCCCCGGAGTCCAGACCGTAGAGGTGACCCGGGTCGTGGAGGTTGTGAAGGAGGTGCCAGCGGCTGAGAAGAAACTGAAGGCCTGCTTCATCTATGTCGGCCCCATCGGCGACATCGGCTGGACCCACGCCCATGATCGGGGCCGCCAGATCGTGGAGAAGGAGTTCCCCTGGCTGGAGACCGCCTACGCCGAGTCGGTGTCGGAAGCCGATGTGGAGCGGTTCCTGGACCGCTTCATTGTGGAGGAGAAGTGCGACGTTGTCTTCACCACCAGTTTCGGCTTTATGGACGGGACTCTGGCGGCGGCCCAGAAGTACCCCGATAAAATCTTCTTCCACTGCTCCGGCTACAAGCGGGCCCCGAATATGGGCACCTATATGGCCGACTTCTACCAGGTCTACTACCTGAACGGGCTGATGGCCGGCGCGCTGACCAAGAGCGGCAAGGTGGGCTACGTGGCGGCCCACCCCATCCCCGAGGTCGTGCGCCACATCAATGCCTTTACCCTGGGCGTCCGGGAGGTGAACCCCAACGCCACGGTGGATGTCCGCTGGCTCTTCTCCTGGTACAACCCGGCCAAAGCCCGCCAGGCCGCCGAGGCGCTCATCGCCGAGGGGGTGGACGTCCTGGCCTTCACCGAGGACTCCCCCACCGTCGTCCAGGTGGCCGAGGAGTACACCAACAAAGGCCAGCCGGTCTACGTCTTCGGTCACTACAGCCCGATGGCCCAGTTCGGCCCCAACTCCCTGGTCAGCGGCCAGTTGGTCCACTGGGAGCGCATCTACGAGGACATCCTGATGAAGGTTTACCTGGGTATCTACAACAACAAGAACCTGGAGAACGTGGACTACTGGTACATCCTGGGCCAGAAGGGTGTGGAACTGGGCGGCGACTTCGGGGTTCCCATCAACCCCAAGTTTGAAGCCCCGCTCAAGGCCGTGAAGGTCACGGACCCGCTTCTGGGCGAGATCAGCATCTATGACCTGGTCTTCAAACGACTGGAGCAGATGACCGACCCGGCCGTCCTCTTTGACCCCTTCACTGGCCCCATCAAGGATCAGGCCGGCCAGGAGCGGGTGAAGCCCGGCCAGCGGCTCAGCCTGTATGAACTGACCACTATTGACTGGTTCGTGGAAGGCAACATCGGCGAGTTGCCTCGCTGATCCACCGGAGAATCCTCCCGCAGGCGAGAGCCTGCGGGAGGATTCGCGAAAGGCAGGAGTGAATCGTGGCATTACTCTTCCTAGATACGGCCGACATTCATGAAGTCCGTCAGGCGGCGGCCTGGGGGATTCTGGATGGCGTCACCACTAACCCGACGCTGATGATGCGGGCCGGCCGCGCCAACCTGAAGGCCACCACGCTGGAGATCGTGAACATTGTCCAGGGGCCGGTGAGCGCCGAGGTCATCTCCACCGACGCTCAGGGGATGATTGCCGAAGCGCGAGAGATTCTGGACTGGTCGGAGTATGTCTTTGTCAAAATCCCCTGCACGGTGGAGGGGCTGAAAGCGATGCGGGAGATTTCCCGCTGGCCCAACGGGCGGATCAACGCGACGCTCATCTTCTCCCCCCTTCAGGCCTACCTGGCGGCCAAGGCCGGCGCGACGTATGCGTCCATTTTTGTGGGGCGGATGGACGACGCCGGTCTGGACGGTATGGAGGTAGTTCGCCAGACGCGGGCGATTTTTGACCGCTACGGGTTTTCCTGCCGGGTTCTGGTCGCCAGCATCCGGCATCCGGCCCACGTGGTGGAAGCCCTGCTGGCAGGCGCCGACATCATCACCGTCCCCTTCGGTGTCCTTCAGCAGATGGTCCGCAGTCCGTTCACCGATGCCGGCCTGGAACGCTTCCTGGCCGACTGGCGGAAGGTGGCAGAAGCCACCAGGTAGGAGAGGTCCGGAGGCGAGGGGTGCCCCTGCCTCAAATGGTATCCATCCGAGAGGTGCAGGTGGAGAGCCGCCGGGTGCGCACGTTTATCCTGGATATGGCTCTCCCGGAGGCCCGGCCGGGGCAGTTCGTGATGCTCTGGCTCCCCGGCGTGGATGAGAAGCCCATTTCCATCGCCCATCCCTCTCCGCTGACCCTCACGGTTGCCCGCGTCGGCCCCTTCAGCACCGCGCTCCACCGGGTCCGGGAAGGGGAGAAGGTGGGGGTACGCGGGCCGTTCGGCCGGGGGTTTCAACTCCATCCAGACCGCCCCGCTCTGCTGATCGGCGGCGGCTATGGTGTGGCCCCTCTCTATTTCCTGGCCTGTCATGCCGTCCGGCAGGAGATTCCCACCACGGTGGTTGTGGGCGCCCGGCGGGCCAACGATCTTATCTACGTGGACCGTTTCCAGGCCCTGGGGGTGGAACTGGTGGTCGCCACCGACGATGGCTCCGCCGGACGGCGGGGGACGGCGGTGGCGGCGGCACTGGAGGCGGCCCGGCGCGACCCGCCCCCGGCGGTTTACGCCTGCGGACCTGAACCGATGCTGGTGGCTGTCCTCCGGCTCTGCCAGGAGTACTCGCTGCCCAGCCAGTTGAGCGTGGAGCGGTATATGAAGTGCGGTTTCGGCGTCTGTGGACAGTGCGCGCTGGACGGGATGCTGGTCTGCCTGGATGGGCCGGTCTTCTCTGGGGAGCAACTGGCCGGCCTGATAGAATTCGGCCGTTTCCGCCGCAACCCTACCGGCCGCCGGATGCCGGTATGAGGTGACTGTCACCCCAATCTCCGGCGCCAGCAGAATGCCGGGTCCCTTCACGAACGCCAGCACCAGCAGCGAGCCCGGATAGAGGGATCAAATATGGGCCAGAATGGCCTGGGCAACTGGCGCCAGTCCCCCCTCCTTTCCGCCAGGCAACCGGATCGTTTCACCTCAACCTCAGGGGCTGGATGGCCCGAAGGCTTTGCCTCTTGAGCCCACTGCTTCGGCGGCGGGCAAAAAGATCGGCCTCCCCTGTCCGGACCCGTATCCCGAACCTCAGTTGCCCACCTTTGCGATGCCACAAATGTATGGTATAATCCCTCAAAGTGGCTGTTCAGGCATCCCGTGTCTGGTACTTCAAACAGGCAAATTTTTTTGCCGGGGGTAGGGGCCTGCCAGCGGAGGCTTCCCCTGGAGATAGCCATCGGACATTTGGGGTGCCGGTGTAGCCCTCGCTTTGGAAGGGGGTGGCCAGGAGGGGTGGGATTAAACCACCGCCTGGTAGGTAGTTACCCCTGTCACAGCAAGCCCATGAGGAGTGGTACATGGAAGGCCTTCTGAACACTCTGGCAAAACTGGTTTTCTGGCTGGCCCTGGGCGCCGGCGTCGTTTTCACCGCCCTGCACGGCGGGGCCATCATCTGGACCTTTCGGGACATGCGGGCTCGTTCCCGGGATGTCCTGGCATGGATTGTCGCCACGTTGCTGGTGGCGTTTATTCCCCTCTTCGGAGTGATCGTGTACCTGATGCTGCGCCCGCGCGAGACGCTGGCGGAGGCTTACGAGCGTTCGCTGGAGCAGGAGGCGCTTCTGCAGGCGATTGAGGAGCCGGAAATCTGCCCCGGCTGCGGCGCGCGGGTCAAATCGGATTACATCATTTGCCCTGTCTGCCATACCCGCCTCAAGCAGGCCTGTCCGGCCTGCAAGCGCCCTCTGCACCTCCACTGGGCGGTCTGCCCCTACTGCGGCGTCAGCGTCACCCCCCAGGTGGTGGAACCGGTGGAATAGAGCGGGACCTCCATCGTGTCCCGCGAAAGGAGGTGGTCCCCCATGCCTGCAATCATCGTTGTCGGAGCACAGTGGGGAGATGAAGGAAAGGGGCGGGTCGTGGACGACCTGGCCCGGGAGGCCCATATCGTGGCCCGCTACAATGGCGGCGATAACGCCGGCCATACAGTGGTCGCCCAGGGTCACGTTCTCCGCCTCCATCTGGTCCCCTCCGGCATCCTGCACCCCCATGTCACCTGCCTGATCGGGGCCGGGGTGGTGGTTAACCCGGTTACACTGGCTGAGGAATTGGACCAACTGGCCGCGCTGGGGGTGGACATAGGGCCGGAGCGGGTCAAACTGGCCGCGGCGGCTCACATCATTCTGCCCACCCACCGCGCGCTGGACGGGGCACGGGAGGCGGCCCGGGGGCGGGAGGCCATCGGCACCACCCGCCGGGGCATCGGCCCCGTCTACGCCGACAAGGCCGCCCGGATCGGCCTGCGCGCCGGCCAGATGGCCGACCCGGAGGCGTTCGGCGAGCGGGTAATGGCCCTGGTCCAGGCCCACAACCGCCTGCTTCAGGAGCACTACGGCCTGGAGCCGTTGCCGGTCGGCGAGATGGTGGCCGAGTCCGTCGCCCTGGCCCGACGGCTCCGCCCCTACCTCACCGACGGGTCCGAAGTGGTGGCCCGCGCGCTGGCGGCCGGGCAGATTGTGCTCTGCGAAGGGGCCCAGGGAACCCTGCTGGACCTGGATCACGGGACGTATCCGTATGTGACCAGTTCCTCCTGCGTGGCAGGCGGGGCCCTAACGGGGTTGGGGTTCGGGCCGCAGGAGGTGGCCCGGGTCATCGGCGTCGCCAAAGCCTACACGACCCGCGTGGGAGCCGGTCCCTTCCCCACCGAACTGACCGACGCCGTCGGCGACCGCATCCGGGAAGCCGGGGGAGAATACGGCACCACCACCGGCCGCCCCCGGCGCTGCGGCTGGCTGGACCTGCCCATCCTGCGCTATGCCGTGCAGGTCAACGGGCTGACCGAACTGGCGCTGACCAAACTGGACGTGCTGACAGGAATTCACCCTTTGAGGGTGGCCGTCGTGTACGAGCGGGAGGGGGAGCGCATCCCGCGCTTCCCCGGCGAGTGGGGGGCGGAGGAGGTGGCCCGCTGGCAGCCGGTGTATGAGGAACTCCCGGGCTGGGATGAGGAGATCCGTTCAGCCCGCCGCTGGGAGGACCTGCCCGCAGCGGCGCGGGCCTATGTGGAGCGGATAGAGGAAGCCATCGGGGTGCCTGTCACCCTGATCGGGGTCGGGCCGGAGCGGGAAGAGGTGGTATACCGGTAGGGGCGGCGGAGCGCCCAGGACGGCACTCCACTCCGTTCTGTGCCTTGCTCCGAACAGCGCGGCGGAGGGGCACTATTTGTGGCCAGCACCCCCTCGTTCCGCGCCCCATCACGAATGGATTCAGGCGGGGATTCGCCCGGCCTGTAATTGCTCCAGCAGTTCCCGGTACGCGTCGGCATTGGGCGGGCGCAGCCGCAGGATGACCTGAATGGTCGCGATGGCGTCCTTCACTTTCCCCGCCTGAAGTTGCAGGTCCCCCAAGATGTCCAGTTCCCGCAGCGCGTCCTCTTTTCTGCCTGCGTTCAGGTAAAGTTGGGCCAGACGGGCCCGCAAGGGAATTACCCCCGGTTTCTCCTGCACCAGTCCCTCCAGGATAGAGACTGCCTTCTGGACTTTTCCGGTCTGCATGTAGTGCTGGAGGAGGCCATCCAGTTCCGCCAGCGCCCGGTCCGGCCGTCCCAATCGCTCATAGAGGTCCATCAGGGTGAAGCGCGCTTTCTCGTCATCCGGCGCAATCTCCCGGATCCGTTCATACACAGAGGCCGCCCGCCGCCATTCCACCCGCTGGAGATCGATGTCGCCGATGCGATGGAGGAGTTTGACCTCCCATCGGCGCTCGGGGCTCCCGCGCGGGGCCAGTTGCAACGCCTCGTTGTATTTCTCCCGCGCCTGGTCCAATTGGGCCATCTGGTAGTAGGTGTCTCCCAGGGCCAGGTAGTGTTCCAGGGCCCGGTCAATCTCCCCCAGACTGACCAGGAGGTCTATCAGTTTCATACGGGCCGGTATATTCATCGGCGCCAGGCGAAGGGCCCGTTCGTACATTGCCACTGCCTGAGAGAAGTTGCCCCGGACGCGGTACGTATCTGCAATGGCCAGGAACTTCCCCACCGCCTGTTCCGTCCGCCCCATCGCGACCAGGGTTTCTCCGATCTGGCGGTGGATCGGGAGAAATGAGGGGGCCCGCTCCACAGCGCTCATCAATTCATCCATCGCTGCCCGAGGCAGGTTGTGCCGCAGGTACTCCTGGGCCAGGCCGATGGATTGAATGATCCGTTCTGATCCGGGGACAGTTAGCATCTCGGCCAGGCTCAGCACCGGCCCTTCGCGGGAAAGGAAGTCTAACCGCTGCCGGGCCTGATGAACCTTGTCCTCCCAGCCCTTCGCGCTGAGGAACGAAATCAGCGCGTTGATGAACTCTACGGCCTGTTCCCGCTCCCCCCGTGCGGCGTAGGTGCTGGCCAGTTCGTCGTAGAGGCGGATCAAGTCATCGGCCTGATCCTGTCGGACGGTGCTCAAGTCCACGATTTTGAGCACTTCCAGGAAGTGAGTCAGGGCCTCATCTATGCGGCCCAGGGCCCGATAGCACTCTCCCAGGGCAAAGAGACTGCCCAGCCGGTACTGGGGACTGGAGACGGATTGCTGGAACTGGGCAATCGCTTCTTCCAATCGCAGTTGCTGTTGGTAGAGCAATCCCAGGTTGAAATGGACTGCCGGCTCAATGACGCCGCCTCTCAGGACCTCCTCGTAACAGGCGATTGCCTCGTCCACATCCCCCCGGGCCTGAGCATCAATGGCCCGGCTGATGAGAGTATCTATTTCCCGCTTGGAAAGGGGACGGAGGATGAGGGGGCCGGTTTGAGGCGGGGTTTCTTCAAAGACCACCTCGGCCAGTTGAGCCAGAGCGGTGCGCCGGGCGATCTCTACGGGATTCCCCTCCTCCCCTGGCACCCCCGGCTTTCCCTCCGCCAAGGCCTCCAGGGGTCCCGTCCCCACGGTAGTCGGGACTCCGTAACGGAGCGCGTCCATCAGCGCCAGGACCTCCGGGTGGTGCGGGTCCAGTTTCAGGGCATACTGACAGAGTTCCATCGCTTTCTCCGTCTCGCCCCGGTCCCGGTAGAGGGTCGCCAGGGCCAGGTATTCGGCAATGGCCTCGCGATGTTTCCCCTGACCCAGGTAGACCCGGAGGAGGTTGACGTGGGCGGAGATGCAGGAGGGGTCAACCCGGATAGCATCCCTCCAGCGTTCTATGGCCATGCGGGATGCCTGCTGGCGGAGGTAGAGGTCGGCGGCCTGGAGGTAGGCCTGAGCCGCCTCCTGTGGACGCCCCAATCGTTCCAGGACCTGGGCCACCTGTTCCTGGAGTACCGGGTTCTCCCGGGCTATGTTAGCCGCCTGCTGGAGTACGGGTAGTGCTTCCTCCAGCCTTCCGGCCCCGGCCAGAGCCAACCCCAGTCCGCTCAGCGCGTCGGGGCTGTCCGGAAATTCGGCCAGGGCCTGCCGGTAGGCCGCGATGGCCTCCCCCCAGCGCTGTTCCCAGGCCTGGGCTGCTCCCCGCCGTATTGCTTCTTCATAGACCGCGCGATTCCCGGCCATTGGCAATGCCTGTGGGGGCCAGCGGCTTCGCCACTGGGCCCCCATTGCACATTACATTAGACCCCCGCGAGCGTTGAACTCCTCAATCAGGGCATCTATCTCCGCCACCTGCCGCTGGATGCCCGTCCAGTAGTCCGGGTCATACCACTGGGCCTGAAGTTCCTCTGCCGTCTTGCCCTGTTGCTCCACCCAGGTAAAATACTTCAGATTGTGGATCCGACGGCGTTCCCAGTACCCCAGTTCGGCCATAAAGTCCACCGTGCACCCCAACAGGTACCGGTGGTAGTCCGCCGCCGCGTCCAGTTCCGTATACTCCCCCCGCTCGTGGCGCAGTTCCACCAGCCGGCTCCCGTAGAGTTCCATAGAGTCGGTCAGGACGGTGAGGACCACGTCGTGCTCGCCCAGTTCATACCATTTGGCGAACTTGATGCAGGAGAGCAGGTTGGCGATGCCGGAGATGCCCAGCAGGTCCATCCGGTCCACCAGCCCCTCCGGCACGCCCTGCCGCACCAGGTAGGCCCGCCCGGCCGGTTCGTTAAAGAGGCGCACCAGCGCCATACACGCCGCGTCGTCTATCGCCATCACCAGGTCGGTATTTTTGACGTTATGAATCCAGGGGACATGTTTATCCCCGATACCCTCAATGCGATGGCTGCCGAAGCCGTTTAGCAGGAGCGTGGGGCACTGAAGCGCCTCGCTGGCCGCGACCTTGCTGGGGGGGAAGACCTGCTTCATATAATCCCCGCAGGCGATGGTGCCCGCCGAGCCGGTGGTCAGGACAACGCCCCGATAGGTATCCCGGGGGCCCAGTTCCTTCTCCAGCACCTCCTCCATCGCGTGGCCGGTGACCTCGTAGTGCCAGAGGTAGTTGCCGAATTCCTCAAACTGGTTGAAGGTAAAAACCTCCGGACGGGTCCGGCGCAGTTCCCAGCATTTGTCAAAAATCTCTTTGACGTTGCTCTCAGAGCCCGGGGTGGCGATGACCTCGCCGGCCAGGCGGGAGAGCCATTCAAACCGCTCCCGGCTCATCCCCTCCGGCAGGATGGCGATGGATTCACAGGCCAGGAGGGCGGAGTTGTACGCTCCACCCCGGCAGAAATTGCCGGTAGAGGGCCAGACGGCCTTATGGTATGTGGGGTCAAACTGTCCGGTGACCAGGCGGGGGACCAGGCAGCCGAACGTCGCACCCACTTTGTGGGCGCCCGTGGGAAACCACTTGCCCACCAGGGCGATGATGCGGGCGGGGACCCCGGTCAGGGCGGGCGGAAATTCCAGATAGTTTACGCCATTAAACCCGCCGCCGAAGGGAACCGGTTCGTTCTTCCAGGTGATGCGGAAAAGGTTTAGAGGGTTGATCTCCCAGAGGCCGACCTCCCGCAGGCGGGCGCGGATGGCCTCAGGGATACGGGTGGGGTCTTTCATCTGAGCGAAGGTGGGGATGATGATGCCCCGTTCTCGGGCACGCCGGATGGCTCGCTCCAGCCCGGTTGGATGAATGGTCAGGTCTATCATCGTGCATCTCTCCTGTGAGGTTTCTTGTCCTCTGCGTGCCCCATTATAACGGTCATCGGATGGCTGTCAAACGCTTATGGCGCCGAAAGCGCTGTCACCAGCAGGTAGATGAGAATCCCCAGGATGACAACGGCCGCGAAGACCAGCGCGCCGGTTAGCAACATGCGCTCCTGCCGGTCCCGCTCGGCCTGGGCCGCCGCCAGCGCGCGCCGCCGCTCCTCTTCCATCGCCCACCATTCCCGCAACCGCCTCTGAGACGCGGCCTCCGACTCCTCTTTGAGCCGCGCCGCCTCCGCCCGCACCTGCTCCAGATGCTCCCGGGTGGTTGTCTGCCAGCGGCTCTGGAGGATGAACCCCACCAGGTCCAGGACTTTTCCGCAGCGAATACAACGTTCCGCTTCCGGTGGGTTGACGGCTCCGCATTCGGGACAGGTGCGCCCGGTGATTTCGTATGTCGTGCCGCAGTAGGCACAGGTCAGCGTCCCATCCGGGTCGGGGATGAGCATGGCACTCCCGCACCCTGAGCAGCGGAAGGCATCGGCCTCATATCCCATACTCCGCTCCTTTGCAGCGACCCTATCGTTACAACGTAACTACCAGCCCCTCCTCATCTGCCGAGCAGCCGATTCGGCAGGAGAATATGGTAATAAAAGCCGTTCATACAGATGTGCTCCACCGGACGATAATGCTGGCCGATAGCCTCCAGGACCGGCGGCGGATAGAACTGGGCTCGAAAGACGACGACGCCGAACTCCTCCGCCTCAATCCGGTGGATCAATTCCGAAGTGTCCAGCAATCCGTTCTTATAGAGGTTGAGCAACTGGGTTGGATTGGTCACCACCGGGCGGCCTGCCAGCAGGCTGAAGGCGGCCTCTTCGCTGAACGGCGGCCCGTCCGAACCCCGGATGTAGGCCAGAATCCGCTCCCCGGCCCGGTAGTCCGCTTCGGTCAGCCGGTGGCCCAACTGAGTATAGCCGCCGCTATCGGAGTAGGCGAAGAGAGTGCAGTCGCCCCGAATTGTCCGGTCGGCGAGGCCCAGCGCTCGCGCCAGCGGCCCGAAGATCGGCCCTTCAGTGGGCATGTGCAGGTTGCAGGCCGCCTGAATGAGAAACAGGACGGGCACCAGTAGGGCCACTCCGTTCTCCCATCGGGGCCACCGGCGGGAGACCGCGCTGGTTAGCCGGAGCAACGCTCGCCCGCTCATCCCGCAGGCTGCCGCAATGGATGTGGTGAAGTACGCCGGTCCGGCCCCCCACTTCCCGCTGAGCAGCCCCATCCCCGCCGCCAGGACAAACCAGAGGCTGTAGACCGACAGCCGGTCCCAGAACAGTTCCCACACCAGCATCCCCGTTGCCAGCAGGATAAGGATGGGGTAAAGCCGCAGCCACTGGGTCAGAAAGACCAGCGTCTGCCGATAATCAAACTCGTTGACGTTAGCATGGATGATATTGACGGTCCACTGCCCGCCGGTGGCGCGGTCTATCAGCAGGAAGAGCCCTCCGGCGACCAGCGCCAGTCCGGCCCCGCCTGCCAGCGCCCGGCGGATGTCCCGCAGAAAGACGAATCCCAGCGCGGCGATGACGGTGAAGACGGCCAGTTGTTTGGTATACCCCGCACAGAGTAGGAGAAAGAGGCCCAGGAGAAAATACCGGTCGCCGTGGCGAGGGTGCTGAAATTGCGCGATGGCCGCCACGGCCAGCGTCTCAAACATCACCATGGTCATGTGCAGGCGGCAGAGGGGGCCGATCTGATAGACGATGTTGGCTGCCAGAAAGGAGAGGCCCGCCAGAATCGGGACGGCCAGAGGGAGAAGGCCGCGCCGGCCTCCGACCTCCCGACGCACAATCCCGGCAATCGTCGCCGCCGTGACCAGGGTTGCCAGAAACGAGGCCAGTCGTCCGGCGACCAGGCGAGGGCCGAAAACCCTCAGGAGCGGGACAATGAGCAGGTGGAAGAGCGGCGGGTAATTGGAGCCATAGAATGGGAAAGTGCTGTTATCCCGGTACGGCCACTCCCCCTGACTGTAAAGCACCGCATCGTAGAGTTCAAACCCTTCTCCCTGGTCGTAGTCGTACGGCCAACGGAAAAGGGCCACCGAATAGTCCAGGAAGACGGCCAGGTATCCGATGAAGACCAGAAGAGCGATGGCGGTGAGCAGGAGAATCAGGTAGCGCATCGGTCTACGGGATCAGCCTGTTAAAGGGTTGCTTCTCTTCGCCTCCAGGCCCCGGCGGACAATGGCGGCGAAGTCGGGGGCGCGCAGGCTGGCGCCGCCCACCAACGCGCCGTCAATCTCCGGCTCCTGCATGAATTCGGCGATGTTGGCCGGTGTTACCGACCCCCCGTACTGGACGCGGATCGCCTGGGCGACCTCATCTCCGTAGAGTTGGGCCAGGATAGCGCGGATGGCGTCCTGGACGATGCGGTTGACGTCCGGGCCATAGGCGGGAACGCCGGTGCCGATAGCCCAGATGGGCTCGTAGGCGATGACGACCTGGCGGGCCTCCTCGGCCCCCACCCCGGCGAAGGCGGCCCGCACCTGTGCCCCCACGACGGCCTCCGTCTCCCCGGCCCGGTTCTGCTCCAGATTCTCCCCCACACAGAGGATGGGGGTCAGGCCACAGGCCAGGGCGGCGCGCAGTTTCCGGTTGATCATCCCGTCGGTCTCGCCGAAGTGGGTGCGCCGCTCCGAGTGGCCAATGATGACGCAATCACACAGGCCCACCAGCATCCGGGGGGAGACCTCGCCGGTGAAGGCACCGGCTTCCTCCCAGTGCATATTCTGCGCGCCCAGGCGGATGGGGGAGCCGGTCAGGGCCCGCCGGACGGCCTCCAGCGCGGGGAACGGCGGGCAGACAGCGACCTCTATCCCCTCCACCCTTTCCAGCAGGGCCCGCAGTTCGGTCACCAGCGCGACGGCCTCGCTGATCGTCTTATGCATTTTCCAGTTGCCGGCGATGAAAGGCATCCGCATAGAAGCCACCTCACTCGGATAAAGGGAAACCTCCACTGTTCCGGGTGGACATTATATCATCGTTTGTACCGTGAGAAAAGCAGAGAAAGGGTCTTGACAGAATTTTCAGTCGGGATATAATTTGGGACATAACTGGCGTGATTATTAGGCTAACCACTATAGGGGCGGGCCGGGTGCGGGAGGAGGCGATGGAGAACGACCCGCTAGAGAAACTGACGGCGCTGGGTTTTTCAGAGTATGAGGCCAAAGCCTACGTTGCCCTGTTGCGGGAGAACCCGGTCACCGGTTACCAACTATCTAAACTCTCCGGCGTCCCTCGTTCTATGATTTACGAGGTGGTGGGCAAACTGATCGCGCGGGGGGCGGCAATGAGTCTCCGACAGGAAGGGGTGATCCGATACGCGCCGGTCCCGCCGAAGGAGTTCCTGGACCAACTCCACCGCGAGCATGAAACCCTCATCAGGGCTCTTCAGCACGACCTCTCTTCTCTTACCACTGCCCCTGACCTGGAGTACGTCTGGAACATAGAGGGACAGGAGAATATCATCACCAAAGCAGAGGAAATGATTCGCCAGGCCGAGCAGAAAGTCTACCTCTCCCTCACACCAGCCACCTTCCCCCGACTCCGCCCTGCCCTCCTGGAGACCATCCGGAGGGGTGTTCGGGTAGTGATCTACTCGCCCGGACCGCTGGACCTGCCCGGGGGCCAGGTGGTCATCACTCCCGTCTCCGAGGAAGCGCAGGAGCGGGTGGAGGGCCTCTGGTTGATTCTGGTGATTGATGGGAGGGAAGTCCTCATCGGCGAGCAACTGGGAGCCCTCCAGGCGCGGGCTTCCTGGACCAGCAGTCCGCTCCTGGTCTTCATTGCCGAACATCACCTCCGCACCGACCCCTATCTCCCGCAGATTCTGGCCCGTCTGGGAGACCGGGCGGGAGAGATTATCCGGGATGAGGACCGGGAATTGTTCGCGCGGGCAATGGAGAGTCACATCGTGGAGTAAGGAGGAGCCGTGATTCGCGCCGTACTTCTGGATCTGGATAACACCCTGCTGGAAAACGATATGGAGACGTTCGTCCCGGCCTATCTGGGGCTTTTGGGCCAGTTCATTGCCGACCATTATCCACCGGATGCGTTCATCCGCCACCTGATGCGCGCGACCGACGCGATGCTGGCCAACAATGGGTCGGAGCGGACGAACCAGGAGGTCTTTGATGCGGTGTTCTTCCCGGCCATTGGCCGGACGCGAGAGGAGATAGAGCCGCTGTTTGAGGAGTTTTACGCCACGCGCTTCCCCACACTGCGCTCCCTGACCCGTCCGGTACGCATTGCGCGCCCGCTGATGGAAGGGCTTTTTCGGCAGGGATTCCAGGTCGCCATCGCTACCAACTCTCTCTTCCCCCGTACGGCGATAGACCAGCGGCTGGCCTGGGCAGGGGTGCCGGTGGAGGAATTCCCCTACCACCTGGTCACGTCCTACGAGGTGATGCACGCCTCCAAACCCTATCCGGCCTTTTTCGCGGAGGTCGCCCGGGTGCTGGGTCGGGCGCCGGAGGAGTGCATCATGGTGGGGGACGAGTGGAAGATGGACATCCGCCCGGCCCGTCAGGTGGGGATGCAGACGTTTTGGATTGCCGACCGGCAGGCTCCCCACCCGGCTGACGAGCCGCCCCCCGACGGGCAGGGAGAACTGGCCGATTTCGCCCGCTGGATACTGAAACGGCAGGAAGGGCTGCGGATCGCTTGACAACGCCCCCTCCATTGGGTATCATTGCCCTGAAATGCGCTACTACGAAATTATCGGCAACCTGCATGTCCATACCGTCTACTCCGACGGGACGGCGGACCACCGGGGAGTCGCACAAGCGGCCGCCCGGGCCGGTCTGGATTTCATCGCCGTCACCGACCACAACGTCTGGGTGCATGGGGTGGGGGGGTACACCGGTGGGGTCCTGCTCCTGGTGGGGGAGGAAGTCCACTCCGTGCGCCGATTCCCTCAGGTCAACCATCTCCTCATCTACGGGGCGGACGCGGAGATGGTCCCCTTCGCCGCCGACCCGCAGCGGCTAATTCAGGAAACCAACCGCCGGGGCGGCATCTGCTTTCTGGCTCATCCGTACGAGAAAGGTAGCCCCATCAGCCCTGACCTGGAACCCATTCCCTGGGTGGATTGGGAGGTGGACGGGTACGCGGGACTGGAAATCTGGAACGCGATGTCGGAGTTCAAGGGGTTGCTTGGGGGGCGACTGGCTGCGCTTTTCTACGCGCTGTTCCCGGAAATCGGGATTCGGGGGCCGTTTCGCGCGACACTGCGCCAGTGGGATGCACTCCTGCGGGCCGGGCGGAAAGTGACGGCCATCGGTGGGGCAGACGCTCATGGACATACCTACCGTCTGGGGCCCATCCGGCGCGTCGTTTTCCCGTACGAGACGCTCTTCCGGTGGGTCAACACCCACGTCCTGGTGGAACAACCCCTGACGGGCGACCCGGTGACGGACCGGCGATTGATCTACGACGCGCTGCGGGCGGGGCGCACATGGGTGGGATACGACCGCCTGGCGTCCACGCGCGGCTTCCGATTCCATGTCCGCAGCGGGCCAGCGGTGGCGACGATGGGGGAAGAAATTCCGCGCGCCGGCGCTCTGGTCTTTGAGGTGGAGACCCCCTGGCCAGGGACGATCCGTCTCCTGCGGGAGGGCCGGGTGGTGGCCCGTGCCTATGGCCGGACCCTTCGGTTCACAACAGCGGAGCCAGGTGCGTACCGGGTAGAAGTCTGGCGAACGTTCCGGGGACGTTCGCGCGGCTGGATTTTCAGCAGTCCCATCTATTGCCGGTAGCCGTTCGTAGTCAAGCCCCGAAGCGGAGGGATGCCCCAATAACCCCTTATCCCTGGACGCCCGGCTTCTGAGGGACCGCCCGCTCCGTCCCGACCCGGCTTTCCCCACAGAGCGCCCATACCCCTTCCAGACTGCCGTCCTCCAGCACGGAATAGACGACTACTCCGCACTCCCATCCGGCCGAAAGGGTATCTCCCTTCAGAAGGCCGACCCCCTCTATGGATGTGCTGCCGATCTCCCAGAGGAGCGTGTACACTTCTCCCCGGGACTCAATGGTCAGTGTTCCCTGATACGGCCTGCCATCCGGGTTGGTGCCGGTCACGTGATACAGGCCGGAGAGGCCAGCCCTGTCTCCGGAGGCCCTGGTTGGGAAGGGGGCCGCGAGGGGCGGAGAGGTGGGCTGGAAGAGAATGCATCCCAGGCTGAATAGAAGCAGTGCCAGAATCCACCATCGTTTCCGAAACACGGGACTCCTTTTGTACATTCCATCGCGGGAGCATGGGTCACTTGCCGGATTCCCGGCTTATGGTATAATACGCCCCCGTTGAGCCGGTGGATATGGAATCAGAGGTGAATCAATGGACCTGATCGAATCGCTGAACCGACAACTGGAGCGGAATCCCAACATCCCCGACCTGCGGCCCGGGGATATGGTGCGGGTGCATGCCCGCATTGTGGAGGGAGGCCGGGAGCGGGTGCAGGTTTTCCAGGGTATGGTCATTCGGGTACGAGGGAGCGGCGCCGGCGCCAGTTTCACCGTCCGCCGCATCGCCGCTCACGGCATCGGCGTGGAGCGTACGTTCCCCCTCTATTCCCCGCGCGTGGAGAAGGTGGAAGTCACCCGGCACGGGAAAGTCCGGCGGGGACGGCTCTACTATATGCGAGGGCTGAAGGGGAAGGCCGTGCGCCTGAAGGAAATACGGCCCGAATAAGCGAAGATGCCAGGCACTTCGGAGGTGCCTGGCATCTTTGTTTTACACCACCCGAACCGTCACCACCTGGCGCCCGCCAACGGTCAGGCGCAGGGTATCGCTTTCGGTCGCCAGAACTTCCTCCCCTTCCTCCGCCAGATTGACCCGCAGGGCCCGTGCGAAGGGCCGCCAGAAGCGAACCGTTCCCTCCACCGGTCGGTCCTCTATGTTCCATAACCGCAGGATCAGTCCCTCTCCCTCTTCCGGCGGTTTCAGCGCGCTCAGGCGCAGCGCGGGCGGGTCTATCCGGACGAACGGGAGCACCGACGGGAGTGAGCCGGGATGGGCGGGCACCGATAGGGCTCGCAGGTCGGTCTGGAAGGCCTCCGCTTCTGCGAAGGCCATCCGCCAGTCCCCGGAGTGGAGGATCAGCGCGTAGCGGAAGGCATAGCGGCCCGGGCATTGCGCCTCCGGCACCGCCAGCGCCGGTCCGGCATGCCCGACCCGGCAGGGGAAATCGTCCCGGGAGAGCCAGCCCACACAGCGCAGGAGGGTCAGAATCATCTCGGGATGGCTTTCGGCCTGCGCCACTTCCACCTCCGGCAGGCCCCGGTTGGCGACGGTCACCCCCAGCCGGCCGTCGGAGAGGCAGACCCAGCCGCGCTGGGGGCGGGTGGGGACGGGCTGTTCGGTCAGCGGGCCGACCACCTGCGCCACCGGCGGGCTGACGGCCTGCGCCACGACGTCCCAGGGGCCCTCCACCCAGGCTTGCTCCACCGTGAGGGGGGCCGGGAAATGGACCCGCAGCCGATGGTCCTGCGCGGTGTTCTCCACCACTGTCTCAAAGTCCACCCGCCGCACACCCGCCGTCAGCGTGACCCGCGTCGTGATGGGCAGGTCCACCCATTGCTCGCCGCGCCGTCTCCGCTCCGGAGCCAGTGCCTGGGGCACCCGGTAGACCATCTCTATCACCAGGCTCTCCCCTAACGCGTCGGCCTCCCGGCGGATGACCGGCGGGATGGCAGGCCGGTCCACCAGCAGGTCCTCCTCCGGCGGGCAGTAGTTGTATTCGTCCCCCCGGTCGCCGCCGTCCACGAAGCGATGGATACCGGTAAGCACCAGTCCCCTCTCCCGGTCGGTGACCGTCAGAGTACCGGTTTGCGGGTCGGCTTCTACACGGAGAAATTCGTTCTCTATAAGGGTGGATTTCCCCACCCCACCCCCAGCGGCTTCGCTGCAGGCGGCAGGGGTGGGATGAGGAGTTCCCGTCGCCCAGCGGTACGTGGCGTAGCCCAGGGGCGGCACATCTCGGGCGACGAAGGCGACTTCCAGCGCCTCGTCCTCCCGTACCCGGACGATGAACCGCTCCACCCTCTCATCCTGCAGCAGGGTCTGAAGGGTGGCAATCGGTTCGGCGAGATATTCGGGAAGGGCGCCCGCCGTCCCCCGCCCCACGGAGAGGGTCAGCCGACCCGTATTCCCTTCCCGCCAGACGCTCATCCCCCGGATTGCCCGGTCGCCGTAGACGACGCCTCCACCAGCCACGGCCATCGCGGCCATCTGCCGCATCGTCTCCCGGTCAAAGGTCAACTCCATTTCCGCGCCCACGGTATGGCGCAGGACCTGGAAGGGGACGGGGCGCCCGTCCGGCCCGATCAGCGCGCTCCCCTTGGGGTCCACCGGTGGGGAGACGGCCGCGACGACCCGGTCTGTGCGCGACGCGGAGGACGGGTTGAAGACGACCAACGCGACCGTCCCCTCCCCCTGCGTGTCCACCTGCGCGGCGATCGTCTCCAGCGCCGTCCGGGTGATCTCCTCCCCGATTTGTCCGCACCAGTCAAACCGGACTTGCATCTCCCGATGGACCTGGTCTACGGAACAGCCGCAGATGGAATCGTGGGGGTGGTTTTCCAGGAGGTATTTCCAGGCCTGGCGGAGGAAGGGGGCCAGCGAGGGGACGGCCAGAGCAGAAAAGGGTTCGGCCCAGCGCTCCAGGAGGGTCTGGCAGGCGTGGTTGTGCCCTTTGATCCCTATCCGGGTGGAGAGGACGCCGGGCAAGAGGTGGGCGCGGGAAGGGTCGCGCATCTCGCCGATGCGGAGAGGGAGATGGCGAATACCCTCTTCTCCCAGTTCGGCCCGTACCGCTGCGATATAGGCAGGAAGGCTGGAATGAATGACCCGGTCAGGGAGGGCGCGGTCGGCGGCCTCCACCAGGCGGGGGAGGTCGGTGCGGGGGAACATGTGGTCGGTGCCCTGCATCAGGAGCAGGTGAGAGGTAGCGGCGTGGGGAGCCAGGCGGTCCCGCTCCCCGGCCAGCGCGGCGGCGAAGCCTTCTTCGTCCGCCGGGAGGTGGGCGGCGTTGCTGTAGGAGTCCTGCAGGTAGCAAACCAGGACCTCGGAGCCGTCCGGGGCGGCCCAGCGGAACTCCGTGGGAGCCTCCCCGACACCGCGCCAGATGACGGCGGTATCCATCCCGAACCCGCGCAGGAGTTGGGGGAGTTGGGAGATGTGGCCAAAGGTATCGGGGACGTAGCCGACGGTCATCTTCGCGCCCCAGGCGCGCGCGATGCGGTCGCCTAAGAGGAGGTTGCGGACCAGCGCCTCAGGGCTCACCAGGAACTCGTCCGGGAGGACAAACCAGGGGCCGATGAAGAGTCGTCCCTCCCGAATCAGCCGCCGCAGGCGGCCCTCCAGGTCGGGCCGGACGTTCACCACGTCCTCCAGGATCACTGTCTGCCCGTCCAGGAGGAAATAACGGTAGTCGGGATCGCACTCCATAAGGTCCACCAGTTCCGCCACCAGATGGACCAGCCGGAAGCGGAACTGCTGATAGGTGCGGTACCATTCCCGGTCCCAGTGGGTGTGAGAGACGACGTGAAGGGTGTAGGGTCGGTCCTCAGCCATAAACTCCTCTGTACTTGGGGGGAAGGAGTGCCGCGATGCGGCGCATAATGAGATCGGTGTACTCGTCCAGTTTCGGCCCGCGCACCCGTCCGCTCTCCGGCAGACGGAACGGCTCCCCAACGGTCACCGTCACGTCGGTGCGGCGCAGGCGAGGGAGGTTCTCTTTGATTTTTTCGGTCCCGGTCAGCCCTACGGGGACGATGGGGACATCGGCGCGAGTGGCGATATAGGCCGCGCCGGTCTTCCCTGGCTGGAGGGCGTAGACCCGGCGGGCGCGGGTGCCCTCCGGAGCGACACCCAGGACTTCTCCCCTTTTGAGGACCTCAAACGCGCCGCGCAGCGCCTCCCGGTCAATTTCACCCCGCCGGACCCAGATGGAACCGGCCGCGCTGAGGAGCAGAAAATAAAAGGGATTGCGACGATGTTTGGAGGCGGCGAATGCCCGTATCGTGTGCGGGCAGACCATCAGCAGCAGCGGGAGGTCAAAGACGGAGAGATGGTTGGTCGCCAGGATGTAGGGGCCGTGGGGCGGGAAGTGCTCCTGCCCCGTCACATACATCCGGACCAGTAAAGGGAAGAGGGAGCGAACCAGTGTTTTCAGGACAGTGTACATTCCAAACCCCCAGGGTAATTTATGAAGGCCGATCTCCCATCGGTGCCGACTGAAGTCTGCCTTCCCGGGCCTCTGGCCAATGGACGGCCTGCGCCGTCCGTTGAGGATGGACGACAGATGGCGGGCTACCGACCACCGTCGTCTGTGGTCTGTGGTCTATGGTCTGTGGTCTGTGGTCTACGGCAGGGAGGCCGATTTCCCATCGGCGCCAAGAGAGCGATCTCCGTCGGGCTGAATAGTTACCCCTGAGCAAGGATCTGGGTAAGGGCGATCCTTGCAGGGCAGGCGCGAGGTCTGCTCCTACCGGGTTTTCCCGTAGGCGATGACGGCAAAATCGGCGGGGATGCCTTTGTAGACGGTGAAGCGCATCCGGAAGGGGGCGGCCGCGCCGGGCGCCAGCCCGTCCCCGACGTCCACCGTCTGCTGGCGGAAGCCGGTAACCAGACCGGCCTCGTCGTAGGCGGTAGCAATCACGATGACGGTGGCAGCGGTGCGCTCCGGATCGGCGTTCCGCACTACCCCGGAGACCTCAAACTGCGGGCCGTACGGAGCCCCGGCGACCTCCTCCACGGTCATCGGCACGTAGCGGGCCGCCAGTTCGCCCGCCACCTCCCCGCGCAGTGCCACCACCTGATGGCTGACGAAGTTCGGCGGCGGAGCAGTGAAGAGCAGAGAGAAGGGAGCCCGGGTGGCTGGGGGCATAATGTCTGCCGCCGCAAAGACATTTCCTCCGATCAGCGCGTTGCCGGGGGCGTCAAAGAGCGTCACCCGGACCTGGATGTTGGTCAGCACATCGGCGGTGGTGTTGTCCACTTCCCCCAGGCATTGGAGGCTCCCCACCGGCGTCTCGTAGAAACCCACTCCCCGGATGCCGAAGGGCATCGGGGTCGGGGTGGGGAGCAGTTCCGTTGGAGCCATAGCCTCCTCCCGGCCGGTGGGGATGATCAGGATTTGGCCGGGCTGGAGGAACAGGGGGTTCTGAATGTTGTTCACTCGCTGGAGCGCCTCCACGCTGACCCCATAGGTGGCGGCGATGCCCGAGAGAGTATCTCCTTCCCGGACGACGTAGATGACCGGAGTCGGGGTGATGGTCGGGGTAGGCGGAGGCTCCAGGAGTCCTCCCCCCGCGCCGGGCGTGGGTGAGGGTGGGGGAATGAACCCGGATGGGGGCGATGGGGATGGTGGCGAGATGGTCTCTGGCACGGGAGGCGTAATGACGCTCCCGCATCCGGGTGTTCCCATGAGCAGCAGCACGACAGATGCCAGAACCCAGCGTGTTCTCATTGGGACCTCCGTTTGATGGCTCTATTATACCATCACTTGTCGGGGCCCAAAAACGAGCATGGGCTGGTTATTCCCCAAATCCGATACATCTCCATAAAACACAGAACCCCGCCGAAGCGGGGTCCTGTGCCGTTCTGGTGGTAAAGCGGACTGTTATCCCCTAAGACCGCTGGTGATCCGGGAGAAGACGGTGCTGACCTGAGTGCCCAGCAGAGAAAGAATGACGATGACCACGATAGCCACCAGAACAAGGATCAGAGCATACTCTACCAGGCCCTGGCCTTCCTCGCGAGGCAGGTACAACATGTTGTTCACCTCCTTTCTGTTTTAAGGAAATTTTATGTTTGCTTTTATGATACCATGCCTTTCCCAGACGTCAATAGGAAGAAAGTACTACCTTGCTCACACCTCTCTCAACTGGAATGGGCCTCTGGTGCGGGTCATTCCGGCGCGCCGCAGAAACAGTTGCCTTCCTGAACCGAAGATGTTATACTTAACTACTGTAGCGCAAGAGATTGCACGGGGACAGGGTTTCGGCAATCGGCCCGCTGCGTCTCGCCTGTAGCGCAGGCCGCCAGGCCTGCTTTTGCAGGCTAACAGTCTGTGCTGCAAGGTGCCTGGCAAGTTAGAGTCGTGTCCGCTGCTTCAGCGACAGGCAGAAGTTGCGCGGCGGCGTTATTCATCCCTATACCAGAGGCGCACCATGGAGATCACCCTGACTATCAATGGTATCCGCCGGAAAATCGCCATTACCCCCGGTGAGACCCTGTTGCGGGTCCTGCGCCGGGAGGGATACTTCAGCGTCAAGCACGGCTGCGAAGACGGCACCTGCGGCGTCTGCACAGTTCTGGTCAACGGGGAGCCCCGCTCCAGTTGCATCACCCTGGCTGCGCAGGTGGACGGCGCAGAGATTCTCACTGTGGAGGGGCTGAGCGGCCCCCAGATGCGTGGCTGGAAGGGGAGCGCGCCGCTCCACCCCCTCCAGCGGGCTTTCCTGGAAACCGGCGCCTTTCAAAGCGGCTACGAGGCTCCTGCCCTCCTCCTCGCCGCCAAAGCCCTCCTGGACCGCAACCCCAACCCTACCGAGGAGGAGGTCCGGGATGCTCTGAGCGGTGTCCTCTCCCGTGAGACCGGATACGTCAAACCCGTCCAGGCTGTCCTGCGGGCCGCTGCCTATCTGCGAGGCGAGGAACCCCCACCGCTGGAATCCCCGGAGGGGGCCTTCCCGATGCCCCCCCAACTCCTGGCTCCGCTGCCGGAACTCTCGCCGGAGTTCCCCGACGGCGGACGGGCCACCCCCCAGACCGTCGTCCTGCCCCGCCTGGTCGTCGCACCGACAGCAGAAGAACTCCGGGTAGTGGGGAAACCGGAACAGAAGGTGGATGGCCTGAAACTGGTCCAGGGCAAGCCGGCCTTCGCCGCCGACATCCAGATGCCCGGCATGCTCTCCGCCAAAATCCTCCGCAGTCCTCATGCCCACGCCCGCATCCGACGCATTGACGTCAGCAAGGCCCGTGCCCTCCCCGGCGTCCACGCCGTCCTCACTTACCAGGATATCCCCCGGGTCGTCTTCTCCACCGCAGGGCAATCGGACCCCATTCCGGGCCCCCTGGACTTCGTCAGCCTGGATAGCAAAGTGCGCTACGTGGGCGACCGGGTGGCGGCGGTGGCAGCAGAGACCCCCGAAATTGCCGAGGAGGCCCTCCGCCTGATTGAGGTGGAGTACGAGGTCCTCCCCGCCATCCTGGACCCGCGCGATTCTATGAAACCCGGAGCGCCGATTATCCACGATGAGCCCGATTACGTCCCCTTCGGCGAGAGCGACCCTTCTCGTAACCTGGCCGCCCGCATCCGCATAGAACTGGGAGACGTGGACCGCGCGATGGCCGAGGCGGACTTCGTCTTTGAGGGGGAGTACGAGGTCCAGCGGGTGCAGGCCGCGCCGCTGGAGCCCTGGACCTGCCTGACCTACTGGGACGAGAACGACCGGCTGGTTATCCGCTCCTCCACCCAGGTCCCCTTCCATGTCCGGCGCATCCTGGCCCCGGTGCTGGGCCTGCCGGAGAAGCGCATCCGGGTGATCAAGCCCCGCATCGGCGGCGGGTTCGGCAACAAGCAGGAAATCTATGAGGACATCTGTGCCCATCTGACCATCGCCACAGGCCGCCCGGTCCTGCTGGAATACACCCGTGAGGAGCAGTTCGCCGCCAGCACCACCCGCCATTCCATGATTTTCAAGATGCGGACGGGGGTGAAAAGGGATGGGACTATCGTCGCCAACGAGATGGTCGTCCTTTCCGACACCGGGGCCTACGGCAACCATGCCCTGACCGTCACCGGCAACACGGGCCACAAGGCGATGTCCCTCTACGATGTCCCCAACATCCGCTTCTGGGCCGACGTCGTCTACACCAACCGGGTCCCCTCCGGGGCGTACCGGGGGTACGGTGTGCCCCAGGGCTTTGTCGCTGTGGAGGCCCATATGGAGCGCATCTGCAAGGCGATGAGGTGGGACCCGCTGGAGTTCCGGTTGAAGAACGCGGTCAAACCGGGCGCGGAGCACCCGATGAGCAAGGTCTGGAGCGAGGGGCGGGAGGCGCACGGCGAGGTCATCCACACCTGCGCGCTGGCGGAGGCGGCGGCGATGGGTGCGGCCGCCTTCGGCTGGCGGCAAGGGGACTACCGCACCGTCCCCGGAAAGCCGCACCTGCGCCGGGGCCACGGCGTCGCCTTCGTGATGCAGGGAACGGCCATCCCGTACCTGGATATGGGCTCGGCCATCATCAAGATGAACGACGATGGCTCCTTCAACCTGATGGTTGGCGCCACCGACCTGGGGACCGGCGCGGACACGGTGCTGGCCCAGATGGCGGCGGAAGTCATGGGCTGCGCGCTGGAGGATATCATCGTCTATTCCTCGGATACGGACTTCACTCCCTTTGACAAGGGTGCGTACGCTTCCAGCACCACCTACATCAGCGGCGGCGCGGTGGTCCGGGCCGCGCAGCAGGTAGCAGAGCAGATTTGCCGGGTTGCCGGGCGGATGCTGGGGGTCCCACCGGAACAGATTTCCCTCCGGGACCGGGCCGCCTGGGCCCCCGACGGCCGTTCTGTCACCCTGCGGGAGGTGGCACTGGAATCCCTCCATCACTCCGATCAGTTCCAGATTATGGGGACGGCCTCTTTTATGAGCCCGTACAGCCCCCCGCCCTTCGCAGCCCAGTTCGCCGAGGTACTGGTGGATACGGAGACCGGTCAGGTGACGGTGGAGCGGCTGCTGATGGCGCTGGACTGTGGCAAAATCGTCAACCCGATTACTGCCAGCGGACAGGTAGAAGGTGGGATGACCCAGGCTCTGGGTTATGCCGTCTCCGAGGAACTGGTTTTTGACCAGTATGGCCGCATCGTCAACCCCCGCTTTGACGACTACCGTATCTTCCGGGCCGACGAGATGCCCGAACTGCGGGTGCTCTTCGTGGAGACCTGGGAGCCGACCCACCCCTTCGGGGTCAAGGCGGTGGCGGAGATTCCACTGGACGGGGTGGCCCCGGCAGTGGTCAACGCCGTCTACGACGCGGTGGGCATATCGCTACCGCGCATCCCCCTCACCCCGGAGCGAGTCTGGCAGGCGCTGCGTTCGTAGTCAGCCACGAAGCGCAACGGAGTGGCGTTTGTAGTCAGCCATGAAGCGAAGCGGAGTGGCGCACCAACGGAGGTGACCGTTGCGACGATACCGACGCAGGGACTGGTCTCTCCCCATTGTCATCCTGATCGGTGTGCTGCTGGCCCTGCTGGGCTGGCAGTGGCTCCGCTTCCGGGCCGACCTGCGGGTATTGCCCCCCAACGTCTCCGTTGCCGGTATGGACGCCTCCCGAATGACGGTGGAGCAGGTTCTGGCCGCCCTGGACGGGGCCTACGCTCAGCCGCTCCAACTGATGTACCAGGACCAGCCGGTCATGCTGGCGCCGGAGGCCGTGGCCTTTCAGTTTGACCGGGAGGAGACGCGGAGGGCGCTAGAGGCGGTCCGGGAGAGCCGGAATACCTTCTCCGGCTTCCTGACCTACCTGCTCCGTCGCTCGCCCCAGCCGGTGGAGGTGGTGCCCGCCGTCCGGTACTCACCGGAGCGGCTGGATGCTTTCCTGGCGCGCGTCGCTCAGCAGTACGACCGTCCCCCTCAAGAGCCGGTTCCCCTCCCGGAGGCGTTGACCTTCCGCGCCGGCCGCGCCGGCTACGAACTGGACCGGGGGGCATCCCGTCGGCAGGTGGAGGCGGCGCTGAAATCGGCGGTGAACCGGCAGGTAGACCTGGTGGTCCGCACGAGCGAGGCCCCGCCTCTCCAGATGCGCCACCTGGAGGAGATGCTGAAAGCGCTCCTGGCGGGTTTTGACGGTATCCCCAGCATCTTCGTCAAAGACCTCCAGACCGGCGAGGAATTGGCCATCAACCTGGACGTCGCCTATGCCGGAATGAGCGTACTGAAGATCGCGGTGATGATGGAGACGTACCGGGCACTGGACGAGCCGCCGACCCCTGAGCAGACGAAGTTGTTGACGGAGACGATGACCCTGAGTGGCAATCTCACAGCCAACCTGCTGCTGCGGGATGTTATCGGCGGGGGGGACGTCTACCAGGGAGTGGAGAATCTGACGGCATCCATGCGCCATCTGGGGCTGATCAATACCTTTATGGCGGCCCCGTACGATGAGACAGCGCCCCCGCCGGCCATCGTCACTCCGGCCAATTCTCGCACCGATTTGAACACGAACCCGGACCCCTATATGCAGACGACGGCGCGGGAGATCGGACTGATGTTAGAGATGATTTACCAGTGCAGCCAGGGCGGAGGGGCGTTGATGGTCGCCTATCCCGGCGCGTTCACCCCTGAAGAGTGCCAGCAGATGTTGGAGATAATGGCCCAGGACAAGACGGAGAGCATGATAGAGGCTGGATTGCCCCCGGGGACGAAGTTCGCCCGCAAGCACGGCTGGATCGGCGACACCCATGCCGACGCGGCCATCGTCTTCAGCCCCGGCGGCGACTTTATCCTGGTGGTCTACCTCTACCGCCCCCAGTGGCTGGAGTGGGAGGTCTCTAACCCCCTGGTTCAGCGCATCGCTACGGCGACGTACAATTACTTCAATCCGAAGTAGGGAGTAGGGGGAATTTGCCAGTTTTCAACAATTGGATGCCTGGAAAGAGGCCCATTCACTGCTCCTGAAGGTTCACCCAGGTCACTCAGGCTTTCCCCCGGCATGAACGGTTTGGCTGGGTCTCCCCGGTGCGCCGTGCGGCTATATCGGTACCGGCAAATATCGCGGAAGGGTTAAACGGCGTGGTATCAGGGAGAAGATTCGTTTCTGCAATCGGGCCGAGGCATCTCTGGAGGAACCGAAGTGCCCTGTTCTGCTATCCAGAGACGTGGGTTACATTCCGATGGCGACTGGATTGCCCCATCCGAACGAGTGGGCCGGTTGCTGAATGGCCTCATTTCCAGCGCCGAACGTCGTCGCTGACCCCCTACTTCTTAATCCGATTCAGGAGGTTCTATGCTGGCTCCCCTTTACCTGGGACGCGAATATGACCTGGCCGCCGGCGTCGTTACCGACCAACCCGTCCTCTATCCCTCGCGCAACCTTACCACCCATGCCGTCATCCTGGGGATGACCGGGTCGGGCAAGACTGGCCTGGGTCTCGTCCTGCTGGAGGAGGTGCTCCTGCAGGGCATCCCCGTCCTGGTCCTGGACCCGAAGGGCGATATGACCAATCTCCTCCTGACCTTTCCGAACCTCTCCCCGGAGGAGTTCGCGCCCTGGATAGACGCCGAGGCGGCCGAACGAGAGGGCCGTTCCGTGCAGGAGGTCGCAGCGGGGGAAGCCCGTCGCTGGCGGGAAGGGCTGGCGCAATGGGGCATCGGCCCGGAGCGGATCGCTCAACTTCGGGAACAGGCGGAGTTCGTCATTTTCACCCCCGGCTCCACTGCGGGTAGTCCCGTCAATGTCCTTCACCGCTTTCGGGCCCCCTGTCCGGAGGAGATGCCGGGCGATGAGGAACTCCGGGAGCGGGTGGGAGGCCTGATCTCCGCCCTTCTGGGCCTGGTGGGCCGTGAAGCCGACCCCCTCCAGAGCCCGGAACATATCTTCCTCTCCCGACTGGTGGAGCATGCCTGGCGGAACGGCCAGGACCTGGATCTGCCCATGCTGATCCGCCAGATTCAGGAGCCACCAATCCGGCAGATTGGGGTCTTTGAACTGGAGAGTTTCTTCCCCCAGAGAGAACGGCTGGCCCTGGCGCGGGCGCTGAACTCTATTCTGGCCGCGCCCGGCTTTGAGGCGTGGCGGGCAGGCATCCCGCTGGAGGTTGGGGATTTGCTGCGGGCCCCGGACGGTCGCCCCCGCGCCTCTATCTTCTATCTTTCTCACCTGGCGGATACCGAGCGGGCTTTCTTCATCACCCTCTTCCTGGAGGCCGTCCGGGACTGGATGTTCGCCCAGTCTGGCACGTCCGGTCTGCGGGCCGTTCTTTATTTTGACGAAGTGTTCGGCTTCTTCCCGCCGCATCCCGCTAATCCGCCGACGAAACGGCCGTTGATGATGTTGATCAAGCAGGGCCGGGCAGTAGGGCTGGGGGTGGTGCTGGCGACCCAGAATCCGGCGGATATAGACTACAAGGGACTGACGAACGCCGGGACGTGGGCGGTGGGTCTGCTGCGCACGGATCGGGATAAAGAGCGGGTGCTGGAGGGGATAGAGGGCGCCGCGGCGACGGCCGGGTCTGGCCTGGATCGCGCCGCGCTGGATCGGGCTATCGGCGGCCTCCGGCCGCGCGTCTTCATCTTCCACGACGTCAGGGCCGAGAAGATGGTCTTCCTGCATACCCGCTGGGCCATGTCCTACCTGCGCGGGCCATTGACCCGCACCCAGATTCGGCAACTGACCCAGCCGGAGGTCATTGCTGCCCCGGTGTCCCCTGCGCCTGCTCCTCCCCACCCTGAATCTGAGGCGGCGACCTCCGTCCCGCCGACGCTGCCGGCTGACATCCCGCAGGTCTTCCTCCCGGCGAAGGTCACGCCGGACTGGGCCCTCCATGAGCACGAGCGGAGGACCGGGCGGACCGTCCTGGCCACAACCCGGCGGCTGGTCTATCACCCGCAACTTCTGGTAGTGGGGACCGTCCACCTGACCGATGAGAAGGCTGGCCTGCGCCATACCGAACGGGTGGTCCGGCTGCTGGAGCCGCCCCCACCGCCGGCCCGGCCGGACTGGGAAGAGGGGAAGGTGAGCATCGGACTGGAGGAACTGTCTCAACGTCCCCCTGAGGAAGGGAGGTACGAACCCCCGCCGCCCCAATTGGCCCAGGCGGCCCAGTACACCCGCTGGAATCGTCTCTTCTCTGACTTCCTCTACCGTAACATTCGGCTAACGCTCTGGTACAACCCGGTGCTGAAGATGTACAGCCGTCCCGGTGAAAGCGAACGGGACTTTCGCCGCCGTTGTGAGGATGTGGCCCGCGCCCGGCGGGACGAAGAGGCCGCCCGAGTGCGCGCCCGCTGTGAGAAACCGATGGCCCGCATCCGGCAGCAAATGTGGCGGGAGCAGCAGGAACTGACCCAGGACCAGGTGGAACTGGAAGCGCGCAAGCGGGAGGAGATGCTCAGTTACGGCGAGGCGGCCCTCAATCTGCTGACCCGGCGGCGGCCGTCGTACATGATTTCGTCGGTGGGCCGCAAGCGCCGCCTGACCCAGCAGGCGGAGGCGGATGTGAAGGAATCGGAGGAGACCCTGCGCGTCCTCCAGAAGCAACTGGATGACCTGACGGCCCGGATGGAGGAGGAATTGGAGGCCGTCAGTGACCGCTGGGTGGCGGCGCTGGAGGAGACCCGTCGGGTAGAGGTTGCCCCGCGCCGCACCGACGTGGTGGTGGATTACTGTGGCCTGGCCTGGGTGCCGTTCTGGGAGATAGAGGGGCGGGATGGTGAGCGTCTGCTCCTGCCCGCATTCGGCGGTGCGTAGGGAAATCGTAGGGAGATCGTAGGGTTTCCGTCAAGCAAAAGGGAGGAGAATATGGTAATATCCGCCTGGAGTCAGGGGCGGTGTCTCTTCTTCTCCTCCTTTGGTGAGGGCCGGGGAGCCGGCGGTGGCCGGGCGGCGGCATCCCCGGCCCTCAAAATTTATAGGGCAGTGGGTTCCAGAAGGGCGTCCCCAATCCATCACCTACCGCCTACGAGTACGACGAAAGCGGCAACCGTACGGCGGTCGTGGACGGCAACGGAAACCGCACCGAGTTCACCTACGACCCCCTGGACCGGCTCCAGACCGTCACCAACGCTGAAGGGGAGACCACCCGCTACGCCTATGACCCGGTGGGGAACCAGACCGACCGGATAGAACCGGACGGCGTCGTCACCCATTACGAGTACGACGGCGTCTACCGCCTGACGGTCGTGGTGCTCAACCACTGCCCCGGCGTGCCCGCCGACCCCCAGACCAACGTGGCCTACCGCTACGAATACGACCCCAACGGGAACCTCGTTCGGGTGCAACTCCCGCCCAATGCGGCCTCAGCAGCCCGCTTCCTCACCTATACCTACGACAACCTGAACCGGATGCTTTCCGAGAGCGACCCGTTGGGGAACACCTGGCGCTACGAGTACGACCCCGCCGGGAACCGCATCCGGCAGGCCGACGCCAACGGCCACACCACCACCTACACCTACTACCCCGACGGCCAGTTGCAGCGGGTGGCGTATGACGACGGCACATCGGTCACGTACACCTACGACGAGAACCACAACCGCACCGGGATGGCCGACGCCCTGGGGGTCACCACCTGGGCCTATGACCCCCTGAACCGGGTCACCGCGGTGACCGATCCCTTCGGCCGCACGCTGAGGTACGGCTACGACCCGGTGGGGAACCGCACTGTCATCACCTACCCGGTCACCGGCCCGGTCACCTACAGCTACTATGCCAACAACTGGCTGCGGAGCGTCACCGACCCTTATGGTCACACCACCCGCTACGAGCGGGACGGGGTTGGGCAGGTGGTGCGGCAGCACAACCCCAACTCCACTGTGGCCGAGGCGGCCTACGACCGGGCGGGCCGGCTGCTCTCGCTGACCAGCCGCCGCCTGGATGGGACGGTCATTGCCGCCTTTGCCTACGAGGTGAACGGAGTGGGGCTGCGGACGGTGATGACGGCCACTTATGGCTGGCGCAACCCGCCGGTGGTGGTGGAGTATTACGCCTACGACCCGCTGCGGCGGCTGACCGGCGTGACCGACAGCGAGGGCTTCCAGGCCGTCTACGAGTACGATGCGGCGGGCAACCGCACAAGGTGGTGGGCCAACGACGACCAGACCACGCAGCGGCCGGGGGACGGCTTTGAGGTCACCTATACCTACGATGCGGCGGACCGGCTGTTAGAGGCACTGCGGGGGAGCGGCCCGCCGGAGGGGACCCAGCGCTTCGTTTATACCTACGATGCCGATGGTAACCGGGTCAACCTGAACTGGCCGGGCCCGCCGGGGCCGAACGCGCAGGGAATAGACTACGCCTACAATCCACAACTACCGGTACGATGCCTACGGTCGACTCCTCCCGGCCCCCGGCTCCTTCACCGACCCGCACAACCCCTACACCTTCAGTGGCAAGGAGTGGGACGAGCACCTGAACCTCTACGAGTTCGGCTATCGGCTCTACGACCCCTGGGCGGGGGTGTGGCTGACGCGGGAGCCGCTGGCTGGGCGGGTGTGGGCGCCCCAGACGTGGCATCGGTATGCGTATGCGTGTGCCGGTCTCCTTGCCTTTCCCTTCGCTCGTGGTACAATATAATACCTTAACCCTATACTGACTCTCTGTATTGTGACCGAATCACACAACCCGGTCAGGAATCAAAGCCATGCCCACGCCATATCGCTGGAACCTTCCCCCACCTGTGCCCGATGCCTACCGTGTCCATTTCCCCGACCTCCATCCGGTGGTTATCCAGATTCTTTACCGCCGGGAAACAGACCCGGAAAAAGCGCGGGCGTTTCTGGAGCGGCGGTCCGGCCCGGATAATCCCTTCACCCTCTACGGGATGCATCGGGCTGTGGCCCGGACCCGGCAGGCCATCCGGGGAAAAGAGCCCATCGCCGTCTACGGCGATTTTGACGCCGACGGGGTAACGGCTACAGCCCTGCTGACCACCACGCTCCAGGCCCTGGGCGCGAACGTCCGCCCCTATATCCCCCATCGGGTAAAGGAAGGGTACGGTCTGAATATGCGGTCCATAGAAGAACTGGCGAGGGCCGGAACCCGCCTGCTGATCACCGTGGACTGCGGTGTCCGTTTCCCCCGCGAGATCGCCTATGCCCGCCGTCGGGGAATGGACGTGGTCGTTACCGATCACCACCTGGTGGGGACGGAGCCGCTGGAGGCGGTAGCGGTGGTGAACCCCCACCAGGAGGAATGCCCCTACCCCTATGAAGGGCTGGCCGGGGTCGGCCTGGCCTATAAACTGGCCCAGGCTCTCCTCCGGGCCAACCGCCAGATCCCCCTGCCCGGCAGCCTCCCCCTGGAGGAAGAGGATTTGCTGGACCTGGTGGCGCTGGGGACGGTGGCGGACCTGGCTCCGCTGACCGGCGAGAACCGGCATCTGGTCCACCGAGGGCTGGAGCGGCTGAATCGAGCGCCGCGCGTCGGCGTGGAGGCGCTGATCCGCCAATCCGGCCTACGGCCCGGTCAAGTGGATACGTGGCACATCGGCTTCGCGCTGGGCCCCCGCCTGAACGCCGCCGGACGGATCGCCCACGCCGAAAAGGCGTACCGGTTGCTGACCACCGATTCCCCCCAGGAGGCAGAGGCCCTGGCCCGGGAACTGGACGAACTGAACCAGGAGCGGCAGCGGCTGACCCGAGAGGTGCAGGAGCGGGCGCGCACCACCGTCCTGGAGCAGGAGGTTCTTCCTCCCCTGCTCTTCGTCGCCGGCCCGGAGTTTCCCGTCGGAGTGGTCGGACTGGTCGCCTCCCGACTGGTGGAGGAGTTCTACCGTCCCGCCGTGATTGTGAAGCGGGGGGAGGAGATCAGCAAAGGGTCGGCCCGTTCCATCCCGGAGTTCCACATCACCCGCGCGCTGGACGAGTGCGCCGACCTGCTCATCCGCCACGGGGGCCATGCCGCTGCCGCCGGGTTCGCCGTTCCTACCCGTCATCTGGAAGAGTTGAAGCGCCGCCTCCTGGAGATCGCCGCAAGGGAACTGGAGGGCAGGGAACCGGTCCCGGCCCTGGAGATTGACGCCGAAGTCCCCCTGAGAGAAGTCAACGGGGCGCTCTGGAAGGCATTGCAGGCCCTTCGTCCGTATGGGGAGGGGAATCCCGAGCCGATGCTCTTGAGCCGCAACGTTCGGGTAGAGCGGCAGCGGCCTGTAGGGGACGGTACCCATCTGAAATTGACCCTTTCGGACGGAGGGGTGTGGTGGGATGGCATCGCCTTCCGGCAGGGAGAATGGGCCGGCCGCCTGCCGGAGCGGGTGGATGTGGTCTACCACTTGCGGGAAAACGAGTGGAACGGAGAGGTCCGCCTGGAACTGGAGATTCAAGACCTGCGGCCAGCAAAAATGTAGCGCAACTCCACAGGAGTTGCGCTACTTTACGGCGCATAGCGGAAGGGATGGCAGGCAGCCGCCTTTTTCTCAAAGAGTTGCTCCGGCGGGGGCCAGCCCTCTATGGCCTTCCGCAGCGCTTGGACAGTGATGTAGCGCAACTCTCCAGGAGTTGCGCTACTTCACGGCGCGTACCGGAAGGGATGGCGGGCAGCCGCCTTCTCCTCAAAGAGTTGCTCCAGCGTGGGCCGGTCCTCTATGGCCTTCCGCAGCGCCTGGACGGTGGCCTTGTAGTTATTGAGCATCACCCGCCGCCCGATGGACGCGGCCGGATGGACGAAGGCATTGACGATGAGAGCCAGGTCGTCCAGCGCCGCCTCCGGCAGGAAGCCGTTCTCTATGTTCTGGCGGACGGCCATCAGGATACCCTCGGCGGCGAACTCGTAGAAGAGTTGCCGCTGACGGGCCGTCCGGATGGTGACCGTCGGCACCAGGAGGATGAGCGGGCGCTCGGAGATGACCTTCAGGCCCCGCTCGGTGCCCCAGCCCCTCAAGGAGCGGGCGATGGCCCGCCCGACGGGCCCGTCCCGCCGACCGATGAGCAGGTCCACGTGGGCGATTTCGTGGAAGGGCGGGCCGGCGAACCCTTCCCCCACCCGCAGGGCCCAGCCGGAGACGTGGCGAGGGGTATGGGGCGTGGCGGCGAGGCGCGTCGTCACCTGCCGCTCCCCCAGGTCGTAGACCACATCGGCCTGCGGGATTTTCCCCAACATCTCCAGTTGCATCCGCAGTTCCTCGTAGTCCTCCCGCCGGAAACTCCCACCCCGCAGGATGGGGTGACGGGAGACGCCGACCGGAATTCCCATCATCTCCAGCCCCTCCTTGACGGCCTGGGTCGGGCCACAGGTGGCGACGATGCGCACCAGTTTCTGGATCTTTGCCTGCCACTCCTGGGCCGTCGCCAGGTCGCCCTCCAGAGTGGCCCGGTAGATAGTCTGCCAGATGTCGGGGATGAGGTTGGCGGAGGCCAGGATGGCGCCGTCGCAGCCCGCTGCCAGCGCCGCCTGGACAATCTCGTCGTGCCCCACGAAGATGCCCACCCGACCCTTCACCTTCTCAAAGAGCGCCTCCAAGAAGGGCATGTCCCCGGAGGAGTCCTTGATCCCCACCACGTTCTCCAGGTCCAGGAGCATCCCCTCCGCCGTCCACCAGCGGAAGTGGGTCCCGGCGCACTGGGGGATGTTGTAGATGACGATGGGGACCCCCAATCTGTCCAGCGCGCGGAAGTGGTCGTAGACCTCGTTGAAGGTGGGCTTGAGGTAATACGGCGCGACGACCAGGATGCCGGTGACACCCGCGTCCCGCGCCCACTGGGTGAGTTGAAGGGTCTCCCGTGTGGAAGGGCAGCCAGTGCCTGCCAGGACCGGCACCCGGCCGTTCACCTCGTCCAGGCAGACTTCAATGGCGCGCCGGCGCTCCTCTATGGTCATATACGAAAATTCGCCCGTGGTGCCGCAGGGGACGACGCCGTCCACATGGGGGAGGACGAAGCGGATGAGCCGCCGGTACGCCTCCTCGTCCAGGCGATTGTCCCAGGTGAAGGGGGTCACCAGGGCGGGGTAGATACCCCGGAACCAGTCGGTCTTGTAGCCCATAGGTCCTCCTTGTGGCGCAAGGTTAACCTTGCGCTACAAACGCTTGTGCGATGGCCGCGCGCGCGGCTTCGTAGACGCTCCGGTAAAGGGCATGCCGGTCCAGCGCCTTCGGGTGGACCGTTGCCAGAACGATCATCACTTCTTCGTCAACGGCGGAGGCAGGGATCAGGCCAGCCTCCAGCGCGTCCACGATGGCCTGCGCCAGCGCGGACTGGGTGGGGCCGTAGATCATATTGGCCTGGCGCAGGTTCTTCTGGGGAAGCGTCGGGAGCAGCAGCGTCGCCGGTCGGACGGTGAGGCCGGGCTCCAGAATGGCCGTCAGCGCTTCCCGGCCGTGGAGCGGGTAGGTGAGTTGGAGGGCGTAGGCATCGCCCAGGGGGGTCTCTTTCCGGCCCGCGATCAGGTCCAACTGCACCCGATTCACGCCCTCGCCCGCCGTGCCCGTCCCCACCCGCAGGCCGTACTGGCGGATGTCCCCCGGCGTCAGTTCCAGGTCGCCGAAGCGGCCCTCCAGCGGACCGCCGGGGTACTCAAAAGGCTCGTCGGCGACCGGGATTTTGCCCAGTTTCTCCAGTTCCAGTTGGATCTCGGCCCGGGTCTCGTGGATGAGGGCGCCCCCCGCGCTCTTGAGGGGCCGACGGGGCGACCCGACCGGGATGCCCATCATATTGAGGGCCGCCTTGACCGCTACGCCGCCGCCGTGGCGACAGAAGATGCGGGAGAGTTTCTGCACCTTCCGCTGGAGCGCCCGGGCCTCTTTCAGACGGCCCTCCTGAACCAACCGGTACACCTCCCGCCAGATCTCGGGATAGACCTGGGCACTGGCCAGAATCATCCCGCTCACTCCGGCAGCCAGGGCCGCGATCACCACCTCGTCGTGGCCCACCAGGACGTCTATGCGGTCGCCGGCGTACTCCAGGATTTCCAGCGTGTAGGTCAGGTCGCCGGAGGAGTCCTTCAGCCCGACGACGTTGGGCAGATCCGCCAGGTCCTCCACCACATTGCGGGGCAGGACCGCGTCCACCACCTGGGGGATATTATAGAGAATAAGGGGGATGTCCACCTGGGTGGCGATGTCGTAGAAGTGCTGGTAGACCTCTTTGTCGGACGGGTGGAGGAAGTAGGGGGTGACGACCAGGATAGCATCTGCGCCAGCCTCCTTTGCATCCTGGGCCAGGGCCAGCGCCTGGGCGGTGCCGGAGGCACCACATCCGGCGATGACTCGTTTCTCCCCCACCTCCTCCCGCGCGATCTCCACCAGCCGCCGCTGCTCGGCGCGGGTCAGGTAGGGGAATTCGCCGGTCGTCCCGCTGGTCACCACGCCGTCCACGTGGGGCAGGACATGCCGGATGAGCCGACGGTATGCCTCTTCGTCTATTTCCTCTGTCTTGGGATCAAAAGGGGTCACCAGGGCGGGGAAAATGCCGTGAAGCCAGTCCAGTCGGATGCCCATATTGCCTCCTCATCGGAAGTAGGGTGCAGATTGGCGCAGGGGAACGCGGATTGTCCTTCGCCTGGCATCTGGCCCGAAGATCGGGTTGCGCGCCGTATATTATATCACAAGGCGAGGAATCCGGAAACATGGAGGTCCGGACGCGAGTCGGGATATAGGGCTGGTGGGGGTATCCTTACCCCACCCCCAGCGACTTCGCCGCCCGAAGGGCCGGGGGTGGGGCGAGGACGAAACCACCGCCTGGTAGGTGGTTATTCTCCCCAAAAGGGGATGGTCCAGCCCGATAATATTGAACATCCCCTGAACAGGTTTAGCGACTTCCTAACGGAGATGAATGCGAGGGGAATTGGCGAATTTGCCTACGATTACATATGCTTTCGCCGGTCAACTTTTATCTACGCTTTGAGGCAGGATTTCTCCAACTGATGGAACATTTGCTCGCCCGGTTGGAATGACTTACTGGACTCCAGGCCGCAGTCCAGGCTATGTGTACCCAGTTGGGGAATTAGGGGGCAGCGGCCCGCAGGGCCGCCGCCGCACTGTGTCTGCGGCCCGGCCCCCCTATGGTGTCGGCGTCGGGGTAGGGGTTTCGGTCGGCGTCGGCGTGGGGGTTGGGGTGTCGGTTGGCGTCGGAGAAGGAGTGGGGGTGGGCGTAGGCGTCGGGGTCAGCGTGGCAGTAGGAGTGCCAGTGGGCGTGGCGGTTGGTGTAGGGGTGGAGGTAGGAGTTCTGGTCGGCGTGGGCGTGGGCCAATCGCCGATCCGCTGCCACCAAAATTTCAAGAGCGCCCTCCCAGTCGCCTCATAGTATTCCACCGTCAGCCGACGAGCCCCGGTCAGCAGCAGGTCCACTGTGTAGACCCTGCTGGCATCGCTGGGATGCCACTCGTCCGATATCAGCGTATTATCCACAAATATCCGGACCCCGTCGTCGGCCTGGGCGAACAGGCGATAGCGAGCCGGCTCAAAGGTCACCTGGCGGGTCCAGCGGGCGGAGAAGTTATCCGCCGGAAGACCCCATGCCGGCGACCCCGTACCCCAATCAAAGTCCAGGGCCCGATCGTTACGCACTAGGACGGGGGTCCCGCTCAGGGTGGGGTTAGGCCAGTATTCCCCCTTCCAGTCCGGGTAGGACGGGGAGGCGATTTTCTCCCACCACACCTGAATGCGCGCGTCACCCGTGTTCTCATAGTAGTCTACCCGCAGACCATGAGTCCCCTGCACCAGAGCGTAGTCCACCGTGATCTCCCGGGTACTGCCGTCGTGCCAGGAGTCCAGGATTAACTGGTCGTCCACCCACATGCGCGCTCCGTCATCTACGATGATGTGGAATCGGTACGTGGCTCCCTCAAAGGGGTGCGTGCGCGTCCAGCGGGCAGAGAAGCCGTTGGCAGGGATGCCGGGCGCAGGGGAGCCGGCCTCCCAGTTAAAAGAGATACTTTCGTCGTTCCGTACCAGCACCGGGTTGCCGCTCAGGGTTCGGTTGGGCCAGTATTCCCCCTTCCAGTCGGGGTAGGCCGTCAGTTTCTCCCACCAGACCTGGATGACGGCGCCGCCACTGCGTTCGTAGTACTCCACGCGCAGGGTATGGGAGCCCGTCGGGATTTTACAATCGGCTGTCACTTCCCGCTGAGCCCCGTCTTGCCAGGCATCCAGCACCAGAGTGGTGTCTACGTAGATGCGCACCCCGTCGTCCACGACGGCGTGGAAGCGATACAGGCCGGTTTCAAAGGTTGCGGTGCGGGTCCAGCGGATGGAGAAGTTGTCGGTGGGGAGGCCGGGAGCCGGTGCTCCCCCGCCCCAGTCGAACCGGATTTCGGTATCGTTTCGGACTAACGCTGGAGGACCTGCCAGTGAGATGTTGGCGAAGTACTCCCCACGCCAGGCGGCAGGCGGAGTAGTGGGTCGGGGAGTCGGCCTTCGGGTGGGAATCGGGGTTGGGGGAGGCGGAGAGGGGGTGGACGTCGCGGTAGGCTCAGGGGAGGGTGGCGGAGTTGGGGTGGCGGTGGGAACAGAGGTGGGTGTTTCCGTCACGATAATGGGGAGAGAGGCCCTCACCGCTGTCCCGGTCGTAGCGGACCACACCGCAAGAGGGAGTGCTTTTGGCTCTGCACCCATCTCTGGAGGTACCACGAACACCGCCGTGAACCGACCGTCCGCCCCCACTGCGGCGGATGCCAGGGCGGTCCGCCGGCCGTCCGGGCCCTCCAGGCCGACGAAGACGGTGTCCCCCGGCTTCCAGCCCTCGCCGTCCACGGTGACGGGAGAACCCGGGGCGGCGGTAGTTGGGGTAAACCGTATAGAGGGAGTGGCCGGGGGCGGCATCGGGGTTGGGAATGGGGTATATCGGCTGGTCAAGAGAGCCGCGCCGAGGAGACACAGCGCCAGGAGAATGAGGAGAATGCTCAGAAATGCGATAATGGTGGCTCTGGATTGCGGATTGTTGCCCGGGGATCGAGATACGTCCCTCATCTGACCTCCCCTTGGTTGGGTAAGAATTTTCTGTCAATGTTCAAGACGTCCAGAGAAGACAAGGGGTTCCCGGAGCCGACACCCCCTGCCAGATCGGTATGGAGTGGTCCGTCGGCGGAGAACCCCTCTCTCAGGGCGAGGGAAGCCCGCAGGAGGTTGTGGTCGTGTACGGGACAAAGCGAGGGCCGGAACCCACTCCTGAACAACTCAGCCGCTGGACGCGGGGTCATTGGGAGATTGGGAATGGCGTCTTTTGGATGCTGGACGTGACCGATCAGGAAGATCAGGGCCATGCCCGGAAGATTGGCCGTCCGCTGCATGCCTTTCGGTGTGCGGCGATCAATTGGATTCGTCAGCAAGGCTTCCGTTACATTCCAGATGGGCAAAGAGCGGCCCCGGCTCGTTCAAACCGGGGCCTTGCCTGGCTCAGTATATGTTAGAGCATTGATAAGCCCTGGTCGTCTGTTGTCCGTCTTGAACGGACGGCCCAGGCCGTCCTCCGGCCAAAGGCCCAGAGAGGCTGACTTTCAGTCAGCGCTGAATAGTTACCCGCGAGGGTGATCAAAAACAGGCCGAA
>JASFBC010000197.1:0-1442 GCA_036172315.1 Anaerolineae bacterium | reverse complement strand
GCCGCATCGTAAGTATACGTGGTGACGGCGGTTCCGGCAAGCGGGGTGGTGACGGTGTAGGCGGTGCGGTTGCCAACGGCATCATAGGCGTAGGCGAAGGATTCGCCGGTGGAGTACTGCGCTTCGGTCAGCCGGTGGAGGGGGTCGTAGGTGGTGGTGATGGAGCGGGTGAGGGACTCCGCCGGCTGCTGGCCCTGCGGCTCCTCTGCGCCTACTACTTATCATCTAAAGCCAATGCCATACGCTCATCAATAGCCTGAAATACAGGAAGCAGATCGGTGGACGTGATTACATTAGTATTGTAAATGGCAACCGAGAAGCTAACAATATATAATCTATATTGAGCCACATATTCACACTCGACTCGGGAATAGTACCCGACGGTAGCACATCCATAGCGATACCGATCAGCCACTGAGCTGTCAAATGACAACTCGGCTGGAACCTCCCAAGGCGTATCATATTCCCTATCCCGAATTCGAAAAGTGACAGCGATCCTTTGCTCATACTCCCTGGCAGCCGCTCGTGAGTTGCTAAACCGTTGAATCGACATGCCGGCAGCGGCCCCACCTCCAAAGTGTGTGTAGAATCCCCTGCTAATGCATTCGACTCTTCTCGGAGGCTCACTCCAAGGGGCCAGTGGAGGACACCCCCAACTTGGTTCCGTAGCCACCCATCCTTCGGGAAAGGGCGACTCATCAATCAGTAGTTGATCAATTGGCGGATACCCCACGGGAGGCTGAGATCTGGCACAATATGCACACAAGCTCAACCAAGCGAGCAAGACTACTGGAAGTAGTGATTTTCTCATCATTCTCCCATCCACCCCATTACGTTTTTCCCATCAAAGTAGCGTAAAGGGAATTCTTGGCCATCCGGCCCAATGGGATATTTGGGCACATATGGGTCAATTGGCTTCTGACCAACTGCCAGCCGGCCCTTATGAATCAAGAGGGCTGTTTTGAAGGCGTACCGCACCGTTATCTCATCCGAGGCCCCTCGTGTCAGACCGTACATCATAAAACCTAACTCAATAGCAGCCTGGTCGCTTGCCTGGTCCAGACCCAATCCCCATCGGTTAAGCCCCAACCAATCATTGAGCGCGGGGTCGTCTTCTGGATCAACCTGTTGCGCATAGATCGCGCCGGCTCGGATGTCCCATTCGCTAAACCCCGCAACTCTCCCCACGTACGCATAGAAGATGTTCCCAGGCATCGAATATTCGTACCACCTGCATTCGCTGAAATCGCACAGTACGATACCTCCCTTTTTGTTGAACTCTCTGTAGAATTCCCTATTGATCTGGCCCTTGAAATCCCACCGTGCACCATCCTTGACCATTCCTGCCCACCACAGCGATGAGCCCACATAGGCCAGTGTCGCGATGTCGTTTCGGTAACTGTGTCTCTCCCAATTCCACGGAATGTAGGTCTGTAAGTTCC
>JASFBC010000196.1:0-15331 GCA_036172315.1 Anaerolineae bacterium | reverse complement strand
CATCGGGGGAGGCATCGTCATCGTTCCCGCCCTGTACCTTGTGCTCCACAAGCCTTTCAAGACGGCGACCGCGACGAGCAATCTGCTCGTTGGCATCACGGCGCTGACGGGAGCGTTCACCTACTGGTGCCGGGGTACGCTGCTTCCCGTGCCAACCCTCCCCATCACCGCCGGTGCCTTCGTCGGGGCCCTTATCGGCTCGATCCTGGACCGGCGCATCTCGAGCGCCGTCCTGCGCTGGGGCATGGCCGGCCTTCTGGCCTACTCGGCGGTCCAGATGGGTTCCGGGCTGGTGCGACAGTGGTTTGGAGGCTGACGATGGCTGCAGCGCAGTGGTTGATACTCGCCATCATTGGGACGCCGCTGCTCATACTGGCGCGCGATGCCTACAATCGCCGGCATCGGCCAAAGGCCATTTATGACCCCGCCAAAGGGGACCCCAATCGTGGAATCCCTCCCGGAACCCCCTTTGAAGCCCTGCCGGAAGACTGGACCTGCCCCGACTGCGGCGCGACGAAGGATATGTTTGAGAAGGTGTAAACGGACCGGCATTTCATGGACCGATACGTCATCATTGGCAACGGCGTCGCTGGAGTTACGGCAGCCCAGTCCATCGCGCGTGCCCAGCCAGGGGCTGAGGTCCATATCTACGCGGCAGAGCCTTACCCCTACTACCGCCGTCCTCAATTGCCCGATTACATCGCCGGCATCGTCGCCGAGGCCGATATTTTCTACCGCCCTCCGGAGTGGTACGAACAGCAGGGCATCCGCGTCCACCTGGCTGCTCCGGTGGTAGAACTGGACCCCTCCGCTTATCGTCTGCGATTGGCCGATGACACCGAAGTCCCCTACGACCGGCTTCTGCTGGCCACCGGCGGTCTGGCTTGGAAGCCACCGATAGGAGGGGTTGACCAGCGGGGCGTCTTCACCCTGCGCACGCTGGATGACGCCCGGGCCATTCGCCGGTGGGCCCAGTCCGCCCGCCGGGGCGGAGTCATCGGCGGGGGCCTCCTGGGGCTGGAGACGGCGCGGGCGCTGCGTGCCCTGGGGCTGGAGGTGACCGTCCTAGAGTTCGCCCCCCACCTGATGCCCCGCCAGTTAGATCGGGAAGGAGCGATCGTACTGGAGGCGCTTCTCCGGAAGATGGATATCCAGACCGTCACCGGGGCCATCACCGAGGAGATCGGGGGAGACGGCGCAGTGCAGGCCGTGCGGCTCAAGGACGGGCGGGAGTTCCCGGCTGACCTGGTGGTCCTCTCCACCGGCATCCGCTCCGATGTGGCGCTGGCTCGCCAGGCCGGTCTGAGGGTGAACCGGGGTGTGGTGGTGGACGAGTATCTCCAGACCAGTGCGCCCGATGTCTACGCTGCCGGGGACGTGGCGGAGGCCGGCGGCATCGTCTACGGCATCGCCCCCGCCGCCATAGAGCAGGCGCGCGCGGCCGCCGCGAATATGGTAGCGCCGGGGAGCACCGTCTACTCCGGCACCCTCCCTGCCACCACCCTTAAGGTCGTCGGCGCCGAGTTGACTTCGCTGGGTGAGTGCGTGGCAGAGGGCGATGACTTGCTCCAACTCCGGCGCGCCGACCCGCAGAACGGCCGCTATCGCAAACTGGCCCTACGGGATGGCCGCATCGTCGGCGCCATCCTCCTCAACGAACGGGAACTCACTTCCCCCATCCGGCAGTTGATGGAGCGCAGGACCGACGTCTCTGCCTATGCCGACCTCCTGATGGAGGAAAACCCGGACTGGGATCGGGTGACCGCTTGAGGAGAACCCGATGGGAGAGAAGACCCAGCGCAACCTCTACGAAGCCTTCGTCGGTGAGGCCAAAGCCCACCGGCGGCTGCTGGCCTTCGCCCGTAAAGCGGAGGAGGAGGGATACCCGGACGTCGCGCGGCTTTTCCGCGCCGTCGCCTATGCCGAAGGCATCCACGCTGATATGGCCCTGCGGCTGATGGGTGAGGCCGTCATCCGCTCCACCGAAGAGAACCTGCAATCCTCCTTTGAGCGGGAGCGGTTCGCCAGCGGCATCGCCTATACCCGCTTCATCCAGGAAGCGGAGGAGGAAGGGGACCGGCGGGCCGCTCTGGTCTTCAGCCGGGCACGGGATGTGGAGGAAGCCCACGCGGCTTTGTACAAACGGGCCATCAGTTGTATGCTTCGGGAGGAACCCTGCACCTACTACGTCTGTGACGTCTGCGGCTACGTGGCCGAAGGCGAACCTCCCGATGAATGCCCCGTCTGTGGAGCCCAACGGGAGAAGTTCGTACGAATAGACTAAATGGAAAGGAGCGATATGGCAGTCTTTACAGCAGCGGAAGCCATCAATATGGCATTGCGGATTGAGGAGACCAAGGATACCCTGCTCTTCTACTACGACCTGCGGGAACTGATGCGCGAAGCCGACCGGCCCCTGGTCAACGAGATTATCCGCGAGGAAAAGGCCCACGTCCGGCGGCTGGCCGGCCTTTTAGGAGGCGCCCGGGGAGAGGCATGAGTATTCCAGGTGACAGTCACCCCCAAGGTGACTGTCACCTGTTTTGGGGAGGTGACCTTGAAGGGACTGATTTTGAGCGGCGGCAAGGGTACCCGTCTCTATCCGCTGACCTATACTCGCGCCAAGCAACTGATCCCGGTAGCCAACAAACCCATCCTCTTCCGCGTCATTGAGGCCATCCGGGATGCCGGCATCACCGACATCGGCATCGTCGTCGGCGATACCGCCGAGGAGATCAAGAACGCCGTCGGGCGGGGGAACCGCTGGGGGGTCAAAGTCACCTACATCCATCAGCCCCAGCCGCTGGGCCTGGCCCACGCGGTCAAGGTGAGCCGGGACTACTTGGGCGATGACCCCTTCGTGATGTTCCTGGGGGATAACGTCATCCAGGGCGGCATCGCCGAACTGGTCCGCCAGTTCCGGGAATCGGACTGGAATGCCCAGATTGTGCTGACCCGGGTGGAGCACCCGGAGCAATATGGCGTGGCCGTGCTGAACGGGGAGGGACGGGTGGTGCAGCTGATAGAAAAACCGAAAGAGCCCCCTTCCGACCTGGCCCTGGTGGGCATCTATATGTTTGACCATCACATCCACCAGGCCGTGGACGAAATCAAGCCCTCCTGGCGGGGCGAACTGGAAATCACCGACGCCATCCAGTGGCTGGTGGAGCATGACTACAAAGTCTTCCCGTACGTTCATCGCGGTTGGTGGATTGACACCGGGAAACCCGGCGACATGCTGGAGGCCAACAGCATGGTACTCCAGGAACTGACCCCTGCCATAGAAGGGTTTGTAGACCGGGACTCGGAGGTGGATTGCCGGGTGACGGTGGAGAGGGGCGCGGAAATCATCAACAGCGTGGTGCGGGGGCCGACCATCATCGGCGAGCGCTCCCGCATCGTCAACTCCTATATCGGCCCCTTCACCTCCATCTATCACGACGTGGTGGTGGAGAACAGCGAGATTGAGCACTCCATCGTACTGGAGCACAGCGTCATCCGCGACCTTCCCGCCCGCCTCCAGGACAGTCTGATCGGACGCAACGTGGTGCTGACCCGCTCCCCGGTGAAGCCCAAAGCCTTCAAGATGAACCTGGGGGATTATAGCCAGGTGGGGGTGTTATGATTATTGGGGGGAGAGAATGTCCCCTTCGGAAAGGAGCGGAAATATGGCCGCAAAAGGTATGGTCATCATAGACGAGAACCGCTGTAAGGGATGTCAACTCTGTGTTTCCGTCTGCCCCGTGCACATTCTGAAACTAGCCGACGGCCGCTTCAACATCCGGGGCTACCGACCCGTAGAGGTGACGGACCCCGAAGCATGTACAGGATGCGCGATGTGCGCGACCATCTGCCCCGACGTGGTCTTCACCGTCTATCGCCGGAAAGTCCGCCGGGAGCAACCTGCCACCGCTGTAGCAACCGGTGAGTGATTGGGGAGGGCCCCTATGGCAAAAGAACTGTGGGAAGGCAATGCTGCCATCGCAGAGGCCGCCGTCCGGGCAGGAGCGGAGGCGTTCTTCGGTTATCCCATCACTCCGCAGACCGAGATTCTGGAGCACCTGGCCCGCCGCCTGCCCGAACTGGGACGGGTCTTTCTGCAGGCAGAGAGCGAAGTGGCTTCTATCAATATGGTCTACGGTGCTGCCTGCGCCGGCGCCCGGGTGATGACGTCCTCTTCCAGTCCCGGCATCAGTCTGATGCAGGAGGGATTTTCGTACATCGCCTGCTCCGAAGTGCCCGCTGTCATCGTCAACGTGATGCGGGGCGGGCCCGGCCTGGGGAACGTCGCCCCCTCCCAGGGGGATTACTTCCAGGCCGTGAAAATGGCCGGGCACGGCGACTTCCACCCCATCGTCCTGGCTCCGGGGAACATCCAGGAGGCCATAGACCTGACCATTCTGGCCTTTGACCTGGCGGACAAGTACCGGACCATCGCGATGGTTCTGGCCGATGGCTCTCTGGGCCAGATGATGGAGCCGGTTGAGATGCCGCCGATGCGCCCCGTCCGCAAGCCCGAAGAGCGGCCTGCCTGGGCATTGACCGGCGCGAAGGGCCGCCAGCCGAATATCATCACCTCCCTCTACCTGCTGGAAGAGGAGATGGAAAAGGTCAACCTGCGCCTGCAGGCCAAGCTGCGCCAAATTGCCGCCAACGAGGTCCGCTGGAAGGAGTACTCCACCGAAGATGCCGACCTTCTGCTGGTGGCCTTCGGCACCGTCGGGCGGGTCTGCCAGACGGTGGTACGGGAGGCGCGGGCGAAGGGGCTGAAGGTTGGCCTTCTGCGTCCCATCACCGTTTGGCCCTTCCCATCGGCCCGCATCGCCGAACTGGCCGCCCGGGTGCGAGGGATACTGGTGGTGGAGATGAACGCCGGGCAGATGCTGGAAGACGTCCGGCTGGCGGTGGAGGGCCGCTGCCCCGTCCGCTTCTACGGCCGGATGGGCGGCATCATCCCGCTGCCCGATGAGATTCTGCCCCAACTGGAGGAGTTGAACGCAGAAGTAAAAGGGTAAACAGGAGGTAACTATTCAGCGCTGACGGAAAGTCCGCCTCCCTGGGCCTGCGCTCTCCTTTCCAGATGGACGACAGACGACGGATGACAGACCACCGACGACAGACCACCGACCACCGTCGTCTGTGGTCTATGGTCTGTGGTCTGCGGTAGGGAGGCCGATTTCCCATCGGCGCCAGGAGGGCGATCGCCATCGGGCTGAATAGTTACATATTGAAACGGCCCCTGGCCTCCCTGTAGGCAAGAAACGGGAGAACTGAGGAGGTACAAGATGGAAACCGGACGGGAAATCCCTCCCGATATGGAACTGATCTACAAATACCCGGAGAGTCTGACGCCGAAGTTCACCCACTACTGCCCCGGCTGTACTCACGGAGTCATCCACCGGCTCATCGCCGAGGTGATTGACGAACTGGGCATCCGGGAGCGGACCATCGGCGTGGCGCCGGTGGGGTGCGCGGTGCTGGCCTACGAGTATTTCAATATGGACTTCTGCGAGGCGGCCCACGGGCGGGCCCCGGCGATGGCCACCGGCATCAAGCGGGTCAGCCCGGACAAAGTGGTCTTCACCTACCAGGGGGATGGCGACCTGGCCGCCATCGGCACCTCGGAGATTATCCACACCGCCAACCGGGGGGAACTGATCACCACCATCTTCGTCAACAACGCCATCTACGGGATGACCGGCGGGCAGATGGCCCCCACCACCCTGCCCGGGCAGGTCACCACCTCCTCCCCGCGCGGGCGGGATGTGGAGACGGCGGGCTGGCCGATGAAGATGGCCGAACTGATCGGCATGCTCTCCGGCGCGGCCTACGTCACCCGGCAGGCAGTGCTGGATGTGCCAGGCATCCGGCGCACCAAAAAAGCCATCAAACTGGCCTTCCAGGTCCAACTGGCCGGCCTGGGCTTCTCTATGGTGGAAATCCTCTCCACCTGCAACACTAACTGGGGCATGTCGCCGGTGCAGGCACTGGAATGGGCAAAACAGAATATGGTGCCCTACTACCCTCTGGGCGACACCAAAGTAGCCGAGGAGGTGCGTGCGCTGATGGAGCGCGAGCACAGGTAGCGCAGGCTAACAGCCTGCGTTACGGGCTGTCAGGCCTGCAATCCCACGGAGGTACCCATGCAGGAAGAAATCATCATCTCTGGCTTTGGCGGTCAGGGGACCCTTTTCGCCGGACAGGTACTGGCCTACGCCGCGATGGACGCCGGGTTACACGTCACCTGGATTCCCTCCTACGGCCCAGAGATGCGAGGCGGGAAGGCCCGCTGTACCGTCATCATCTCCGACCAGGAGATCGGTTCGCCCCTGGTCCGCCGCCCCAGCGCCGCCATTGTGATGAATATCCCCTCCTTTGAGGCCTTTGAGCCGATGCTCAAACCCGGCGGCGTCCTGGTGGTCAACCAGTCCCTCGTCCCTAACCGGAGCCAGCGGGACGACATCCGCGTCCTCTACGTCCCGGCGACGGAACTGGCGACAGAGATGGGCAACGTGCGGCTCGCCAATATGATTTGCCTGGGCGCGCTGGCGAAAGCCCTGGGCATCCTGCCGCTGGAGGCGCTGGAGCAGGCGCTGGATAACCACCTGGCGGAGCGGCATCGGCAATGGTTACCCCTGAACAAACAGGCGCTGCGCAAAGGCGCAGAGTTTGCCCTGTAACGACCGCAAGAGGAAATCTTGGGCTGCGTTCATCTCTCACTCCAGAAAGGAGTCTCGCATGATCATCGGCATTCCCAAAGAACGACGAGAACTGGAAATGCGGGTCGGGCTGACTCCCTACGGCGTCAACCTGCTCACCCGCGCCGGGCATGTCTGCTACGTGGAGAAGGGAGCCGGTGAAGGCTCCGGTTTTTCCGACTACGACTACGAGCGGGCGGGCGGTCGTATCGTCTACTCCACCGAAGAGGTCTACCGGCGCGCCGATATGGTGCTCAAAGCGGTCCGCCCCACCCGTGAGGAACTGGAATGGACCCACGAGGGGCAGATTATCTGCGGTTTTCTCCACCTGGCGGCGGCCCGCCGGGAAACTGTGGAGATGATGCTGGAGAGGAGGGTCAACGCTGTCGCTTATGAAACGATAGAGGAGGACGACGGCACGCTCCCGGTGCTGCGGACAATGAGCGAGGTGGCCGGGCGGATGGCGCCGCAACTGGCCGCCACCTTTCTGCAGAGCAACTGGGGCGGACGGGGTGTGCTGCTGAGCGGCGTCCCCGGCGTCCCGGCGGCCCGGGTCGCCATCCTGGGCGCGGGGGTCCTGGGGACCAATGCCGCTCGCGCCTTCTACGGCCTGGGCGCTACCGTGTACGTCCTGGACCACAACCAGGAAAAACTGCGGCGCATTGACGAAATGTTTGCGGGCCGTGTCACCACTATGGTGGCCTACCCCTTTAACATCGCCCGCGTCGTCCGCTTCGTGGAGGTCCTGGTCGGCGCCGTCCTGGTACCCGGCGCGCGGGCCCCCATCCTGGTCACCCGAGAGATGGTCCGCTCTATGAAGAAGGGCGCCGTCATCCTGGACTTCAGTATAGACCAGGGCGGGTGCGTGGAGACCAGCCGGCCCACCACCCTGCGGGACCCCGTCTTCATAGAAGAGGGGATTGTCCATTTCTGCGTTCCCAACGCCCCTGGCGTGCTTCCCCGCACCTCCACCCATGCCTTCAACAACGCTGCCTGGCCCTACATCCGCCACATCGCCGATGTGGGGCTGGAGCAAGCCATCGCGGACTTGCCCGCGCTGGCCCGGGGACTGGCACTGCGGGATGGCCGCATTGTCAATGAAGCCCTGGCCGCCACATTCCACGCTTCCAAGCCTCAGTGAGAAGGAGCACCCTATGCCCACCGGATGGAGTCGGATTTACGAAAGCAAGGTGACCACCGCAGAGGAAGCCGTCCGGGTCATCAAACACGGCGACCGGATTTTTCTGACCGGCAACTGCAGCGTCCCCCAGGTCCTGATGAAAGCACTGGTTGCACGAGCGCGCGAACTGGAGAACGTGGAAATCTGCCATGCCCTCACCGTCGGGGCCAGCGACTACGTCGCGCCGGAGATGGAAGGCCACATCCGGGCCAACGCCCTCTTCATCGGCCCCAACGTCCGCAAGGCCGTTCAGGAAGGACGGGCCGATTTCACCCCCGTCCTCCTCTCCGAATTCACCCTCCTGTTCCAGAAGGGTATCCTGCCGGTGGACGTCGCCTTCGTCCACCTCTCCCCACCTGATGAGCACGGCTTCTGTTCCTACGGCATTGAGACCGGCCTGACCAAGACGCCCGCTGAGTCGGCGCGGATCATCATCGCCGAGGTCAATCCCCACATGCCCCGCTGCCTGGGGGATAGTTTCATCCACGTCAGTCGGATAGATTACATCGTGCCGGTGGACTACCCGCTGATGGAACTGCCGATGAGCAGCGGTGAGCCATCGGAGGTGGTCCTGCGCATCGCCCAGTACATCGCCGAACTGATCCCCGATGGCGCGACGATGCAGATGGGCATCGGCGAGATTCCGGACGCGGTGCTGCGGTTCCTCCGTCACAAAAAAGACCTGGGGGTCCACACCGAACTCTTCTCCGACGGGGTGATAGACCTGGTGGAGATGGGGGTCATCACCAACGCCCGTAAGACGTTGCATCCGGGCAAGATCATCGCTGGATTCATGCTGGGGACGCGGCGGCTCTACGAATGGGCGCACGATAATCCCATCATTGAGTTGCGCCGCACCGAGTACATCAACGACCCCTTCGTCATCGCCCAGAACTACCGGCAGGTCGCCATCAACTCGGCCATAGAGGTGGACCTGACGGGACAGGTCTGCGCCGATTCCATCGGCCCCAAACTGTATAGCGGCGTCGGGGGGCAACTGGACTTCATCTATGGCGCGTCCCGCTCCGAGGGCGGGGTGCCCATCATCGCCCTGCCCAGCACGGCGACAATGAAGGACGGCACAGTGGTCAGCCGCATCGTCCCGATGCTCAAGCCGGGCGCGGGGGTCGTCACCACCCGCTACCACGTCCACTACGTGGTCACCGAATACGGGGTGGCCGACCTCTACGGCAAGACCATCCGGCAACGGGCCCAGGCGCTGATCCGTATTGCCCATCCGGACTTTCGGGATGAACTGACCCGGGCGGCGAAGGAGTTGAATTACCTCTAATGCCCACGCGAAGGGTGGTTTTTATCGGCGCCCTGATTCTGCTGGTCGCCGCTGCGCTGCGGCTTCCGGCCATCGGTCGGGTGCCGCCCGGCCTCTACCACGACGAGGCCTACTACGGCCTGGATGCGGTGGACGTCCTCCGGGGCCACCTGCAGGTCTATTTCCCCGCCAACAACGGCCGTGAGCCGCTTTTCATCTATCTGGCCGCCGGGATGGTGGGCCTGCTGGGGCGGAGCCCTTTTGCCCTCCGCCTCACTTCTGCCTTCGTCGGTATGCTCACCGTCGCGGCGACGGCGGCGGCCGGGCGGGCCCTTTTCTCCCGCCGCGTCGGCCTGCTGGCAGCGGCGATTCTTGCCGTCACCCTCTGGCATGTCCACCTCAGCCGGGTCGGCTTCCGGGCCGTCACTCTCCCCCTGGTCACCGCCCTGACGGTGTGGCTGGGAGCCCGAGCGGCGCGGACGGGCCGGCCCCGCCTCTGGCTGGCCGCCGGTGCCCTCTACGGCCTCTCTTTCTACACCTACGCCGCCGCCCGCTTCACCCCGGTCGCGCTGGGGGTGTTCGGCCTCTATGCGCTGGCCATCCTCGGCCCCCGCGCCCTGCAGCCCCACGCGCGGGGGATCGGCCTGGCAGCCCTGGCCGCGATGGGGGTCCTGGCGCCGCTGGCCGCCTATACGCTCTCCCATCCGGACGTAGTGCCGGGCCGCCCCGACCAGGTCTCTATCTGGAACCCCGCCATCAGCGGCGGCGACCCGTGGGGCACGCTGGGCCGCCACGTGCTGCGCACCCTGGGGATGTTCTTCGTCCGGGGCGACCGCATCTGGCGGCACAACGTTCCCTGGCGCCCTGTCTTTGGCCCCCTGCTGGGGGCGGCGTTTCTGCTGGGGGTGGTTATGTCCTTCCCCCTCCCCCGGCGGCCTCGGCCAGGGGGTGGGGTAAGGACCGCCTTCCCCCTCATCTGGACGGCGGTCATGGCCCTCCCCACCGTCCTGGCAGAGGACGCGCCCCACTTTCTGCGCGCGGTGGGAATGCTGCCGGTCCTGGCCTTCCTTCCCGCGCTGGGATTAGATATGTTAATGGGGACGCAGATGAACGCAGATCAACACGAATTTTTGTCTTTTGTCAAATCTGCGTCCATCCGCGTTCGTTCGCGTCCGAATCTCCTCGGTCTTGCGGTCGGTGGGATTGCCATCGGGCTGGAACTGGTCAGTGGAGCACGCCTGTATTTCGGCCCCTACGCCCGCAACCCGATGACCGGCTACTGGTTTGAGCGGGGCGCCGTCGCGCTGGGAGCGGATATCAACCGCTTCCTGGGCGTCGGCTGGTCAGGGGAGGCATCGCCACCTATCCCTACCGCCGGCCCGGAGGGTCGCGTCTATCTGGACCCGACGCTCTGGGAGGAGTGGCCGCAGGTCCGCTTTCTGGTCGCCGCGCCGGAGCGGGTGACGGTAGGGCTTGAGGCTCACCGGGAGCCCCGAAGCGGAGCGGAGGGGCATCCCACCGCCGTCTTCCTCTGGCCCTACGGCGACTGGCCCCGCGCCTGGGCCCTCCTTCCCCACCCCGCCGAGGTCACCGTGGTGGAAGGCCCCCTCTCCCAGCACGATAAGGATCCCCAACCGTATGTCACTTATCTGGCCTTTCTGGCGACCCGCCCCGGCCCCATCCCCCCGCCGCAGGCCCGTCTCTCCGGCGGCGTGGAGTGGCTGGGAGCAACGGTCGCCCTTCTGGAAGACGGCGCGGCGCGGGTGCGGCTGCGCTGGCGGGCCACCGCCCCGCTGGCCGGAGAGTACGCCGTCTTCCTGCACTATCAGCGGGACGGGCAGACGATCGCGCAGGGAGATAGCCCTCCGGCCATGGGCCGCTACCCCACCCCCCTCTGGCAGCCCGGCGACATCCTCAACGACGACCACATCGTGCCCGGCGTCGGTCCGCCCCAGCCAGGCCGGGACGAAATCCTCTTCGGGCTCTGGAACCCCCAGACCGGCGAGTACCTCTCGGTGCTGGATGAGGCCGGGAATCCCGCCGGAGTGGAAATCCGCGTGCCGGTCCGGTAATTCGGGGCGCGAAATGCCCGCCGCGCGGCGAGGGTCACGCCGGGGCTCGCCTTTCCCATCGGCGCCAAAAGGGCGATCTCCATCGGGCCGAATAGTTCCAACTTGTGCTACGCCCGCGCGCGCGGGATACTTGCAATGACCGGCAAGTTGCCGGGCAGGTTGCCACCCTCTTCTTTTCTTCCTGCCTCCCGCCTGCGAACCTTCTGCCCCCTCTCTGCATATAACGATCAGAACACGCTACCGCTCGTGGCCGTCGCCTGCCAGTGTGGAGGGGCCGGCCCGCTTTGAAACCCACCTCTATCGCCTCACTGTCAACCGCTGCCGCGCCCACCTGCGCCGCCGACCGCCCCCCTCCGCCGATTGGGATGCGATAGAAGACCACCTGGAACGTTTACCATCTCCCCACCCCGACGAGGACAACCCTGAGGCTGTGGTCCTCTCCCGTGAGCAGGCCCGTCTCCTCTGGCAGGCCGTGGACCGACTTCCGCGCGGGATTGGGCCTGACCCTCCATGCGGCCCTGGACCCTGTCCGCATGCCCGTTGCGGCGGATGAGCGCATCCGCCAGCGTCTGCGCCGGCAGGCGGAGCGCCGCACCGGAGGATGGAACCTCTGACTGCGCCTGAGCCCCCTCCTCCCCATCGCGCTGGCCCTGCTCATCCTTATCTTCGGCGCCGCCACCTATCGGGCCGCCGCCCTGCCCCGGCAAATAGACCGCCAGGAGACCATCGTCCTGGGGCAGGAGAAACGGGCCCCCGGCAGCCGGGCCGCCCTGCGCGTCCTGGTCCGCTCCGCCACCGACGGCGAACCCATCCCCGGCGCCGACGTCACCGTCCGCCTGGGCCGGCCCGACGGGAAAGCCCTCACCCTCTTCCAGGGAGCCACCGACGCCCACGGCACCGCCGATGTGGAGTTCACCGTCCCCGCCGATGTGGAGGGCCAGGCCCGGCTCATCGTGGAGACCCACTCCAAGGCCGGGGAGGACTTCGTGGAACGGCCCATCCAGATTGTCCGGGAATACAAACTCTTCGTCTCTTCGGACAAGCCCATCTACCAGCCCGGTCAGACGGTGCATGTCCGCGCACTGGCGCTGGGCGCGGTGGAAGGGCACCACCGACGACAAGGGCGTCTTTGAGTTTCGGTTTGACCTGCCAACCTTCTTCGTCGGCGGCGCGCCGGAGGAAGGGCGGGCCGAATTCGGCCTGGAGGTGGAAGTCGTGGACGGGGCCAACCACCGGGAGGCTATCAGCCGCATACTCTCTGTGGCCGAACAGCCGCTCCAGATTGACGTGATCCCTGACTCTCCATCCCCGATGAGGCTGTCCCCGGCACCGCCCGTGTGGAGGTCAAAATCTACCCCGGCCCGGCGGCGCAACTGATAGACGGCCTGGAGGGGCTCCTGCGGATGCCCAGCGGCTGCTTTGAGCAGACCTCCTCCGCCACCTACCCCAACGTCCTCATCCTGGACTACCTGGTCCGCTCCGGGCAGGCGACGCCGGAGGTCCAGATGACCGCCGAGCAGTACATCGCCACCGGCTACCAGCGGCTGCTGACCTTTGAGGTAGACGGCTACCCCGGCGGCTTCTCCCTCTTCGGCGACCCGCCGCCGAGTCTGATGCACACCGCCTCCGGGCTGATGGAGTTTGCGGATGCAGACCACTCAGGCGACCGTCCTGGCCCTGAAAGCCTTCGTCCTTTCGCTGGAGCGGGAGAGCGAACGGCCGCTGGAAGGCACCGTCCGGGTCACCCTGAACGGCGGGGCGACCCGGGAGGTCGTCCTGAAGCCCGAAGCGGCGGGCGTCGTCCACACCCTCTATTTTGACGACGTCCCGATCGGGAGGAAGACCGTCACCCTGGAGGCCACCGGCGAGACGCGCGGGTTGCTCTATCAGGTGACGACCGTCTACTATGCTCCCTGGAAGGAAGCACCGGCAGGGGGGCTGATAGACATCCGGGTGACCTACGATCGGACCGAACTGGAGGTGAATGAGACGGTGACGGAGCGAGTGTGGGTCACGCTGCGGGAGGGCCGCGCGCAGTGGGTGATCGGGGACCTGGGGGTACCGCCGGGATTTGCGGCGCTGACGGAGGGCCTGGACGAACTGGTCGCCCGTATCGCCGGCGCGCCGACGCAGGTCAAGCGGTACGAGTGGACCGGGCGGCAGGTCATCCTCTATCTGGAGAATCTGAGCGGTACGGTGGAACTGGAATTCCGGCTGCGGGCCCACTTCCCGCTGAGGGCCTGGTCCCCTGCCTCCACCGTCTACGACTACTACAACCCGACCCTACGGGCCACCCAGCCGCCGGTGCAGGTGGTGGTGGAGCCCCCCACCCCCTCAGGGTGAGCCCGGGCCGCGATCTACATCCCCGTCGGCAGGTCCAGGAAAAGCGTCTCCAGGCCGAATTCCCCTTCCAGGTGGCGGGCCAGCGCCCGGAGACCTGCTGTCTCCGTGGCGTAGTGGCCCGCGAAGAGGACGTTCACCCCCCATTCGGCAACGGCGTGGAAGGCCGGGTGGCGCGTCTCACCGGTGATGAACGTATCCATCCCGGCCTCCGCCACCTCCTCCAGCAGGGAGACGGCATCGCCGGAGACCACCGCGACGCGGTGGGCCTCCGAGGGCCCGTGGGCCAGAACGCGCACGGGCGGCACCCGCAGGACCTGGATCAGCCGGCCGATGAGCGTGGGGAGTGGAAGAGGGGGCTCCAGCACGCCCGCCGCGCCGATTTCCACCCCGTGGTAGCGGCCAAAGGGGCGGACGTCCTGCAGGCCCAGCAGCCGGGCCAGTTCGGCGTTGTTGCCGACCTCCGGGTGGGCATCCAGGGGGAGATGGGCCGCGTAGAGGCCGCAGCCGCCCAGGATGAGCGTCCGGACCTGCCGGAAGAGCGGCCCGACCAGCCGCCGGGGCTTCTCCCAGAAGAGGCCGTGGTGGACGATGAGCAGTTGGGCTTTCCCGGTGACGGCGCCCTCGGCGGCGGCCATGCAGGCGTCCACGGCGAAGGCCACCCTCTGCACCTCTGCCGGCCCCTCCACCTGCAGGCCGTTCCGGGAGGTATCCTCTATCTCCCGTACCCGCAGGTACTCGTCCAGGTAGGAGGCCAGTTCTTTTGTCTTCATGGGCCTTCAGTGAGCAACTCCCGAGGAGTTGCCCTACACGTTTTCAGAGAAGATGCGCTGGAGGTTGGCCACGCCCTCGTCGGCGGCCTTTTCGTTCTGGGCCAGGAGCAGTTTTTCGGCCAGTTTCCCCACCACGGCCACCGGGATGGTGTATTCCAGGCGGAGGTGGATGCGGGTTCCGGCCCCTTCCGGCTCCAGCGTCCATGCCCAGGTGCTGACAGCGCCGCCGCGCGTCTGGACGACATGGCGGCGGGGCGGGTCGTGCTCCACCACTTGGCCGGTGCCGTCAAAGGAGATGCCCGCCATACGGTATGTCCATTCCCAGCGGTAGCCGGTCCCCTCGCCGGTGAAGTTGCGGCTATCCACCAGACCGGGGAGCCATTGGGGGTCGTTGGCGTGGTCGGCCAGAAAGGCGAAGACCCTCTCCGGCGGCGCAGCAACGGTGAAAGAGCGTTCAATGATGGCCATGGTATCCTCCTGTGTTGCGTGTTGCGTATTGCGTGTTGCGTATTGCGTATTGCGTGCGGTCTGTCCTCCCAGGCAGTTACATCCGCAGGACAACTACTCACAGTGGTCCTACACCCAATCAAAGAGTCACACCTGCCCGGCCGCATCCCCACAGGCCAGCGTGCGCCCATCGGGCGAGAGGGCGAGGGAGAGAATGGCGGCATCGTTCCAGAAGAGAAGCCGCGACGCGCCGCTCTCCAGGTCCCAGAGCTTCAGCGTGCGGTCCTCGGAGCCGGAGACCGCCCAGCGCCCGTCCGGCGTCACTGCCACCACGGACACTCCTTCGGTAGGGCTAACGACAACATTCCTATCCCCAGTGATGATGATACTACCTGACACATCGCCACCAATTGAAGTGAACCCCTAATCTTGGACACTTTTTCGGTGATTTTTAGTTCAAATCGAGGTCCAGAGCTTGCTCCTGTCGCCACTGTTCCTCGAACTCGGCCGGGGTTAGATAACCCAGCGAAGAATGGATACGCTTGTGCATG
>JASFBC010000195.1:0-1117 GCA_036172315.1 Anaerolineae bacterium | reverse complement strand
GCAAGGAGGAAAGCGAGAGTAATAATGCCGAGGGTCTTCATATCCCAAATCCAAGATGCCAAGAAACCAACAATCAAGTACATTAACGCCCAGATTTGGTAAAAAGCTGCCCCCAGATATACCCGCTTTCCTCTACCTGGGCGAAGACCCAAAAGCCATACCCACCATCCTTTGGCCTCGACACTGTAGCCGGGAGCAGGATCTGTATTTCTCACTTTTTGAAGCCAAAGCCCTATGACCCAAAATGGTGCTGCGATGATCAAGACAATCCACAGTTTCCTTATCTCATCCATAATTCTACCTCCAATAGTGCTCCAGAGCATGTTGGCCTGCCTCAAAAAGGGTGTCCCTCGCCGCTGTCCGAATTGTTACGCGGATAGCCCGGTATTGGGCCGTTCTGGTAGCCTGTCTTGTAAGTTCCTGATAACTGTTTAGCTTGGACACAGCCGCCCCTATCATATTGACCTCGGGAACGGGTGGGCCAAGGCTGAGTCCAGGCGAAACGTACTTCCTGACGGCTAAGTCTACCCTAGCACGAAACACTTCACCGGCTACACCCGCAGCCAGGCCTATGCCCCCACTGAAAGCCGCTTGCCTCAAATCTACATCCCGGCCGTGAGCACGGTCGCTCAGTGCTGACTCGACAACACCAGCAATTCCAGATGCCGCTATTCGCCCACCAATACCAACACCCGGTATGGCGCTTACACCGCCCTCAATGGCACCAACCCCGGAAGTAATCAGAAGGTCTGTGGTATCGAAAGATTCCCCGGTTACGGCGTTGCCCACCATATAGCCCCCACCCGAAGCCGCCATACCGGTCCCGGCCCCAATCGCAATTGTGGCAGCAATAGGGGTTATACTGGCAACGGCTGCTCCGCCCGTTGCAATCATCGCAACCCCTTGGATTGCACCAACACCGGAGCCAATTAGTGCCCCAGCTGCTGCTCCTACAGCCGCGGCAGTCAGGCATTCTCCCCACTGGAATTGGTCGGTTGTAAGCGCATAGGTTACCCCCATAACAATCCCTCCGATGACTGCCCCGATACCCATTGAGGCCAGAATCGCGATATGTCCATCAGGATCACTGTACCGCAGCGGGTTGTTGTAAACGTAC
>JASFBC010000194.1:0-12743 GCA_036172315.1 Anaerolineae bacterium | reverse complement strand
GCCGGCTGGGGGGACCTGCAGTTGGTGCCCGCCGACTCCGCCCGCTGCTTGCTGGCTTCCTGCCGGGAGCGGGCCGCCGCGGCGTGGCGGGAGGGGGGCTTTACCGCGCAGGACTTGGTCCAGGCCGGGGAGGCGGCGCGGAAGGCCAAGCGGTACGAGGAGGCGCTGCGATGGTATGGGCGGGCGACGAAGGTGGAGCCGGGATCGGGGAGTTCCTGGTATTACGCAGGGGTGGCCTACGAAGGGATGGGGCGGTGGGAGGAGGCACTGGTGGCGTATCGCATGGCTTGGTCACTTGACCCGGCAAGAAGTGCAAGCGCATTGGCTCGTATTTTACATCAGCTTGGTAATTACCGATCAGCAGAAATGGTACTGAGAGATGCCTTGACTAGATTTACTACAGATCCTGAGCGCTTAGATTGGTGGCGTTCTTTAGGAAATAATCTGCGGATCCAACACCAATGGAATGAGGCTTTTTTAATCTACACCAGAGCCCTAGAGGAGTTTCCTAACGATTCTACTCTATATATAGGCTTGGGATTAACCCGCTATGAACGGGGTGACGGTCTGGACGCCGCAATGGAGGAAATGCGCCATGCCCTTGCAATTGATGACAAAAGTGGAGATGTTCATATAGTGATTGGCGAACTTATGGCTAAAGAACAACGTTATGATGAGGCAGATTCCTGGTTTCGCTTGGCTTTAGAACGCAATCCACATAATCCATGGGGATACGTAATACGCGCCAATTATGCACGCGCTGCTGGGAACCTGGCTTTGGCTCTCTCTTTGTATCAGGAGGCCATTTCTCGGTTTCCCGGATATGCGCCAGCCTATCATGAAATCGCTTTAGCTTACAAGATGAACCATCAGCCCCAAGAGGCTATAGATGCCGTTGAACAATCCTTGGTATTGATGAATCCACCCAATCCCTGGTTTTACGTACGTGCCGGTGAGATTTATGAGTGGGCTGGAAGAATTGAGGATGCTTTAAGTGCCTATCAGCAAGCACTGCTCCTTGATCCTGCCAACGCTCCCGCTCTGCAGGCATTGCAACGATTGAGCAAGTGACGTAAAGAGAGCATTAATGATGGATTTGAATATTCAGTCCCAAAAGCTTATAAGCGAGGTAGCAGAACCAGGCGGTCCTTTACCTGAATTCACCCCCTTAAGGCAGATTCTGAAAAATGCCTTATTTAATTCAGGAGCATGGGCTATCAATATTATCCTCACTTTGATAACTACACCTTTTATTCTCCATAAACTTACCGTTGAGGGTTATGGAATTTATACTTTACTGTTGGGGCTCGTTGCTTACTATAATCTGCTTGACTTAGGGATTAGCCAAGGGGTAGTTAAGTATGTTGCAGAATATGAAGCAAAAAGAGATTATGCTAAAATAAATGTTTTGATAAATATCGCATTATGGATCCAGACTTGCACGGGTCTATTTGGTTCGGTAACGCTAATTGCTTTTGCAGAGCCTATCCTGAGATTATTGAAAGTACCCCCCAGTTATTTCTCGGATACAAAATCAGGCCTCTATGCAATTGCTGGAGGTTTTTTCTTTACAATGCTGTCAATAACCTTAAGTTCAGTGCTGATGGGGTTGCAGCGCTATGATGTGACAAGTAAGGTCAACATTATTTCAAATTCATTGCTTACGATAGTTATAGTAGTTGCGCTATTTATGGGGGCGGGCTTGAGGGAAGTTGTTTATCTCATAACGACATCTGCAATTATCGTATTTATAGCTTACCTATGGAGTGTGAAGCAGAACCTTCCGCGATGGCAATTCTTCTTTCCCAAGGAAGGAAACCTCTTCTTGGAACTTTTCCAGTTTAGTGGTTTTTTGTTCATGTCGCGAATATCCTCTACATTTGGTGAGTATATTGTACGTTTTATAGTTGGATTTCTCTTGGGTCCAGCAGCTGTAACTTTTTATATCATTCCATGGAAATTGCTTATAGCTATCGGCGGTCTTCTAAGCAGCGCTGCAGCGGTGATCTTCCCTTACGCGAGCGAAGTGAGCGCTTTAGAAGATAAAATGCGGATACAAAAAACATTTGTAGAGGCATCGAGAGTTTATGCGAGTTGCTCTATTCCTCTCCATCTTATCTTGATCGCGTTCTCTAAGCCAATCTTGACAATTTGGATGGGGACCGATTTCGCTGAAAAGGGTTGGTTTGTTTTGAGTTTGCTTGCTTTCTCCACCCTTCTTGGCTCGCTTTCGACCGTACCGAATCTGATCACGATGGGGCTGGGTTATGCCAGGATAATAGGCCTATTTTCAATTCTGACTTTTATATCTTACGTTACTCTGGTGCCCACTTTTACGAAACTTTGGGGTATTGAGGGTACGGCGTGGGGTATGCTAGGGTCTGTTGCTCCTGGACTTGTGCTCGTTGTCTACGAGACAAAGAGGATTATAGGGTTGGGAATTTGGTATTATGTTAAAAATATTCTGTGGTTTCATGTAATACCTCTGATGGCATCATTAGCATTTACCTATTTATTCTTGCGGACGATGCCAGCCGAGACAACGGTGTGGACACTTGGCTTGATACCCCTATTGTTAGCCGTTTATTTTTCCTTAATGGTACGTTTGGGGTGGGTAACCATTGCGTAAATTTCTAAAGCGATTAGGGGCATAAGGATGGAGCAAAGGCAAAACCCTTCGGTTGTTTTTCAATGGAAAGAAGAGGATTTTGATGCATTGCTGGAATCATGCAGCAGAGCTGATGAGATGCCATATATTCTAAAGTACATGCCGAAAGATGGCAGGATCATAGAAGCTGGGTGTGGGTTAGGTAGGTTCGTAATCTATTTGTCAGAAAGGGGTTTCGATATAGAGGGTATAGAAATTAATCCAGTTACGGTGAGCATCATTAAGAAAAAGTGGCCAGATGTGAAGATCCTGCGGGGGGATGTCGCCTGCCTACCACATCCGGATAATTCTATATCTGGTATTATCAGTTTAGGTGTAGTAGAGCATTTTATAGATGGCCCCGAACTGCCTCTGAAAGAGATGTGGAGAGTTCTAAAGCCAGGCCATTACGCGGTTATTTCCGTGCCTTCTCTAAATTATCTGCGTCGACTAAAACATAAATGTGGTTACTATGCTCTTAAAGAACGCTTGAAGAGAGTGAACTTTCTCCGCCGAATACTAGGAAAAGAACTGCTAAGAAAAAAGCTTACATGCTCAAAACCATATAAATTCACCCCATATTTTCTAGGAAGCGAATTTTTTGAATATCGATTTACAAAAAAAGAATTTGAACAACAGTTAGTTAAGATAGGATTTGAGATTGTCGAGAGCGTACCTATTGCTCAAATGGATGGTCTCTATCATGAATTTGGAAGGATTTTCGTATCTTTTCGAAACTGGAAATTTCATCCGAATTTCGTCGGCAGATGTTTAAACAGTTTATTATCGCATATCCCCTTCCTCCATAATCATATGCATTTGTGTGTTGTCAAAAAGCCGGAAGAGGTTGATCAAGGAGGGATATATGTTTAGAAGGGTCCGGACTATCTTCACGCACTACTACCGTAAAGCGAGAGCTACCGCCAGAAAAACCCTCGGCTATCCGGTCATTTACAACGTCAACAGAGTCAGCGAAGGAGGTTATAACAAGCGGGCGCTTCTAATCTATCTTGTAAAACCATTTCTGATTAAAGATGATGATCCTTTGTTTTTGACGCATCAAAATCTACGCCAATGTAAGCAAATCGCATCTATCTTGGGGGAATTTGGCTATGTGGTCGATGTTGTGGATGTAAAAGATAAAACTTTTAAGCCCTCTAAGCACTATGATTTGGTTATTTCTCACCGGGTTGATTTAGAACCGGAAATCTTTGGTGATGCGCTAAAGATATATCTATTTACTGGCCTGAATCACATTGTGCACAATCGGAATGTACGAAGACGTTTCCAGATGTTACATCAAAGAAGGCGATGCCTAATCCAGCCTTATCCGATCCATTCAGAGGATATGCCATATGTGAGGAAAGCGAATGTCCTTGTGGGCTTTGGAAATGACGTCTGCAGAGAAAGTTGGAGGGAAAGTTTTGAGGGCCCAATTTATACTTTTAATAACTATGGGTTTCGGGAAATTCGGTTTATTGAAAGGAAAGATTTTTCTATCGCGCGGAAGAATTTTCTTTTCTTCGCGAGTAAAGGTCAAGTGGCGAGAGGATTAGATCTTTTATTGGAGATATTTCCAAGGCATCCCGAATTGAACCTGTATATTTGTAGCAGCTTTGAATATGAGAAGGAGTTCTGGAGGTGTTATTATAGGGAAATTTGGAAGACGCCCAATGTGCATCCAATTGGTTGGATAACACTAGGCAGTGAGCAATTTTGCGAACTGTTACGGAAATGCGCTTACGTGATTCTGCCAAGTTGTTCGGAGGGATCGGTTGGCTCTGTTATCCAGTGCATGTGGGGAGGGCTAATCCCTGTTGTTACAAAAGAGGCAAATATCGACACTGGGGACTTCGGTATCACCCTTGCTAGTGATAGCCTGGAGGAGATCGAAAAGACCATTCTGCACCTTGCTGGGTTGTCGGAGGACTGGCACAGGGAACACAGCGTCAGGACAAGGCAGATCGCTGAAGAAAGGTTCAGCGAAGATGCTTTCATTAACAGATGGAGGGAAATCCTCAGCGAGATCCTGAAGGGCCCGTAAGGAGTGTAAATATGATCCTGAAATCAACCGACGACTTTGGAAAACGTAGACGGCTTCTGTGGAAGCTGATCAGGTATTTTGTTCCGCCCAAGACGCGATGGTTCTTTGAGGGCCATCCCAAGTTGCGCGGGCAGTTGTGGTTTGAAGAGAGAAAGCCGCTGTACTACACCGTCCGAACTTATCGGCCCTTGTATTGCTTTGAGATCGGAACTTGGAAAGGCGGAGGCAGCACCCTGTTCATAGCCCAGGCCTTATACAAAATAGCCAGGGGATACTGCACACAATAGAAATAGACCCGAATCTTTACCAAGAGGCGCGAGACAATTACCAAGTTTATCTGCCTCATCTGCTACCGTATGTCGAGTTCCATATTGGGTGATTACATACAGACATATTCCAAGGTGCTGCTATCGGTTGGCAGGGTAGATCTGCTTCTTCTGGATGGACCCGAAGACGCTCGTGAAACACTGAACCAATACGAGTTCTTCTTGCCTTATTTGAAGAAAGGAGCCCTGCTGTTTGTGCACGATTGGTTTACCGAAAAGGCAAGGTTGGTCAAGCCCTTGGTAGAAGGCTCAGGGGACTGGGAGGTCAAAAAGATCCTGGGCTTTCCCCGTTCGCTCGGCTTTGCTCTGGCGGTGAAGGTCTAACATGAAGATATTCATTGACGGTATCATATTCGCTCGGCAACAGTTTGGGGGTATCTCCAGAATGTGGGAGGAATATCTGAGTAGGCTCCCTGACTACCAGGTGAAGATCAAATTGCTATTCCCGCACCGCTCGGCGAACTTCTCGCTTCGCAGACTGCTCCAACAAGAGGGAAGGTATGAGCTGGTCCCTGATTACCTGTATTGGCCAAGGCGCTATTTCGAGAGAGTGGCTGTTCGGAGCGCAATACTGAAATCACTGTACATGGACGACTCGGTTGACATATTCCATTCTACATATTTTTCCACGGTTTATGATAGGCGGGTGCGCAAAGTGGTTACGGTCCACGATATGATCCCAGAGGTATTCCAGGATACCTACAAGGGGAGGTGGGCCGCTTGGGAGATCAGCATCAAGCGAAAGGTTCTGGAGAATGCAGACAGGATCATAGCTGATTCTCACAACACAAAGCAAGATCTGCTGCGTATCTATCCCTGGATACCAGAAGCGAAGGTGTCAGTGATATACCCTGGTTTGAGCGGATTAACACAGGACACCAGTGTCACTTTTCGTGACGTGGCCGAGAAATACTCGCTCAGCATCCAGCCCAGGGAGTACCTGCTGTTCGTGGGGCGAAGAGGTGGCTACAAGAATTTCCAACTCATCTTGGATCTCCTGGAAAACTCCAAGTCTTATCGGGATCTCTTATTTCTATGCGTTGGAGGAGAGGATGATGCCCGGCTGTCCGCCCTCTTGGCCGAGAAGGGCTTGTCTGGCAACTTTGTGTTGTTGGGCTATGTCCAGGACCATGAGTTGGCTGTGCTTTATCGGAATGCACTGGCCCTGGTTTATCCCTCTCGGTACGAGGGATTGGGCTTGCCTGTCCTGGAAGCAATGGCAAACGAATGTCCGGTGATATGCTCCAATACTTCTTGTTTTCCGGAAACTGCAGGTGAGGCTGCCATCTACTTTGATCCTTATTCTGTAGATTCATTAAAGGAAGCCATTGCGGAGCTGCTAAGACAAGATAGGGATGCGATTATCAAAAAAGGATTAGAGAACGTCAGAAGATTTTCATGGGAGAAGTCTACAAAGGCTTTAGTGGATATATATGCAAGCCTCATGTAGGGAGCAGCCGTGTTAAGCCTGGTGCTGGCTCTGACGCTTGTTTCTATCCTTGTCCTCTTGCTGGTAGCAAAGCCGCGCGGCGTTTTCTTGCTCATTTTAAGCGGCCTTGTTTTGTTCTATACGCCGATTTTGCAAAGCGTAATCCTTCTCACCATTGGTGATGCTAAGGTCTACCCAGGCGATTTGATCACCGCTTCAATCTCGGGCTTTCTCATCTTTCAAATTCTTCAAAGACGCTTTCCGCTCAATCCGAGGTCTGCTAGGCTATTTTCTTTATTCTTTATTTGGGGTATCATAGCCATCGTTAAGGGAATCCCGCGTTACGGCTATTCCGCAGTGGGTGAGGCTCGATGGTATATCCTACCAATGCTTTATTATTTCTTTGTTTCTACAACGTTTAAGAATCAGCAACAAATTCAATGGCTCTTGCGGTGGCTTGTGTATTTGATACTGCTTATGGTACCAGTCAAGTTTGTCTACTTCTACTTCCTCGGAGGGAAAGAACAGTTACCCCCTTTGCTATTTGAAGATCCTCGTACGAGTTTTCGCTTTATTAACGCAACGGAAGGTTTGCTGGTTGCCTTCGTGTTAATTGGCTTGCTTTTATTTTATATGCTTGGAGGAATCAAGGGACATCACGTCTCGCTTTATAGCATATTTGGTGTTTTGCTGCTTTCTCTCATTACCACCCAGACTCGCTCGGTCTGGCTAGCATCAGTATCAGGGTTGGCCCTATTAGGAGTACAGGTAGCTCTTCGGCTTGCTCGGGGGAAAGTTCCTCGACAAACCTTTATTTTGTTTAATACCGCCCTTGTTTTGTTAATTATTTCACCATTTATAGCAAGTCAGCTGAACACTGAGATATACGAGGTAATAACTACGAGTGCTTTGTTTTTCCGAAATCCATTAGGAGATCCCACCGGTTCTTGGCGTCTCATAGGGTGGCAGCAGGAATTGGAAAAGGCTATGCAGAGCCCGCTTTGGGGACATGGTATGGGTGGGTATAGTGAGTGGTTCGACGGTGTGCAGTGGCAACGGGTGGCTGTACATAATGGTTATCTCATGCATTTTACGAAATTTGGCATTGTCGGCCTTCTTTTGCTGTTTGCCGGGATCTTCTTCTGGTATTTGGAGATGGCAAAGTATATACGAATTGAGAAACAAAGAAATTACAAATTGCTCGGTCATGCGATTCAAATATTCATCTTGATGCATCTTGTTTTCGCCCTCTTTTATGACTTTACGATTTTTTTCTGGATATTGCTAGCTAGCGGCACTGTGCTCACAAAGCGCGGCTCCAGTAAAGCGGGTCCGCAGGAAATTGTTACTCTTGAGGCGAGGTAGTACATGGATCCCCTATCTATCGAATTTTCAATTATAACGCCCAGTCTGAATATGCTTAGCTATCTAAAGCGTTGTTGTGCATCAGTGGCCGACCAGGAAGATGTAACCTTTGAGCATATCGTAATGGATGGGGAATCAACGGATGGAACGGTGGAATGGCTTAAGCAGCATAAGCATATTGTGAGTGTCATCCAGAAAGACAAAGGCATGTATGATGCAATCAATAAAGGCTTGTTCTTAGCAAAAGGGGAGATCGTCTCCTTTTTGAATGCCGACGAACAATATCTGCCGGGCACGCTGAAGTTTATTAAGGGGTATTTTGACCAACACCCAGAGATAGACATTGTTTTCGGTGACGTTCTGCTTGTGAGGCCGGACGGATCGCTGATAGCGTATAGAAAGAGTTATCCACCGCGTTGGTTCTATATGTTGTCATCTCATCTATATCTATTATCCTGTGCCATGTTTATACGTAGAAGAGTCATCGAAAACGGCCTCCGGTTTGATGAACGGCTAAGAGATGTTGCTGATCTCGTTTTTGTGGTAGAGGCTCTGCGTTCAGGATATCGGGCCGCCTATGTGAGACGGTATCTGGCTGTGTTCACAATGACTGGGAAAAACAGGAGTGCCCGTCAGAATGCCAAGGTCGAATTTAAGAGTATTTTCGCATCAGCCCCTCTGTGGATCAGATTATTAAAGTGGCCACTTAACATTGCGAGATTGACCGAGAAGATGCTAAGCGGAGCTTATTGGCAGAAGATGCCGCTAGAATATGCAATTTATGTTTCGGATGATCTAAACGGCCGTAAAGCATTTAGAGCGGAGAAGGCCTCTTTCAAGTGGAGGTTCGAATAGCAATGAGGCTGCTGTATACGATTACAGCCTATCCTCCCTCAATAGGAGGGGGGCAGCTTCACACCCATATGCTGGCTCAACAAATGGTACTTAGGCAGCATGTAGTTCAAGTTATAGCTCAGTGGAATGAAAACCGCACTGATTGGCTGCTTGGCACTACTCTTCGAGCATCTCAAAAAGAATGCGATTACATAATAGATGGAATAAATGTACATCGGTTTGGATTATCGGTAGCAGAAAAATTATGTCTGCTCCCGTGGGTCCTAGCTTATTACCCGATGATGAAGTTAGCATTACCACGGATAGCGGATGTGATAGCGACGCATCTTTATCCTTATGCGATTCGGGCTGATCTGGTGCACAACATCCGAATTGGTCGGGAGGGATTAAGTTATGCGTCTTATAATATCGCTCGAAGGCTGGACATACCTTTTGTCTTTACACCGTTACATCACCCTCGCTGGACAGGCTGGCGATATCGGGCTTATGTTGAACTTTATAAGATGGCTGATGCAGTAATCGCTCTGACTTATGCAGAGAAGATGAACCTAATAAGGCTGGGGGTACGTGAGGAGCGGGTTTTTGTGACTGGAATTGGTCCGATTTTAGGGACACAAGCTAATCCAGAAGAGTTTTTGAAAAAACATAACATTAATGGCCCAATGGTTCTGTTTATGGGGCAGCATTATCCTTACAAGGGGTACCAACAGGTGTTGCAAGCAGCACCATTAGTGTGGAGAAAAGCACCAGAAACACACTTTGTATTTATCGGTCCTGCAGTGGGCAGATCAGAGCAAATTTTTAAAGCACTGCGAGATCAACGCATTCACCGATTAGGTACGGTGAATCTGCAAGAGAAGACAGATGCTTTGGCTGCCTGTAGAGTTCTCTGTGTGCCATCAACTCAGGAGAGCTTCGGCGGTGTGTATACTGAAGCCTGGAGCTTTGGCAAACCGGTAATTGGCTGTAATATCCCAGCCGTAGCTGAAGTGATTTCTGATGGAAGAGATGGCTATCTTGTTAACCAAGATCCATGGGAGATTGCAGAACGCATTTGCTACTTGCTCCTTCATCCAGGGCAGGCAGAATCGATGGGCAAAGCAGGACGTCTCAAGGTGGAAGAACGATATACCTGGAACCGGATTGCCGAGTTAACCGAGCAGGTATATTATAAAGTAATGACATAGACCACCATATGGAGGTGTAAGATGAGAATAGTGATTACTCGGCGTGAGAGTTTGGATACGCCTGATGGCATAAATGTATTTATCTTCTCTTTGGCAGAAGCGTTTCTTTTGAAGGGCCATGAAGTTTATGTCGTAGCTGGAATGTACACGGACATTAATAATATCTTCCGCTATTTTCAGTTGAAGAAGTATCCAAGAGTTATTTGCTTAAGTAGTTTTAAGCAGTTTAGCTATATTAGGCAAATTGCTACATGGTCGATCAATGGAAAAAATATTGTAGAAGAGATTTCTCCAGATTTGGTCCTTGTTAACGGTTCCTTACCGTTTTCTTTTTCGGCTCCAACCTTTGTTGTCTCACACGATGTGGAAGCAAGACCTACGTGGCTAGACTTGTTAAGGATTCCTTATAAAAATTATTCGTATAGAAAAGCTCATTATATTATTGCGACTTGCAGCGAGATAAGAGCTGCGTTGAGTAAAGAGTTGAATTTAGATTTGGACAGGATTAGAGTGATTCCAGTCTGCTTCAATTTGAATTCCTATATAAGGAAAGATTTGAAAGACCGTAGGAGAGCAATACTCCATATTGGTACCGCCTCCTATAAAAACCCTGAGATGACCATTAAGGCATTTAGTTTGTTAAAGATGGACGAAGCCCAGTTATATATTACTGGTAGAATCGATGATAAAATGAGCCAATTGCTCTCGAGTTTGCCCTCTAATGTTCAAAAGCGAATAACATTTTTAGGGTACCTTAGTTCGTCAGAGTTAAAGGAGATGCTTGGCGCCGTTAGAGTTGTGAGTGTCCCTTCCACCTATAGAGTACCTGTGTGTTCTCCAAGCGCGATTGAGAGTCTTATATCAGGGACTCCTGTGATTGGTTCATCAAGTATTAGCCAGGACGTGCTGATTCATAAATATAATGGCTTTTTAGCTGATACTGAAGAAGACTACGCTTTAAGGATGCAGCAGTTACTAGAAGATGACGAGCTGTGGCTTGCAATGAACTCAAACGCAGTTGAAAGTAGCCAGAAGTTTTCCGCCTTTAAGGTCGCGGATCTCTACGTGAATTTGTTGCATTGCCAATAAAATACCGTTGCAACCAGATGCCCGGGGATCCGGCGCGAGCGCTTCCTGGGACTGACCAAATCCCTGATTGCTGCCAATCTTTAATTCAAAAGGAGGTAGAAGTGTTATCCTGGCAAAATCGTTACGTTCTGGTTACCGGTGGAGCCTCCTTCATCGGCTCCCACCTCACCGATGCCCTGGTGGAGCGCGGGGCGAAGGTGCGCATCGTGGATGATCTCTCCAGCGGCAAACTGGAGAACATCCAGGGGCACCTGGTGAATAGTACCGGCATAGTACCGGCCCAGCGGCTGAAAGCCGCAGGCAATGATTGCAAAGCCCCCTGTGTAAGCTGGTCGGCGTAAGCCGGGCTTACATCTCTTTCTCGCGGAGCGTAATTCTAAAACGAAAGAGGAAGGCAAATGAAAAAGGCACTGGTTTGTGGTGCTGGCGGTTTTATTGGGGGGCATCTGGTGAAAAAACTCAAGCGGGAAGGCTATTGGGTGCGCGGGGTAGATATCAAATATCACGAATTCGCCTCTACTCAAGCCGATGAATTCTTGTTGCTGGATTTACGCGATCCTCAGAACTGCCGCGCGGCCCTTACTCTTCCCGACGGTGGCACGTTTGATGAGGTATACCAGTTAGCTGCTGATATGGGGGGCATGGGCTTCATCTCCGTCGCTGAGTGCGAGGTGCTGCATAACAATGCTCTCATCAACATCCACATGACCCACACTGCTGCCGAGATGGGCGTGCCTCGCTATTTCTTCTCCTCATCGGTGTGTGTCTACCGGGATATGCAGTCCGACGAACCGCCGCTGAATGAGGAAGACGCTATCCCTGCCCATCCCGACAATGAGTACGGTTGGGAGAAACTCTATGCCGAGCGGGTAGCAATGGCTTATGGACGACACTATCCTATGAAGGTACGGATCGCGCGCTTCGAGAACTGCTATGGCCCAGAGGGACCTTGGACAGGTGGGCGCGAGAAGGCACCGGCGGCCATCTGCCGCAAGGTGGCTGAAGCAGAAGATGGAGGAACCATTGAGGTCTGGGGTGATGGGACGGCGATCCGGGTATTCACCTATGTGGATGATCTGGTGGAGGGAATCTACATGCTGATGCAGTCCGACCTGGTAGGTCCGGTAAACTTGGGCAGTGATGAACGGGTGACGGTGGCAGATTTAGTGAAAACAGTGATCGAGGTATCAGGCAAGCGAATTAGGGTAAAGTATGTGCCCGGGCCTGTGGGTGTCCATGCCCGCAACTTTAGCAAAGCGCGCATCAAGTCGCTGGGATGGGAAGCGAAGGTGAGTCTTAAAGAAGGAATTGCACGAACGTATGCATGGATAGAGGAGCAGGTGAGACGCGGCAAGTCCTAATATTAGGAGAGAGTATGAACAATCCACCACGGGTCAATATCCTGGGTGTAGGCATCAGCGCCATCAACATGGGTATGGCCCTTGAAGTCATAGAAGCTTGGATTGGCCATCAGGAACCTCATTACGTTTGCGTTACTCCAGTCTACAGCATTATGGAATGCCAGCGCGATCCGGAGTTGCGGCGTATCTGTAACGCGAGCGGAATGACCACGCCAGATGGAATGCCTCTGGTCTGGCTAAGCCGCCTGAAGGGATTCCGCCACGAGGATCGCGTCTACGGCCCCGACCTGATGCTGGCCCTCTGCGAACGGTCGGCCGCGACGGGATACCGCCACTTCTTCTACGGCGGTGAATATGTCCCCACCACCCGCAGGCCGGGAAAACGCTTCTGGAGCACGTCCGCCAGTTGCTGCGGCACCCCCGCTGCCCCGCCGTAGAAG
>JASFBC010000193.1:0-4887 GCA_036172315.1 Anaerolineae bacterium | reverse complement strand
GCCGGCTGGGGGGACCTGCAGTTGGTGCCCGCCGACTCCGCCCGCTGCTTGCTGGCTTCCTGCCGGGAGCGGGCCGCCGCGGCGTGGCGGGAGGGGGGCTTTACCGCGCAGGACTTGGTCCAGGCCGGGGAGGCGGCGCGGCAGGCCAAGCGGTACGAAGAGGCGCTGCAGGGGTATGGGCGGGCTTCTATGTTGGGCGCTGACCTGGAAAGCACTCAATGGTACGTAATCTTCCAGTCCGCTCAAAACTGGGAGGCTCTGGAAAAGAGCGTTCTGGTTGACCATGGCTGGGTTGATGAGGAGATGCGGCTCCGAGCGTGGCTCCAGTGGGGTGCTTATTTGCTTGATCAACATAGAGACGCAGAGGCAGAAATCTTCCTGAAGCGAGTAATTGCAACCAGCCCTGAATCGTCTGTGTTTTCTCCTTTGCTTTCGGAAATATATCGTTTTCTCGGCCTCTCGCAGTGGGCCCAGGACAATATGCGCGAAGCGGTTGAAAGCATGAGGCGGGCTGTGGAATTAAATGATCGGAATACCTGGGCTCACATTCACTATGGCAAAGTTCTTTATCTCTTTGATCCTCATCTTGTCGCTCAAACAGAACATGAATTTACCGTTGCGCTAGAGCAGAATCCCAATGTGGATATCTGGCGGAATCTGATCGGCTTCTGGCGATGGGTGGGAGAGATAGAACGCGCAAATCGGATGTGCGATCAAGCGACATCTGTGGGACTATCAGCGGATCTGGTTCAAGAGTGCCCTGGGAAATGAGTGAATACTCTATGCGGGACTATTGGGAAAAACGGTTGCGCCATCAGTTTGATCTGACCGGTGCTGGTTGTATTGTGCTGGGACCTCGGTACAACGCTTATCTGTATAGAGCGCGCATAAAGGCTCTTGAGAAGGCTTTGAAAGCAACAGGTTATACCCTACGGGGTGCTGATGTCCTCGAAGCAGGATGCGGCACTGGTTTCTATACAGAATATTGCCTTAAAAGCCAGATAAGCACATATGTGGGATTAGACATTACTTCGATCAGTGTGGAGACCTTGCGAGAGCGCTACCCGAATTGGCGCTTCGTTCAAGCCGACATATCAGCCGATGAGATACCAGAGATAGATAAAAAATTTGACGTTGTATTGGCTGCAGATGTGCTGTTTCATATCGTTGATGATGCGGCTTTTGAAAAGGCTATCCGTAATTTGTGTTCGGCGCTCCGCCCAGGTGGATTGCTAATTATCTCCGATGTCTTTCCTGCTTCCACTGTACAAGTAGCCCCACATGTCCGCCTGCGGTCGCTGGAGAGATACAATCGTACTCTTGTTAAAAATCGTGCCCGCATCCTGCATGTGGAGCCCATTTTTGCCCTGTTGCAACCCCCGCCTTATTTGCCTGATGTGTCGTGGTTCTGGAAAGGATACGCCCGGTTCTGGAAGGTTGGATGGCGTCTTGCCCGTTGGCGTGTGGGAGATCGCCTGTTACCCCCATTACTGATCTGGTTGGACAGCAAGTGGTTTTTGCCAGTGAAAGGGAAAGAAGCGCCGAATAGTAAATGGCTGTTGGCTATCAGAGATTAATGTGGCGTCAGTTGCTTCGAACGAATCTGGTTTATGCAATTGGGAGCGCGGCGAACAGCGCTGCCTTATTTTTGCTTGTTCCTTATCTGGTTAACGTCTTCACGCCCACAGAGTATGGTGCGTGGTCTATTTTTGAGGTGGCCATCCTGCTTCTTAACATGGTGATACTGGCCGGACTGGAAGTCGGATTGATGCGGGAATATTGGTTTCTGGCTGATGACACTACGCGAGCCCAATTGGCCGGGAGCATCTTACTGGCGATTGCTCTGTGGGGCGGTATATTGTTTGTAAGTGGTACGTTGCTTGTAGCCAGCGGAATCCATTTTTCTCTCCCCGGTGCTCCTTTTACCTTGACCGAGGTGCTTGCCATAGCTTGGTTTGAAGCGCTTTTTTCCCTGTTCTTAACCTTATTCCGGATAAGGGAGGAGGCCCTCGCGTTTGTTTCGCTATCGGTAGGGCGTATGGTTCTGTTTGTGGGTTTATCCATTGGACTGGTGCATTTTGGATATGGATTGCCCGGAGCGCTATTAGGACGACTGGGTGGAACGGTTTTGATGTTGGGTGGAGCCCTCGTACTAGGGTTTCGCTATATTTCCCTGAGCTTAGATTTGGAAGGCCTGAAACGTGTCCTTCGCTATGGCCTGCCGTTGCTTCCTACCAATTTGGCCTCATATATTCTTTTAGCATCCGACCGTTATGTGCTCCAGCACTTCTCATCTCTGGAAAGCGTGGCCGTTTATACTTTTGCTTACAAAATTGCCGCGACGCTGGATGTTCTGATCACGCGCCCTTTTGCACTGGATTGGGCACCGCGACGGTTCAAGATTGCGACCCAAAATGATCCGTCGCGCAAGTATGCCCAGGCTTTGGTCTTTTATCTCTGGGTGGCAGTCTTCTTTAGCCTATGTGTCATTGCGCTAACCCCGGCTTTCTACCACTGGGTTGCCCCACGTGAGTATTGGCCGGGGATGAAACTGGTGCCGGTCATTCTCCTGGCCTATCTCATCTACGGCCTGAGTTATCCTCTGAATGTGGGCATCATGCTCAGAGATCGCACCCAGTATTTGCCGGTTATTGGCGGGGTTGCTGCCATGGTATGTCTGGGGCTGAACTTTTGGTGGAGCCCTCTTTATGGCCCCTCAGGTGCAGCCTGGGCGACAGTGGCAGCCTATGGGGTTTGGACGGCAGGAATTGCTTGGTTGTCACTAAAATTATATCCAGTTCGGTATTCTTTGCAGCAAGTAGGGTTTATCCTGTTAGCAGCATTGCTAGGATATGCTGGTTTATGGATATCCGAGAGGGCGTTAACAATTGGTATTCTCTCTGGGATGAGAGTTCTTTGGGTCTCTTCAATTATGAGTATAAGCGGCCTGAAGATGTGGTACGATTTTCGGAATGACACTCAGCAAGAAGTATAAAGTGAAGCGGTTCGGTAGACCTCTTCCCATCAAGGCTCTGCTGCTCTTTTTGCTCTTTGCAGCTCCCCTCGTTCAATATCGGGTGGAAATGGGCAATTTTAGTTTTGCTTTGATGGAGCCAGTGGTACTCTTGGCCTCGACCATCTGGTTGATTCATCTAATGATGCGTGGACAGTTAACTGTTCTGAAAGACCCGTCAGTGTTTATGTTTACGGCTATGGCCTTTTGGGCTTTCATGATTCGCCCCTGGGCTATTAACTGGCAAAATGGGCTGAGCGATATACGAGACTGGCTCATCCCGCTATTAGGATATGTCACTCTCTTTACTACCATTCGTCGTGGTTGGCGGATTTGGATCACAGCATTCCTCATCCTGGTCTGGCTTAATGCCTGGTTGGGTATTTACCAACACATTGCAGATGGCTTCCGACCTTTTATCACCGAGTTGGCGACATATAAGACAGGGTTTCTTATTTCTCCCGAAACAGGTTCTCTTATGCGGGCTTCGTTCGCTGTCGGGTTTTTCTCACATCCCAATGGATTTGCCATGTATCTCTTTGCAGGATTGATGATAGCATTAGGCCAATTACAGGAAAGGCGGAATAAACTGCTCTTCTTTATTCTGGTTGTCATTCCTATTGCTTTTTCTCTATACTACACTTATGCAAAAGCCAGCCTTCTGGTCGCTTTAAGCCTGCTCCCAGTATATTGGTTGAATCATCGCGTCAGGTCTACTTCTGCTCTTTTAGGAATACTCGGTGCCGGTCTGATAATGGGTGCTTTCGTTTTATGGCAAACGATCAGGTATGTACCTTCAACTACGTTTATCACATTCTGGTGGCGTATTGGTTTATGGCAAATAGGGGTAGATCTTCTGGGCAATTATCCCCAGGTGCTGCTTTTTGGGAATGGGCTGGATATATTTGCTCAAACAGCCTATTATGGACAACCTCATAATCTCTATCTATATCTGCTCTTGCAATATGGTCTTCCGGGTTTAGTGTTGGTGCTAATTCTTGGCGGCTATTTCTGGACATTGGGATTCCGCCTGCGGAAGAGCGGTTTGTTGAAGGTAAATCCGATGCTGGCTGCTCTGTGGTTCGCAGTTACGGGATATTTCGCTATTGGCCTGGTGGAATCAAGCTTGATGGGAATCGAGAGCAGGATGATCTTTATGACCCTGGTTGCTTGTTTTATAGGGTTGGCCCGCGAGGTCAGCGTTGAGCGCATACATCAAGCAAACACTGCTGGAATGACCCATGGAGAGAAGATTGCAAACGTTGGTGTTATCTGAACTGTTTCCTAATCCCTCTTACCCCGCTTTTGGCATCTTTGTCGAAAGGCAAACATCTTACTTGCAATCTTACTGCGATAATGTAGTAGTCGCGCCGGTGCGGGTCTTTCCGCCATTGCGAATATGGAAACGGTTCTTTTCTCCTCCCCGATTTCTTATGGAATGGCGAAAATGGCGAGGAGCCTTGCGACAGATTCCGGACCAGGACGTTGTGAGTGGGATAGAGGTTCACTACCCACGTTACACTTCACCACCCAAACAGGGGTTTCATGGCGTATGGGGCTTTTTCGCTTACCCTTTTTTGGTCAAGTTGTTGCGCGATTTGCACAACAAGTACCATTTTGACCTGATCCACGCCCATTATGCCAGTCCCTGTGGCGTGATTGCTTTGCTTGCCCGCCGCTGGATGAGCGTTCCAGTTGCCCTCAGTATTCATGGGATGGACGTGACCTATTCCGCAAAACAAAACCCGTTGAGCGCAGCTGTGATTCGCTGGACATTTCAGAACGTGGATGCGATTATTGCTAACAGTTCCTGGACAAAACGGCAGATTGTCCGCTATGGTGGAGACCCTGGCAAAGTGCAGATTGTCCGCTTA
>JASFBC010000192.1:0-1809 GCA_036172315.1 Anaerolineae bacterium | reverse complement strand
GCCGCCAGATACTCACGAAACGTTGGATGCAGCCAGTCGTAAGCCGCACCACGCCGCACGAATACTCCGCTCCGCCGCCCCATCACCTGCACAAAGCGGCGACCCACTGTTCCAGCGCGGTCCCTACCCAGGTGCAGTTCTTCGCCCAGGTACTCCGCCGCTACGTGGGCCAGAGCCTCCTCGTCCACCCATTCGGGATGCTCGGTCATCGCCAGGGCCAGACGGGCCAGAGCCGGTTTGGCCACATCGGCCACCTCGTTCCCTAGTTCGTCGCGCAGGCCGCGCTGCTCGGCTTCCTTCAGCCAAGTGTTGATGAACTCCTCATACAACTGCGAACGGCGTTCGGGCAGGCTGCCAACTCCTGTTTCCTCCCTGCGCTTGAGATAGACTTTGGCAGCGATGGTCAGGAGCAAGGGGGTGCCGCTTACGACGCCGCCGCGCACGTTCTTTACCGCATTGAGAAAGGCTGCAGATTCCTCGCCGAACCACCTTTCGGCGAAGGCTTGGGTTTGCTCCGGTGTGAAGGGCTGGATGTCGTAGATGTCAAACGGCCTATGCTTCCATACTTCTGGTTCGTACACCGACGGCCGGGCGGTGATAATGATGCGCCCATCGCCGACGAGTGTCAGGATGCCGTCCAGCCACGGCATCAGACTCATCCGCCTGTCCTCGGGGACCTCGTCCAGGCCATCCAGCAGGAGCAGCCAGGGGGCGTCCATCTGCCGCGCCCAGGCGCGGAAGAAGCCCTCGGGCAGGGCTTCCACCAGCGGGAGTTCGTTTTTGAGAGCAGCAGCCAGGCGCTCTTCCAGCGCGCCGCCAGCCTGCGCCAACGCGCGCAGGGGCACCAGCATCGGCAGGTGCTGTCTCTTCAGCCCAATGGCCTGCGGGTCATTCCAGGCGCGCTCAGCCAGTTGCCGCAGCAGGGTAGATTTGCCGGCGCCCGGCTCGCCTAGGATAAGCAAGTGGGGCTTCCCAGCTCGCCGCAACACGTCGGCAATGGAGAGCGTATCTCTGGCTGCCAGTTCTCGCTCATGTTCGGACCTCCGCTGCCGCGCCTGGAGCGGGACATAGACCTCGTCCAGTTTCTTTGGCGGGCGGATGTTGTAGAGGGTCAGATAGGGCAGGTTGCGGCAATACTCACGCAAGGCACGAAAGTAATCCTGCAGGGCGCAGGCATAATGATCGGCGGCAATCTCGTCCTGAACCTGCCGGAAAATCCGGCGGATGACATCGGCGTCCGGGCCCTTGAAGACGGTGATGATGTTGTTATCACCGGTAGCGATGATGGCATCATTGGCGCTGCCACCAATCGCTACCGCCCGCTCGCCGGTAACCAGGATGACCTGACTAGAAGCAATAGCGCGACGGAGGGCTTCCAGGTCGGCGGGGTCACGCGAGCCTTCCTGCAGCCGCTGCAAGACCTGCTCCAGATCGGCTCTGATCTCCTCCAGCGCCCGTGCGTCCCACAGCGGCCACAACGCCCGCTGCTCGGCCAGTTCCGCCTCCAGCCAGGTCAGGAAGTCGGCCGCGGCACGGGTGGCCTCAGATAGGCGCGGCCAGGCATCGGGGTCGCGATGGCCCAGGTGCGCGGCCCAGCAGCGGGCCAATTCGGCCGGATCGGGACGGCCGCGGCGGGTGAGCAACTGCGCCAGGAGGGGCGCGGCCGGGCCTTTGAGGAAGGTTTCGTCAAAGAGGGAGGCGGTCAGGTCGGGGTACCGGCGGGCGAAGGCGGCGTAGGCGCGCGCCAGCGCAGTCTGGAAGGCGCGGCGCTCGGGGTCGGCGCCCAGGATGGCGCGCACGCGGTCGGCC
>JASFBC010000191.1:0-6746 GCA_036172315.1 Anaerolineae bacterium | reverse complement strand
CCGCCGGGCCAGGTGGCTATTGCGTCTGCCCCAGTTGCGGGCATCGGGAGCCTCATGTGGCAGGGCAGCCCTGTTACGAGAAGAAGTGCCCCCAGTGTGGCGCCCGGATGATCCGCGAGCGGTGATGCAACAGGAGGTGACGGCCATCCCACAGATGACCGTCACCCGCTGCTATCCGCGTATGAGGAGCGCATGAACCCTGAGACCATACGCCAGGCGATCCTTGCCCGTCTTTCCACTGTCATAGACCCCGAAACCGGGGCTGACGTGGTGCGCATGCGACTGATCGAGGATCTGGCGGTGGATGAGGACGGAACGGTCTGTTACAGGTTCCGTCCCTCCTCTCCCTTGTGCCCTATCGCCGTCCCGCTGGCGCTCGCTGTCCGGGAGGCAGTGGCTGGGGTGGAGGGCGTGATCCGGCAGAGGATCGAAGTAGTGGGTTATCTGAGGGCAGCCGAGTTGAGTGAGATGCTGCAAGAATTGGAGGAGCCCTGATGCGGGTGATGGTGAATCCCTTCGGCAATCTGTTATTCTTTGGGCTAGGCGGCCAGCCCCGCCAGGAGGCAGGATGATCTCTGAGTATGAGAGGGTCCAGGCATTGTTCAAACAGGCCCTGGCCGAGGCCCGCTCGCGTGGGGCCGACCGGATCACTGCGCTGCATTTTGTGACCTATGGCCCACTGCAGGAGACGGAAGGGAGGTTGCGCAACATACTGCGGGGGCTGTGGGTGGGCACCCCGGCAGAGAACGCCCGGATCGTTGTCCGCGCTGGGATCAAACGGTTTGTCTGCTGGAATTGTTGTGGGCTGCGCTTCGAGAGCGATGAAGAGGACGCAACCTGCCCGAACTGTGGTCATACTGCGGTGTGGATCCCCAGTGAGATCACTTTCGCGTTGGAGCGCGTAGAGACGGCAGAAGGGACCCCCCGAATGATTGCCTTCGGGCCGATCCCCTCCCGCCGCCTAGGGCACAGCCTGGGGGTGAACAACATCCCCCCGAAGTTCTGCACCTACTCCTGCGTCTATTGCCAGTTGGGGCGCACGCCCCATATACAGGCGGACCGGCGGACGTTCTATACGCCTGAGGAGATCGCTCGGGATGTGCGGCGGCAGGTGGAAAGGACAGGGGGGCAGATTGACTATCTGACCTTCGTCCCCGACGGGGAACCGACGCTGGATGTCAATCTGGGTCGGAGTGTGGTGTCGCTGCGCTCACTGTCCATTCCCGTCGCCGTGATTACCAACAGTTCCCTCGTCTGGCAGGAGGGCGTGCGGGAGGACCTGAGCAAGGCCGACTGGGTCTCCCTGAAGGTGGATAGCGCCCTGGAGCCAACCTGGCGCCGGATCAACCGCCCCCATCGCTCCCTGCGGCTGGCGGCCATCCTGGATGGAATGCTCTCCTTCGCCCAATCCTACAAAGGGATGCTGGTGACGGAGACGATGCTGGTTGCGGGGGTCAACGACGATGAGCCGTCGCTGCGGGCGGTCGCTGCGTTTCTGGCCCGCCTGAGACCTGCCCGGGCCTACATTTCCGTCCCGACGCGGCCTCCGGCCGAGCCGTGGGTGCGTCCCCCGGCCGAGGAGAGGGTCTTGCGGGCGCACCAGATTTTCTCCGCGGCGGTGGGAGAGGCGGAACTTCTCATTGGCTATGAAGGGGATGCCTTCTCCGCCACCGGCGATCCCCGGGAGGACCTCCTGCGGATCACCGCGGTCCATCCGATGCGCAGGGAGGCGGTGGAGGCCCTGCTTGCCCGGACTGGGGCGAGCTGGGAGACGGTCAGCGGACTGGTCGCTGAGGGGTTGTTGGTAGAGACAGAATACGAAGGACGCACGTTCTACGCCCGCCGTATCTGACGGAACACACAAAACGTAACACGGGAGATGATAGATGTGTCAGGCAACTGTGAGCCTTGGAGATGAGGAGATCGCGCGCGAGGTCACGTGGCTGGAGCTGGTAGAGGGCGGTGTGCGATTGGCGACCTTTTTCGAGGAGCCGCGCGTCGTTCCTGGCCGGATTCGGTACGTTGACTTTCTGAAGCATCGCGTCATCTTGGAACCCTTGGAGGATGAGGATGGATGAGGTCGAGAAACTGCGGGTGCTGATCCCCCACTGGATCGAGCACAACATCGAACACGCCGACGAGTTCCGCGGGTGGGCGGCAAAGGCTAGCGCGGCTCAAGCAGATCTAGCGGCTGCTGCCGACGCGCTGCAGGCGGTCAATGAACACCTGCAGGTAGCGCTACAGAAATTGGGAGAGGTCAGGGTATGAGGAGCGCCCGCGTTGTGGTCGTCTGCCGAAGCGACCGCCGCACCGACCCCAAGTTGGTAACTACCGCCAGTTCGGCGGGAAGTAACGCCTGTGGAGAGGAGAGGTTACAGCTCCCCTTCGGGGAGCCGTGCTCCTCGGCGAAGCAGGAACCGAACCGCAGGCCAGGCTTGTCCCTTCACTCCGTTCAGGGCAAGCTCTGAGCGCAGTCGAAGGCCTGGCCTAGATTTGCATAAGTTTCGGAGAACGGAGCATGATCATCACCGTGGCGAGCGGTAAGGGGGGTACCGGGAAGACCACCCTCGCCGTCAGTCTGGCGTTAAGTATAACAGCGGATTGGCGGGATTCTACGGATAAAGAACCCGCCAATCCTACCAATCCGTTGTTTCTAGACTGCGATGTGGAGGAGCCTAACGCAGCCCTTTTCCTGAAGCCGGTCATTGAGGAACGTAGGGAGGTCTGCAGGCTGACCCCGCAAGTGGATGCGAATCTGTGCACCTTCTGTGGGCGCTGCGCTGAGGTCTGTCAGTACCATGCCATTGCCGTTGTGGGGCGGAAGGTGCTCGTCTTTCCCGAACTCTGCCACGGTTGTGGCAGTTGCACTCTCAACTGCCCCGCCAGCGCCATCCAAGAGGTGCTGGACCCGATAGGTACTATCGAGCGGGGCTGGGCTGGAGCGGTGGAATTCGCGCAGGGCACGATGAACGTCGGGGAGGCGATGGCTGCGCCGATCATCCGCCAGTTGAAGCGATGGGCCCTCCCGGCTGACGCTGACAGCCGGCCCATCATTCTGGACGCCTCGCCCGGCACGGCCTGTCCCGTAGTGGAGGCGATGCGCGGCACAGACTTCGTCCTGATGGTCACCGAGCCCACTCCTTTCGGCCTGCACGACCTGCGGCTGGCGGTGGAGGTGGCGCGGGGTGAACTGGGATTGCCCGTCGGCGTGGTGATCAACCGCGAGGGGGTAGGGGACCTCGGCGTGGACGAATACTGCGCCGCAGAGGGGATTCCTGTCCTGATGCGCATCCCACTGGACCGCCGTATCGCTGAGGCCTACTCGGACGGTGTGCCGCTGGTGGCGGCACTGCCCGAATACCGTCAGCGCTTTGCCGTTCTGTGGAATAAGATCGCGGCGCAGATCAAAGCCGCAAGGGAACAACCCGGTGGTTGAGATCGTCATCCCTTCGCGAGGAGCGCTTCTTCTGGAGCATCTTGTACTGGACCTGAACGGTACCGTTGCCCTGGATGGCAGCCTGTTGCCCAGTGTGAAGGAGAGCATCGCCCAATTGGGCCAGCATTTGGCCATACACCTGGTCAGCGCTGATACTCGAGGGACGCTGGGGGCCATCGCGGCAGACCTGGCGGCCTCAGCGCACCCCGTGGAGCCAGGGGACGAGGCAAGGCAGAAGGCCGCACTGGTGGAGAGACTGAAGGCCGAGCGGGTCGTCGCGGTCGGCAACGGGGCCAATGACGCGCTCATGCTGGTCCGCGCGGCGTTGGGCATCGCCGTCCTGGGTGCTGAGGGGTTGGCCCTCTCCTGCGCGCAGGCCGCCGACGTCCTCGTGCCGGATATCGGGACGGCGCTGGCCATGCTGCTCTCGCCCCAGCGGCTGGTGGCGACGCTGCGCGTCTGAAAAGGGAGAACTCGTTGAAACAACTGGTGGTCCTCAGTGGCAAAGGGGGCACCGGCAAGACGACGGTGACGGCGGCGCTGGCCCATCTGGCCTCCCGTGAACTGCCCGTCGTCCTGGCCGACGCCGATGTGGACGCGGCAAACCTGGAGCTGGTGCTCGACCCGGTGAAACGGGAGGAGCACGATTTCATGGGTGGTCAGGTGGCCGTGATTGACCCCGCACTGTGTACAGGATGCGGCATCTGCGCCCAGGTCTGTCGGTTTGAGGCAATTCTTGAGACGCGGAGACACGGAGACGCGGAGGCAGGGAGACGTTCTCCGCGTCTCCGTATCTCCCCCTCCCCCAGTCTCGATGTGGACTCGCTGGCCTGTGAGGGGTGCGCCGCCTGTTACTACCAATGCCCGGAAAAGGCCATCCGAATGGAAGAGCAGCAGGCCGGACTCTGGTTCCGCTCCGAGACTCGTTTCGGCCCCCTCTTTCATGCCCATCTCTTCGCCGGACAGGAGAACTCGGGCAAACTGGTCACCCTGGTCAAGCAGCAGGCCCGGCTCCTGGCGATGGACACAGGGGCGTCGTTGGTGTTGGTTGACGGGCCGCCAGGGATCGGCTGCCCGGTCATCTCTGCCAGCGCCGGCGCTGACCTGGCTCTCCTCGTGGTCGAGCCTACCGTCTCTGGAGTGCACGACCTGAAGCGGATCCTCTCCACCACCGAGCACTTCGGCGTGCCTGCGCTGGTGGTCATCAACAAGGCAGACTTGAACCTGGCGCGCGCCGAGGAGATCGGCGCCTTCTGCCTGGAGCGGGGGATTGAGGTGGTGGGACGGGTTCCCTACGATACCGCCGTGACTGAGGCGATGGTGCAGGGGAAACCGGTGACGGAATACACCTCGGGGCCGGTCACAGCGGCTCTGGAAGGGGTTTGGGCGGCATTGCGGGCCCGTTTGGGGTGAGCCCTGTGGTCTGGAGTAACGCTCTTTGGGGGCTGTCTGGCTCCCAGGCCGGACGATAAGCCGGGTTCTGTCGTGGGCGGTCATCTCTCTGGGACGGCGGTTGCCCGCCGCCTCAAGCGGCCTACCCGGGGCTCGAACGGGACGGGCTATCCCCTCGCCCCTGCTTGGCCTTGCTCCCGGTGAGGGTTGCCTGGCCGCCGTGTCACCACGGTCGCCGGTGGTCTCTTACACCACCTTTTCACCCTTGCCGGGCTTGCGCCCGGCGGTCTGTTTCTGTGGTCCTTCTCTGTCGGGTTACCCCGCCTGGGTGTTACCCAGCACCGTGCCCTGTGGAGCCCGGACTTTCCTCACCCCCGAAGGGGCGCGACCGCCTGGCCGACCTGGAAGCCGATTCTCATCTTAATCATCGCGCATACCTGCCAGGAGGACATAGGGGCCATCTCGATCGGAAGCGAGTCCGAGTTTGCCCCCCAAGTTTCTGAGCCACAGAGTGGCCGCTCGAGGCCAGGAATGGTTGATGTAATATACAAACGGCACCGCAATCAGAACCAGGACAAAGATGCGCCGCATACGTTCCATGGTTTGCACCCGCACGTCTTCGATATCCAATCCATCTTCCTGATCAAAGCGATACGTGTGTTCGATCTGCGGGCGGTGGCGCCATTCAGTGTAGACAGTTCGTGCATCTTGGGCAGTCTGGATCGGTATATTGGCCAACAGCACTACCTCCCGATCGTAGCCAGGGTCGTGCGCGACCCAAGCCCAGAGGATTTGTTGTGTGTCTGGAAGGCGGACCTTGAGCCATCCGCGTTCCACGTCTGCCACGCGCACTTTGCGGGCGTGGGTGAAGGCCACGCGCAGTTTCAACGCAAAGGGAACGGTTGCCGTCAGGTCATCCAGCGATTCCACTTCCCGGCGGTTCAAACGTTCATTGTAGACCTCGACCGTGCGGTTGTGACAAGCGCGAATGACAAACTCCCCCTCAACGCGCTCGATCCAAAGATCTTCTGGTCATCCAGCCCAGCATCGGCCACAAAACGCAGCTTGGCGTGGGGAAACAGTGCCCGGCTGATGCGTATCGCCCGGTAGATCTCCCGCTTCTCGCTCACGAACTCTTCGCTCAGGTAGGAAAACCAATTGGCGTACGTTACCACCGGCTCCGGCAGATTGACTACCGTCGCAGTCATCGCTGGATAGCCAGACGTCAGCCGTTTCTGTCCGCGCTCCCCCGGCGGCGTGCTCTTCATCACCGTGCACACATCTTCCAACTGCTTGGTGTAGGGCTTCTCAAAGTTGACCGGGTCCAACGCCACCACCAAGTAACTCGGCGCGTATTCATTGACCCGACGTTGAGCGATGCCGTACAGCCCTTTCAACAGCTCCCGATGGCTGAATTGCTCGTTCCACACGAACCGGTACAGCCGTTGGGCCATGGGACGAATGGTCTCGTCTTCTCGCACCACGCCACGCGCCATTTGAGTCACCAAGGGCGATTGTCCGGCGATGATCCCATGCACTGCCAACTTCCCCACCTCCCGCAATCGTTTCTCCGGCAGATGTCTCACGGCAGGTTCAAGAAAGTCGCTCAACGCGTCCGTCAACTCCGCCACAGGCAAGTTGTCAATCTCACTGATCTGCGGTATTCTATTCACACTTCCGCCCTCCGTGCTTACTTGTTGGCTTGCACTTTCAAGCATACCCCGTTGGGCGGAGCTTTCAAGTCCCTTGGCACATGTGGGTAATCACCAGCCTCGTGTATAGCACGCGCGCCGCGAGTTGACATCCAATGTAAAACCGTGCTATACCAAGAGCCGAAGCGAAGGCCTTATGGGAAGGTGGTGTAAAGGGGGAGGAGATTCCCCCGCCCCGGGAAGGGGAGAAAGCGGAGCTGGGGATC
>JASFBC010000190.1:0-15459 GCA_036172315.1 Anaerolineae bacterium | reverse complement strand
TTTGGGCCTCGGACAGCGCTTTGACGGACTCGTCGGTGCGCTTTTGGGCTTCGGCCAGTTCCTGGACAGCGGCTTCCAGCCGGTCCAATCGCTCCTCGGTGCGCTTTTGGGCCTCGGACAGCGCTTTGACGGACTCCTCGGTGCGCTTTTGGGCCTCGGCCAGTTCCTGGACAGCGGCTTCCAGCCGGTCCAATCGCTCCTCGGTGCGCTTTTGGGCCTCGGCCAGTTCCTGGACAGCGGCTTCCAGCCGGTCCAATCGCTCCTCGGTGCGCTTTTGGGCCTCGGCCAGCGCTTTGACGGACTCGTCGGTGCGCTTTTGGGCCTCGGCCAGCGCTTTGACGGACTCGTCGGTGCGCTTTTGGGCCTCGGCCAGCGCCCTGATCGCTTCCTCGGTGCGTCGTTGAGCCTCCTCCAGCCGATCCAGCCGCTTTTCACTGCGCCGGTGGGATTCCGTCAGGGCCTCTATGTGGTCACTGAGCCGTTGGAACAGAGCCGGCAATTCCAACAGGTCATCGCCGAGCACCACGCGCCGCGCGAGGGCCCGCCACTCCGGGTTTTCCTCTATAAGCCGGATCAGCAAAGGGACGTCTATGACATCGGTTTGCATACTGTTCATCCCCCCGGTTGATAACTATCCGCCGTCAAGAGCACAAAGATAAAGATTTTTGTAGCGCAGGCCGCCAGGCCTGCTTTTGGAGGCTAACAGCCTGCGCCACAGGCCGCCAGGCCTGCTTTTGCAGGCTAACAGCCTGCGCTACATCGTGATTCTGTAGATGTCACTCCGGTCGGAGGAAATATCTGTGAAACCGCACATCCGCCGTCAGTTCCGGGTGGAACGCGGTCGCCAACAAGTTGCCCTGCCGCACGGCAACGGCCATACCGTCTTCCAGAGAGGCCAGGATTTCCACCCCTGTTCCAACCCGTTCAATGACGGGAGCGCGGATGAAGACCGCGTGGAAAGGCGGATCTCCCAGGACAGGAATTTCCAGGTCGGCTTCAAAACTATCTACCTGGCGACCGAAGGCATTGCGCCGGACAGCGATGTCCATCAAGCCCAAAATGGGCTGGCCGGGCACTCCGTCCACGACTTCTTTAGCCAGCAGAATCATCCCGGCGCAGGTGCCCCATATGGGCCGCCCAGAGTGGGCGAACGTCCGCAGCGGTTCCAGCAATCCCCACTTCTGGGCCAGGAGGCCGATGGTGGTAGATTCTCCGCCAGGGATGATGAGACTATCCAGGCCCTCCAGGTGTTCCGGCAGGCGGACTTCCACTGGCTGTACCCCCAGGCGGGCCAGGACATTTTTGTGTTCAATGAACGCACCCTGTAGAGCCAGGACACCGACTTTCACGCTTACCACCCTCGCACAGCCAGCCGCTCTTCGGCTGGAATGAGGCTGATGTTGATGCCGACCATCGGCTCCCCCAGGCCGCGGCTGATCTCAGCCAGAATCTTCGGGTCGTTGTAGTAGGTGACGGCCTGGACGATGGCCCGCGCCCGTTTGACCGGGTCGCCGCTCTTGAAGATGCCGCTACCCACGAAGACACCGTCCATTCCCAGTTGCATCATCAGCGCGGCGTCGGCAGGAGTGGCGATACCCCCGGCGGCGAAGTTGACCACCGGCAACCGTCCCAACCGGGCCGTCTCCACTACCAGTTCGTAGGGCGCGCCGATCTCTTTGGCGTAGGCCATCATTTCCTCTTCTGCCATCGTGGTCAGGCGGCGGATTTCGCCCAGCACAGCGCGGGCATGCCGAACTGCCTCCACCACGTTGCCGGTGCCGGCTTCTCCTTTGGTGCGGATCATCGCCGCGCCTTCGCCAATACGCCGGAGCGCCTCTCCCAGGTTGCGCGCCCCGCAGACGAAGGGGACTTTGAACTTGCGTTTGTCAATGTGGTGTTCCTCGTCGGCGGGAGTCAACACTTCGCTCTCGTCAATGAAATCCACCCCCAGCGCTTCCAGAATCTGCGCTTCCACGAAATGCCCAATGCGGCATTTGGCCATCACCGGAATGGAGACAGCCTCCATAATCTCCAGGATCTTTTCCGGGTCTGCCATTCGGGCCACGCCGCCCTGGGCGCGAATATCCGCCGGGACTCGCTCCAGGGCCATGACGGCGCAGGCGCCGGCCTCCTCGGCGATCCGGGCCTGCTCGGCATTGGTCACATCCATAATGACCCCGCCCTTCAGCATCTGTGCCAAACCGCGCTTGACCGTATCCGTTCCGATTTCCCGCTCCATTTCCGACCTCCTTAATACAGCAATTGGCTGGAAAGTTCGGTTCAGCGAATACCATTTTACCGCTATTTGGTCAAATCGTCAATGGGCTTGAGCAATGAGCGGGGCTTATTAACGCTCTAACATTGTGGTAAAACAGGTGTCAAATGCTACGGGGTATCCGGCGAGGGGGTAAAGAGAGAGACCTGCCAGGCTCCTGGGCCCGGCAGGCCTTTCTCGCGCCTTTTGGGTCTTTCGGGCTACTTAATTTCCACTTTGGCGCCGACTGCTTCCAGTTCCGCCTTGGCGCTCTCCGCCGCTTCCTTCGGGACGGATTCCAGCACGGTCGCCGGCGCGCTCTCCACCAGGTCCTTCGCTTCCTTGAGGCCCAGGTTGGTCAGTTTCCGCACCACCTTGATGACCTCAATCTTCTTCTCGCCGACCTCCTTGAGCACGACGGTGAATTCGGTCTTCTCCTCCACCGGCTCGGCGGGAGCCGCTGCTGCAGCGGGCATTGCGGCAACCGCTACCGGAGCGGCGGCCGTCACGCCCAGTTTCCCCTCCAGCATCTTCACCAGTTCGGCGGCTTCCAGAAGCGTCAGTTGACTGATCTCTTCCACCAGTTTCTGCAAATCGGCCATTCCTTACCTCCTCCCGTTTCATAGTTTACTTTTCAGGCTGCCTGGGGGGCTGTCTTCCCCTCCAGTTTGTCCACATATGCCTGCAGCACGTTGAGCACCTGCCGGATGCCGCTGGCGATGACACCGACCACCTGCGAAGCCGGTGCATTCATAGCACCCAGGACCTGGGCCAGCACGACTTCCCGTGGCGGGAGACTGGCCAGCGCGGCGATCTGTGCGGGCGTGATCGGTGTCCTGCCCAGCACGCCACCCTTGACAGCAAATTTCTCGCGTCCTTTAGCGAACTCCTGGACCACCTTCGCTGCCGCCGGCACCTCGCCGTGGCAGAAAGCGACCGCTACCGGGCCCTCCAGCCACTCCTGCGGCATCGCCAGCCCCATCTGCTGCAGGGCCAGAAGCAGCAGGCGGTTCTTGACCACCTGGTACGTCGCCTGAGCGCCTCGCAGCGATCGGCGCAGTTCCTCTATCTCTGCCACCCGCATGCCCCGGTAGTCGGTCAGGATGAGCCCCTGGCTCTTCTGCAAGTGCTCCAGGTACTGCTCCACCCGCTCCGCTTTCTTCGCTCTGGTTATGGCCACCCGACATCACCTCCTTTCCGTATCACGGATTGCGTATTCCATTAAAAAAGAACCCCGCGCCAGCCGACGCGGGGGAGTCTGCCTCACCGGGCACAAAAAACCATCACCCGATGAGGGAAGGGACACTCTCTCCAGCCTCGGCAGGCAACTTTCAGCGCCCGTCGGCGCGCCTGCTGTCTTCGGCCTCGCTGATCACGCTTCGCGTTTCACGCCGTCTCCAGTGCCTGCACCGCCACCGGGTCTACCTTAATCCCCGGCCCCATAGAGGCTGCCAGGGTGACCTTGCGGATGTAGGTGCCTTTGGCGGCAGTAGGGCGGGCCTTCTTGACGGCATCTATCGCGGCGGCCAGGTTCTCCAGCAGCGCCTGATTGGAGAAACTGACCCGGCCAATCGGGATGTGCAGGTTGGCAGTTTTATCCACGCGGAACTCAGCACGACCGGCTTTCGCTTCGCTAATCACCCGGGGCAGGTCCTCCGGCGGGATGACCGTGCCGGTCTTCGGATTGGGCATCAACCCACGCGGGCCCAGGATGCGGCCCAGGCGGCCCACCTTCCCCATCATATCCGGCACCGCGATGGCGACGTCAAAATCCGTCCAGCCGTCCTGAATCTTCTTGATCCCTTCGTCGTCGGAGATGACGTAATCGGCGCCGGCGGCCTCGGCGATCCGGGCGGCATCACCGGCCGCGAAGACCAGCACCCGTACCGTCTTGCCCAGGCCGCGAGGGAGCAATACCACTCCTCGCACTTGCTGGTCCGCGTGACGGGGGTCCACCCCCAGGCGGATATGGACGTCCACTGAAGCGTCAAAATTGGCGTAAGCGGTCTCTTTGACCAGTTGGACCGCCTCCTGAGGCGAATAGAGGCGGTTGCGGTCTACTTTCTTCAGCGCTTCCAGGTACTTCTTTCCTCTTTTCGGCATCTTCCCTCCTTGTGGTAAATAACGGGCATTGCCCTCCCACCGGGCCGGTTAGTCCACGATCTCAATTCCCATACTGCGCGCCGTCCCCTCAATCTGGCGCATCGCGCCCTCCAGGTCCACAGCGTTTAGGTCCCGCATCTTCATCTGAGCGATTTCCCGCAATTGGGCGCGGGTGATGCGTCCGACCTTGCTGCGGTTCGGTTCAGAGGAGCCCTTTTCTATCCCGGCGGCCTTGCGGAGAAGGTCCGGCGTGGGCGGCGTCTTCAACACGAAGGTGAAGGACCCGTCCTGATAAATGGTCACCTCCGCCGGGATAATGTTGCCCGCCATAGACGCCGTGCGGGCGTTATATTCTTTGCAGAATTGCATCAGGTTGATGCCGTGCTGGGCCAGCGCCGGCCCCACGGGCGGAGCCGGGTTTGCCTTCCCGGCCTCAATCTGCAATTTCACCACCGCTTTGATTTTCTTCACGCTCTCTACCTCCTGGGACACCGGCGGCGTACAGATATTAGGGCAACGCCAGTGCCTTTTTCAATCGGATATTCACTCAAGTCATCATCGCTGTACAGTCAGGTTCATCGGCCAGCCAGTCAATGTCTTCCCTTCCATAGCCAGAGGGGTCATCTCCTCAAAGCCCGGTTCGCTGCAGTCCCGCTCTGTCCTGCCCATAACGGCGCTCATCCTTCGCAGTACCGCTTCCAGCCCATCCGCCAGTGCCGCGCCTTCGTCCATAGCACCCTGTTCCGAACCCTTGGAAAAGCCCGCAGACCCTCCGCCCGCGCTGGTCACAAGCCCATCTCCCCTCTCCGGGTCATACTCGCTCCACTTGCAGGAAATCCAGTTCTACCGGCGTATCCCGGCCGAAGAAGGAGACCAGGACCCGCACTTTGGTCCGCTCCTCATCAATGGTATCTACCACACCGATGAAATCGCGGAACGGGCCGTCAATGATGCGCACTTTCTGGCCGGCCTTGTAGGTCACTTTGACCCGGGGCGCCTCGGCTTCCATCCGCTTCATAATCGCCTGCACCTCTTCCGGACGCAGGGGTGTCGGACGGTTGCCCATTCCCACGAAACCGGTCACCCCCGGGGTATTGCGGACCACTGACCAGGACTCATCGTCCAGGATCATCTGCACCAGAACATATCCCGGAAACACCCGGCGCTCCACGGTGCGCCGTTTGCCGTCCTTAACCTCAATCTCCTCCTCGGTCGGGATGACCACCTGGAAGATTTTATCCTGCATGCGCATTGTCTCAATGCGCTGCTCCAGGTTATGCTTGACCTTGTTCTCGTAGCCGGAGTAGCAGTGAATCACATACCAGGCTCGCTCGTCCGCTGGTTCGGCGGTCGGGTCGGACGGAGTGCCTGTCCGGCTGGCACCGGCGGATGCATCTGGCGCGCCCTCATCCGGTACCGATGGCACAGCAGATCTGCGCGGGCTTAACTTCCCCTGCTCCTCCGCGCCCTGCTCCAGCGTCTTCAGGCGGTCTTCCTGGTCCATCATCCTTACCCTTCTGCCACCGCTACGCCTGCTGCCGTCCCAGGATGACCCCGACGACAATCCCGGCCACCAAGACAGCCAGCCCCATCGCGATGCGCCAGGGGTCACTCTCTATGATGCCCCGCAGCCACCAGGAAAAGAGCACATCCATCAGCCAGAGGAAAAGGGCCATGCTGACGGTGACTGCCAGGACAATCCGGGTCAGCCGCCAGGTCTCCTCCCGGGTGGGCCAGCGGACCCGTTTGACCTCCACCCGGGTCTCCCGGAAGTAGCGAACCAGTGCGTTTTCCTTTTTCACGATGAACCGTCCTCCGGCGTCGTCGGCTCGTGTTTCTTCTGCCTAACATTTCAAGACACCGCCGGAGTGGGCGGTGTCTTGAAAGCCAGCAGGCAGGGGGTGCGGGACTTGAACCCGCAGCCTGCGGTTTTGGAGACCGCTGCTCTGCCTTATTGAGCTAACCCCCTGCGATCACCGGTAAGGGCAACCCTTGTGGTCGCCCGCCTGCGGGCGGGCGCAAGGCCCGTCCCTACTTGGTCTCCCGATGGAGCGTATGCTTGCGGCAGCGCGGGCAGTACTTGCGCAGTTCCAGCCGCGATGGGTCGTTCCGCCGATTCTTCTCGGTGGTGTAATTCTGTTCTTTACACTCCGTACAGGCCAGAGTAATCGTCAGCCGAATCGCTTTCTTCGCCATTGAGAATCCTTGAACTCGGAGTCACTAACAAGCCATCAGGCAGGTTGTAGATGATGTACACAAGATATGTGCTAGTTAGGCGCACACTACCGGTACGAAAGTTTCCCTTCCGCCAATCTGCAGGAGCCCACGATGGGAATTGAACCCATAACCACACCCTTACCAAGGGTGTGCTCTGCCGATTGAGCTACGTGGGCCCACAGTGGGCCGGGCAGGACTCGAACCTGCGAAGGCTGAGCCAGCGGATTTACAGTCCGCCCCCTTTGCCGCTCGGGCCACCGACCCATCAAGCCGACGGCGGGACTTGAACCCGCACCGTTCCGCTTACAAGGCGGATGCTCTGCCGATTGAGCTACGCCGGCAGAAAAATTATACCACACCCATCCATAGGGTCAAGTCCCAACCGCCGATAAGTATACCCCAATCGGCCCTTTTTGTCAAATTCTACTTCCGCTCCAGTCCCAGGGCGCGGACCACCGGCACGACGAAGAGAATCCCCGTATGGTGGGTATTCAGGTCTCCGGTGACCTCCTGGGTTGCCGCTATAACCCGATCCACCGCTTCTTCGTCCCGGACGACGGTGAAGATGGTACGGTGGTGGAGTTCTCGCGTGCCCAGCAGGTCCCGCACAGAAGGAACCAGCGGCAAGTCATCCCAGATGGCTTTCTGGATGCGCGCCAGGCCTGTGCTCTCCAGAATCGTCGCGCCGGAGACCCCTGCTTCGTCCCACGCCCGAAGGACATCGGGACACTGATCGGGGTTATCCAGTACCAGAACCACCAGATAGGCCATTGGCATGCCTCCTGAGCAGAGGGGCTTTCTACAAGCAAGCCCGGCAATCCGCGCTGCCTGCAGGCCTGGCGGCCTGTGTAGCGCAGGCTGTTAGCCTGCCCGTAGCGCAGGCTGTTAGCCTGCATGCGCTACGTTCGCTGCGGCTTGCGGTACAGAGCCCGCAGCAGGATAGGCGTCACCAGGGTCGTGGTCAGCACAACCAGAACCATGTCCGCAAAGATTCGCCGGGTAATTAGCCCGTCCTCCAGGGCTATGGCGGCCACAATCAGGCCCACTTCGCCCCGGGACATCATCCCCACCCCCAGACGAAAGGCGTCCATAAAAGAGAACCTACCGGCCAGCCCGCCCAGTCCGCAGCCTATCACTTTGGAGAGCATGGCCGCTCCGATGAGCGCCAGGGCGCAGCCAATGCCGTCTACGCCGATGGCCCGCGCGTCCGCCTCCAGGCCGATGTTAACAAAGAAGATGGGCACTAACCAGGCATAGGCCAGGATGTGCATCCGATCCCGGATGTACGGATGGAGCGGCGAGCGGGCGAAGGCCAGGCCAGCCAGAAAGGCACCGGTAATGGCCGCGATGCCCCCCAGCGCCTCCGCCGCCCAGGCGAGAAACAGCACTGTGACCACTACCAGAGCCATAACCCCCTCGCTGATGGGGAGCCGTTCCACCCGGGTTGGCAGACGAGGGATGACGCGCGCCCCTACCCAGATGGCGAGGGCCAGAAAGAGGGACATCCGCACCAGGATCCAGAGAATGGACCAGAAGCCACTCTCTCCCCCCGTCAGTGCGCTGGCAACGGAGATCAGCAGGATGACCAGGATGTCGTCCACGACGGCGGCTCCCAGAAGCGCCACGCCCACCCGGCTGCGCAGGACGCCCAGTTCTATCATCGTCTGCGCGGAGATACTTACGCTGGTCGCCGCCAGCATCAGGCCGATGAACATCCCTTCCAGCAGGTGGAATCCACAGAGGAGTGAGACGCCCAACCCCAGGGCGATGGGAAAGAGGACACCCAGAGCGCCGGCCCATATCGCAGGCCGCCCTGCCCGCCGCATGGCCTCCACGTCTACCTCCAGGCCGGCGATGAACATCAAGAAGAGAATGCCCAGGTGGGCCAGATAGCGGATGGTCTCCCCCAGATGGCCACCGGCAAAGATGGGCCAGTGGAGCATATTGAGGACTGTCGGGCCCAAGAGAAGCCCGATCAGCAACTCCCCCAGTACCGCCGGCTGTCCCAGGCGGACGCTCAGATAGCCGGAAGTCTTGGCAGCGAGGATGATGATGGCAATAGCCAGCAGAAACTGGAGCAGCGGGCTCATGTCTTCTCCCCCAGCAGGACCACTGCACGCCGTCGTCCTACAATCCCAACTCCGCGCGGGTGCGGATGTAGCGGAGCACCTGTTCGCGGGAGAGCATCCCTACCAGTTCGTTTCCCAGGACGACCGGTATCTGGTTGACCCCTGCATCGTCCATCATCCGCAGGGCGTCCAGAAGCGGAATGTTCGGTGCTACCCGGACGGTCCGCTCCCAGGGCACGACGACCTGAGTCAGGAGTGTTCTGCCCCAGTCCTCTTGGGGCACTTTTGTGACGTCGGCGAGGGTCAGGATACCGCGCAGATGGTCTTCCTCGGTCACAAAGAAACAGCGCCGTCCGCCGGCCAAGATGTAGCCATCTACCAGGTCCCGTAGGGAGAGGGTGGCTGGGACCAGCGGGCAATCGCGGGCCATGACTTGCTCCACTGTGACACCGCGCAGGGCCTTCTGCATGCTGGTCTGTGCGTAACTGGCGGCGGCGGCGTTCTGCAGGAACCAGCCGATGAAGGCCAGCCAGAGGCCGTTGATCCAGTTCCCGGCCAGCAGAGTCAGCAGGCCCACACCGATGAAGCCAAAGGCCACCAGTTGGCCCGTGAACGCCGCGATCTGACTGGCGCGGTAGAAATTACCCGTGAAGTACCAGACCATCGCGCGCAGGACTCGTCCGCCGTCCAGCGGGAAGCCGGGAATGAGGTTGAATAGGCCCAGCATCAGGTTGATGCGCATTAGCCAGATGCTGGGCGCGGCCAGGTAAGGAATGGCCCGGTCCAACCACCAGAGACCGGCAAAGAGACCGGCCATGGCGAAACTGGCCAGCGGCCCGGCAATGGCGACGCGGAACTCGGTCCCGGCGTCCTGGGGCTCCCGCCCGATCTGTGCCACGCCGCCGAAGATGAAAAGGGTGATCCCCCGGACGGGAATCCGGTTACGAATCGCCACAACGGAGTGGCTGAGTTCGTGGGCCAGGACCGAGCCAAAGAATAGGAGGCTGGTCAGGGCGCCCAGCCCCCAACAGGCAGCACGGGAGAGAGACGGATACTCCGCCGGGAAATACCCGACCGCCAGGGACCACGTCACCAATCCGAAGATCAGGAACCAACTGACGTGCAACCCTACCGGAATCCCCAGAATGCGCCCCAGTTTGATGTTCGCTTCCATTATCCCTCCCTTGTAAGTGATCTACCCCAGAGCCTCCGCCGCGTCGTCCAATCGCTCTGGCGGGCTGATGGGGATCAACTCGTCGCCGGGCAGGAGGCGTACGTCGCCATCGGGGTTCGGAGCGGCTACGCCTCATCCCATCCCCATACAGTTGCCGAAGCGCTCTCATCGCTGGTGTCCTCTCCTCCAGCCCGGGGGCAACAGGGGGAAAAAACCAATTGTGAGGGACACCGCGAGGCTGCGCGAAAGGGTAATTTATTATCCCTGCAAATGGTCAGGTGTCAAGTCGGATGCCCGGCGCTTGACAAATTGGCATTCCGAAAATGATTCCCATTTTGTAACTATTCAGCCCGATGGAGGTCACCATCTTGGCGCCGATTGGAAATCGGCCCCCCTGGACGTTTTGCGCCGCGCGTCAACCTCCATTGACGCCCTGGGGAGGACGGCGCAGGCCGTCCAGAGGCCGCAGGCCCAGGGAGGCTGACTTTCCGTCAGCGCTGAATAGTTACAACATCTCCTGAAATTCCCCGTTGCATCCCCAACAACTTCTGCTACAATTAGAGCCGATGGACCTTGCCACTGCACTCAACATCCAGCCCGGAGACCTGGTCGCCTTCGTCGGAGCGGGGGGCAAAACGACGACCATCTGGCACCTGCTCCGTTCTTTCGTCGCCCGGGGGGAGCGAGCCATCTTTACCACCACCACCCACATCTTCAAGCCCCGCCGGGCCCCTCTGCTGCTGAACCCCTCCCCGGACCCGGCGCAGGTTGCGCTGGTGCTGACGAGATGGTCCGCCGTCATCCTGGCCGCCGAACTGGGCGAGGGGGGAGACCCTGAGATGGCCGCGCGCTGTCCCTACCCGGCCAGTCCGCGCAAATTGGTCGGGTTGAAGCCGGATGTGATCACCGACCTGGCCCGGCGGATGCCCGGCGTTACCTGGCTGGTGGAGGCCGACGGGGCGAAGGGCCGGGCGCTGAAAGCGCCCGCCGACTACGAACCTGTCATTCCCTCTGGCGCCCGACAGGTCATCATTGTGGGAAGCCTGTTCGCACTGGGCCGTCCCCTGGATGACGCCACCGTCCATCGGGCCGACCGGGCGGCAGCGCTGCTGCGGGTCCCCCTGGGCATCCCCATCACGCCGGATATGGTCGCTGGTCTGCTGGGACACGCCCGCGGAGGGCTCAAAGCCGTCCCGCCCCGGGCGGTCGTCGTCGCTCTGCTCACCCAGCCGGAAGCGGACCCGCGCCCCGAGGCACCCACCATCGCCCGACAGTTGCTGCTGGGCCGGCGCATCCGGCGCGTCGTCCTGGCTAACCCGCGCGCGCCGGACCCCGTCCTGGAGGTATGGGAATGACGATCGCCGGAGTGGTCCTGGCGGCCGGCGGCTCCACCCGCTTCGGCCGGCCCAAACAACTGCTGGACTGGAACGGCATCCCCCTGGTTGCCCACGCCGCCGATGGGGCGTTGGCGGCGGAACTCTCGCCCGTCGTGGTGGTCCTGGGGCATTCGGCGGAAGAAGTCCAGGCGGCCCTGGCGGGCCGTCCTGTCCGCATCGCCACCAACTGGCGCTGGGAAGCAGGACTCAGCACCTCCGTCCAGACCGGCCTGGGCGCCCTCCCCCCCGACACCGATGCCGCCATCTTCCTTCAGTGCGACCAGCCCCTGGTCACCCCTGACCTTCTGCGCCGCCTGATTGCCCGGTTTCGGGAGACGGGCGCGCCCATCGTCTGCCCGGTCTACCGGGGCCGACGCACTTCCCCAACCCTGGTCGCCCGCCCCCTTTTCCGCGAATTGGCGGAGGTGACGGGAGATCAGGGCGGGCGCGCGCTCATCCTCCGCCATCCCGACCTGGTGGAGATGGTGGAAGTGGAGGAGCCCGACCTTCTGGCCGATGTGGACACTCCGGAGGAGTACGAGCGACTGCGGGCCCGGTATGGCGCGCCGCCTCCACCCCAGTCCCTCCTGGCCTCCGTCCGTCACCTGATCGTAGATATGGACGGTGTCCTCTGGCGGGGCGACCAGCCCATACCGGGCCTGACCGACTTCTTCGCCACCCTGCGGGCGCTGGACGTTCGCTTCGTCCTGGCGACCAACAACGCCAGCAAGCGACCTGAGGAGTACCGGGAGAAACTGGCCCGCTTTGGGGTGGAGGTCCCTCCGGAGGCCATCCTGACCTCCGCCCAGGCGACAGCGGACTATCTGGCCGCCCTGGCGCCGCCTGGTATCCCCGTCTACGCCATCGGCGGGAACGGCGTCCGGCACGCGTTGACGGAGAAGGGGTTCGTCCTGGCCGAAGAGGATGCCCGGTATGTGGTGGTAGGCTGGGACCCCGACCTCCACTGGCAGAAACTGGCGAAAGCGGCGCTGCTGATTCAGCGGGGGGCCGGTTTCATCGGCACCAATCCAGATACCACCTATCCCACTCCGGCGGGACTGGTGCCAGGCAACGGGAGCAACCTGGCCGTCCTGGAGTTAACAACGGGGGTGAAGCCGGTGGTCATCGGCAAGCCGGAGCCCTGGCTCTACCGGGCTGCGATGGCCCGCATGGGGGCGACGCCGGAGACGACCGCCGCCCTGGGCGACCGGCTGGATACGGACATTCTCGGTGGACGGCGGGCCGGCCTGCGGACCATCCTGGTCCTCTCCGGCATCACCACGCGGGAGGACCTGGCCCGCTCGCCGGTGCGGCCCGACCTGGTCTGCGCGGACATCGGTGAACTGGCACGCTGGTGGAGGGAAGCAATGGGGATAACCGCTTGCGATTCTCCTGCGCGATTCTATGGACGCTAACGCTTATTGCCCAATTGTGGTGGTTGCTCACGGTGACCTGGGGGAGGCGCTGGTGCGGGCGGCGGAGATGATTATGGGGCCCCAAACCGACCTCATCGCCCTCTCCCTCTGGCCGGAGGAGAGCCCTGCGGCCCTCCAGGAGAAATTGACGGCCGCCTTCCAGCAGGCGGGCAACAGGCCGGCTCTGGTCCTGGTGGACCTGCTGGGCGGCACCCCCTTTAACGTGGTCGCCTGCTATCTGCGGGGGAGGGAGAGCGCCTGCGTGACCGGTGTCAACCTTCCGATGTTGCTGGAAGTGCTGACGGTTCGGGATGAGGGGCTCTCGCCCGCCGAACTGGCCGCGCGGGCCGTGCAGTCCGGCCGGAATAGTATGCGAACGTGCCAGGCATTTCTGGAAGTGCCCGGCATATCTGATCAAGGAGGTTCGGAATTATGGAACTGGCCAAAGAGGTCCTGAAACTCATTCTGGCAATGCTGGTCGGCGGCCTCATCGGCGCCGAACGGGAGTTTCGGGATAAGAGTGCAGGGTTCCGCACCATCCTGCTCATCACCGTCGGCTCCACCCTGTTCACCATCTTCTCCATAGACCTCGGCATAAAGACCGAGCCCACCCGGATCGCCGCCAACATCGTGGTCGGAATCGGCTTCCTGGGTGCGGGCGTCATCCTGCGGGAGGGACATCGGATCATCGGCCTGACCACCGCTGCGACTATCTGGCTGGCGGCGGCGCTGGGTATGGGCATCGGGGCTGGCAAATACGCCCTGGCAGGTGTGGCGACTCTCCTCACCCTGATTGTGCTGGGAGTCTTCCCACTGTTTGAAAACTGGCTGGACCGTGCCCGGGAGGCGGTCACTTATGAGATCGCGCTACCTATCCACTCGCCCCGGCGGCAAACCCTGCTGGGGACCTTTGAATCGTGTGGCGTCCGGGTTTACCATCATCGGGAGATTAAGACGGGTGACACCCTGGTTACCACTCTCCGTACAACCGGCCGTGGGGAAAACCATCGGAAATTGCGGGAAACGCTTCTGCAGGACCCCGAGATCATAGAAGTCAAATACTGATACGCTGGAGCGGCGGCTTCGCTGCTCCAGCATCTACTCCTCCCCCACCACCAGGAACTCCCGCTGGATCGGGGCGGTGCTCATCGGGGCGTACATCGGCGGCAGGTAGCGGTTGCCCCCCTCCCCGCCCCCCGGCGGATAGGCCGCCGGACTTACCACCACCACCGGCGGGTAGGGCCCGGCATACGGCACCCGTTGCTCCTGCTTCCGCCGCGTCACCCAGATGATCAGCAGGCTCGGCGGGATGCTCGCCGCCACCCCGCAGACCGCCCCCGCGATGACCGCCAGCGACTGGTCGCTCAGCCGCTGCCCGACGATGACCGCCAGCGTCAGCCCGAAGGCCGCCGTGAAGACCAGCAGCACCACCCCCAACCGCTTCGCCAGTACGGGCGTAGCGCCGCTACGCCCCTTCTCCGGCGTCACCGGCCAGGGCCCGTACTCCCCATATCCATACCCATACGGTGGCATCTGCATCCCGTCCATCGTTCGCACTCCTTCCGTTACTGCGCCGGAAGCGGCCAGGCCTGCCCGCTCACCAGCCTTTTCATCACCCCCGTCCGCCGATGCTCCGCCTCTCTGATTCTCTGGCCCCCTGCCTCTCTGATTTCCTGGACCACCTGACGGGCCTCTTCGGGGGGGATGTACGCCGCCTGGAAGCGGTGGAGTTGCCCCTCCGCCACGGCGATGAAGTCTCCCCGGCCCAGCAGCCGCTCCGCCCCCGTCCCCTTCCAGCCTGTTGCCACCCGCGCATCCTCGGGGCTGGTCACTTTCCCCGCCAGCCGCACCGGGAAGTTCGCCTTCACCAGACTCCCGATGACCGCCGCCGTCGGCTTCTGGGTCGCCGCCACCACGTGGATGCCCGCCTCCCGCCCCCGCGAAAGGAGCCGCGTCAGTGGCCGCTCCGCCTCCGCCCCCGCCACCATCAGCAGGTCGGCCAGTTCGTCTATGATCAGGATACAAGTAGACAAGGCATCCGCCCTTGTATCCTCGTTTCCTTGTCTACTCCTGACATCCATCAATCTTACCAGACTCCCCAGCGCCTCCACCGCTTCCGCCGGGTCGGTGATGACGGGCCGGGCCAGATGCGGCAACCTCTCCAGGTCCCGGAATGCGCTCCCTTTGGGGTCAATGAGGACGAAGGCCACCGACGGCCGACCGCTGACCGGCGAGGCCGGTCGTTCGTCGTCCATCGTCGGTGGTCTGTGGTGTGTGGTTGGTGGTGGGTTGAAATATGCCAGCGAGAGCGCCATTGCCCGCAGCAGGGCGGTCTTGCCGCTGCCGGTGGTGCCGGCGACCAGGATGTGGGCCACATCGGGGGAGGGGAGGCGGATGAGGAGGGGGACGCCGTCGTCGGCGATGCCCAGGACGGCGGTGGCCGGGGGGACGTTGTGCAGCCCCTGCAGGAGTGGCAACAGCCGCACCGGATGGGGGTCCTCCCGGGGCACCTCTACTGCGATGGCGGCCCCCTGGCGGGCCACCCGCACGGTGGGCGCGTCCAGTGCCGCTGCCAGTTCCTCCGCCAGGCCGGTGATGGCGCCGATGCGGGCGCCCAGTGCGGGGGCGACCTGGAAGCGGATCCAGCGGGGGGTGACCGTCCCGCCGGTGACGCGGGCGGGGATTTTGTGGTGGGCCAGGACCGCTTCAATGCGGTCGGCCTGATATTCCAGCATCTGGCGCATCGGGCTCCCTCCGGGCGTGACTTTTAGAACACCTGTTCTCATTATAGCCCGAATGCGCCCGCTCTGTCAAGGCTTTTAACCCAAACTTATCTGGAAATTTATCCCAA
>JASFBC010000189.1:0-19555 GCA_036172315.1 Anaerolineae bacterium | reverse complement strand
AGCCACTTCCCACACCTTCACCGTCTTGTCGTCGCTCCCCGAGGCCAGCAGGCGGCCGTCGGGCGAGAAGGCGACGCTCCACACACAGTCCTTGTGCCCGCTGAGGGTGTGGAGCAGGCGGCCCGAGGCGACCTCCCATACCTTCACTGTCTTGTCTCTACCCCCCGAGGCCAGCAGGCGGCCGTCGGGCGAGAAGGCGACGCTGCGCACACCGCCCTTGTCCGCTTCCCAGTCGGCGCTCTTCTGCCAGTCGGTCGGCGTGCTTTGCAGGAGGGCGTGCAGGCTTTCGGCCGCCTGGAGGGCGCGCTCGGCGCTTTGGCGGAGGGCATCGGCCGGGTCGGTGCCGGGCGGGGCGGTGGGCGGGGTGGTTGGGATGCCTGTCAGGATTTTTTCATCGCCGGTTTGGGCCAGCCGCGCCCGCACCTCCTCATAGGCCCGCTGGACCTTCTGCCATTCGGCGTCGGCGGCGGCAGCAATCCCGGCATGTTGGGTTGCCGCCTGGCGCCAGGCGCGCAGGATGGCGCGCTGTTGTTGGATCAGAATGGGTTCGGACATGGGATACCTCCTTCGTCAATTCAACCATCGGAATGGCGGTTACGAATTATCGGATGGGTGGCCCGCCGTAGGGGCGACCCGTCGGGCCATGGGCCGGGTTCTCGCGATCCATCGCCCATCGGGCCGGGTTGTCCTGGATGTATTGCCGGATGCGTTGTAAATCCTCCTCATCACGGATGATGTGTTCGTAATAATTGCGTTGCCAGATCGGCGCGCCGGGCGTGCCGCGCAAGGCGTTGATGCGTTTGGCGACGATGGATTTGTATTGGGCCAGAATGGCGCCGATGGAACCCGGTGCCGGGCCCCGGGGATGGTCATTGTAGGGGGGCCCCTACGACACGGGTCCACAATCCAAATGATCCCATGCACATGATTGGGCATCACCACGAATTCATCGTCGTGCAACGCCACGTACGGCCGCACGATCGCCGTTTGGAACATTCCGCACGGGCGATTTCGCCATGTGCGCTCAACCGCATTTCGCCGTCCACGATCTCGCCGAAGAGACGTTCGCGCCCGTAGGCGACCAAGGTGACGAAATACGCGCCGACCGCGGTGTAATCGTACCCGGGCAGGCGGATGGAACGACGGCGATGGCGTTGTGGGTCGTAAGGCACAGATTCTCCCTCTCACGGTGCGTGGCGCATCGCCTTGGCCAGCACATCGGCCAGGCGGGCGGCCTCTTCGTGGGTGGCGCGCGCCTGGCGCTCCAGCGGCTCCCAATAGGTGCGATCAAAATGCCGGCGCACCACGTCGTTCCACACCGAACGCGTTTCCTCCCAGCGCTGGTTCAGCATCTGGAAGGCCGTTCGCAGGTCTTCCACCGGTTGGTGCGGGTTCATCGAATTCACCCTCTTGTCACTTGATCCATTAACTCAAGCGCCCACTCCTGGAATTTGCGCTTGATAGCGATAGGGTCGAACGGGATCACCATCTTGACCGGCCAGCGCTCGGGTTCATCGGGAAAGGTTGAACTCTGATTGAGAGCAACGGCGAACCAATAAAGATCAAATCCTGGGTCTTTTTGGGCAGCGAGCGTGAGCAGGGTCGCCGCCGACTCTTGCCTCAAGATAAAATAAAGGTCCACGGCGTCACGTGGCTCGGTGCGACTATAGTACGCCAGCACCTTGTCCACGATAAGGTCAGGATAAGCCCTTACGGCCACTCCTAACTCGCTCGGTAGCGGCGGTTCAAAGCGATAGGGAGAATCCAAAGCCAACTCTACTCTAATCCGTTCTTCCCCCTGACTTACGAGCAATTCCACAAAGGTGGCGAATCGCCGGCTCACCGCGACCAGTAGCCCGGCCTGGGGAACTGTTGCTTCTATTTGGTATGAGACAGGGAGGACTAACCCATCTTCGGGCGTGAATAAATCCAGGTCAAAGGAAAGACGATGCCCCAGATAAAACTCTGCCAGCGCCGTACCACCGGTCAGATAAAAGTGAGGTGCATCGGGCAAAGTGGCGAACGTGGTCAGGAATTTAGTCTGCAGGGGTGTCAGCAGCCCCTTACCGCGTAGCACGACGCACCTCCAGGAAGCGATGCCATAGATCGGCGAGATGCGGCGGCAAGTTCAGGTGATCCAATTCTTGTGCCACCTCTTCCACTCGCAGAGTGCGAATGTCTTCTGCCCGGCCATACATCAACACCTGGCGCAAATACCAGCGGCGTTGAAAAGGATCGTCCAAGTCTAATCCGTCGGTACTCCAAACGATGTGGGGAGGTGGTGAAAATCGGTTCATCGTGATTCCTCTCTCTGATAATGACCGAATCGGCGTTCAACTTACCCCATCCGCTCGGGCCCGCCGGCTCCGCTCTCCCGCTCCGGGCTGCTTTCCCGCTCCAGTCCGCCGGGCAGAGGGGCAGGTGGGCTTGCCTCGGCCGAGAGCACCTCGGCCAGGGAGACGCCTTCCCGGAGCGGCGTCCAGTCCTCGTTGCCCTGGCGATGGTAGATGTGCGCCTGGCCCGTTTCCGTCTCAATGACCACGGCCACGACCGGAACATTCTCCGGCCCCAACTCGCGGATCAGCGCGGCGATGCGCTCGTTGGCCGGGCTCCACTGAGCGGAAGATGGATCGGCCATCCTCTCCGCCGCGGCCGCGATCCACTCCGGCGAACCCTGCTCGCCGTGTTGGGTCTGGCCGGGATGAAACTCGCCCCGCCCATGCACCTTGCTCTCCAAAATGACCACGCGCCCATCGGGGGTGAGAAAGACGCGGTCAAAGCCGTGCTTGGGCTGGTCAAAGGGGACCTCGCGCAGCCGGCCCTCCTGCCGCGCCAGGTCGGCGGCCAGCGCCTCGCCCACGTCGCCCAGGGCTTTCTGCACTCCCTGGCCCAGCCAGCGGATGACGGCGACGCCGGCCACACCCACCCCCACGGCCGCCAGCAGCGCACCCAGCGCGGCGGCCCCGGCGGCGGCATCCGCCGGCGGCGCGGTGGCGAAGGTCGCCGGCGCAAAAGAGGGGATGCCGCCCGGCCCGATGCCGGTGTAGCCGTAGAGGGTGTTCACCTTGCTCTCCAGCAATCCGCTCGCTTTGGGCAATTCCTCCCGAATCCAGGCGGCCATCCGTCGGGCCTGGCGCCCGTATTCCTCGGCCGTGCGTTCCACCAACCGCCGCCACTCAACGACTTCGCGCAAGCGGGCCCGGACTTCGGTCAGGGCTTGGCCGGCCCGTCGCACCCATTCGTGCTCCTGAGTGCACGGCGGAATGTAAGTGCGACCGGTCTTTGGGTCGGTATATCCTCGGGACTGACAAGCCTGTAGAGCCGCCGAGGCTCGCTTGTACTCTTCTTCGGCGGCGCGCACTTTGGCTTCCCAGTGACGCCGGCGCTCGCCCAAATACTCCAGCGTTTGGCGCACCTGGACGTCCATCGCGCGCAACGCGGCTTCGGTATCCGCGCCGAAGCGCAACAAGGTAGCGCGCAGGTCCGCCAGCGCCTGGATGGAACGGACATCGGCGCCCCTCATCGCATTCTCCTATCGTTGGGTCAGATACTCGCGCAGGCGTTGCGCCTTGCGCAGCAAGAACGGAATCTGCTGCTCCGAGGTGCGCATAAACTGATGCAGCACGCGCATCGTCTGCTCAAACTCCTGCGCGAACTTTTGGTGCTCCTGGTCGCGCCAGGTATCGCCGAGACGGCTGAACTGCCCGCTCAGGCGGCTCATACTCTCGGCGAGCTGGCTGTTGAAGCGTTTCAACTCGGAAGCAAAGCGCTCCAAATCCTCAGGATTAGCGATTGCTTGCGACATAAGCACCTCCACAGTTCCGCCATCGCGGTAGGACGGTCGGTTACCTGACTGCCCCCGCACAGATCCAGGCGTGCCGTTTTCCCGCACCGGGCTCCTCAGAGATACCCGCCTCCGCCTTTCGGCCTGTACTCCTGAAACCGCCAACCGGTGCCAATGGTCCTCGTGCAGGCTACGTATCTTAACACCGGCCCAGGAACAGCCAGGGCCTCACGAGCCTGTCCTGAGCGAAGCGAAGGGTCGGGGGGGCAGTCTTCCCGGTGGGCTACGGGGTTCCCTGTTGGGGCGTAGCGCCGCTACGCCCCTTCAAGATTTTATCGGGAATAGCGATGAGAGGGGCGACGCGCACAAAGATCTACTAAGGGAAATCCACCTTCATCTGCGTTTATCTGCGTCCTCCTTCCAAGGAAAATCTATGTTCATCCCGTTGACGCCTCCTAGGAGGACAGCGCAGGCCGTCCTCTGGCCAAAGGCCCAGAGGGGCTGACGTTCCGTTAGCGCTCTTATTTGAGAAAATCCTTCAACCGACGAGCATGGGCAGGGTGACGGAGCCGGCTCAGAGCCTGGGCCTCTATCTGCCGTACCCGCTCTCGCGTCACCCCCAGTTTCTTTCCCACCTCTTCCAGTGTGTATGTCTCACCGTCCACCAGCCCGTAGCGGAGTTGCAGGACCCGCACCTCCCGGGGGGGCAGTTCCTGGAGAATTTCCATAATCATATCCCGCAGCATGGAAGCGCTGACCGTCTCCGCGGGAGCGACAGCCCCTTCGTCCTCAATGAAATCCCCCAGCGCGCTTTCTTCCTCATCGTCTGTCGGCATATCCAGGCTCAGCGGACGGCGGGCAAAAGTAATCATTTGCTCCGCCTTCTGGGTGGGGATGTCCATTGCCTGGGCCAACTCCTCACTGCTGGGCTCCCGCCCCAGTTCCTGCGTCAGTCGGTGGGAAACCCGCATCAGCCGGTTAATCTGGTCGCCCATGTGGACGGGGACGCGAATGGTGCGGGACTGGTCAGCGATGGCCCGGGTGACCGCCTGGCGGATCCACCACGTCGCATAGGTGGAGAATTTGTGTCCCAGACGGTAATTGAATTTGTTGGCCGCGCGGATCAGGCCGATGTTCCCCTCCTGGATGAGGTCCAGGAAGGAGACCCCCCGGCCGATGTACTTTTTGGCGACGGAGATAACCAGACGGGCGTTAGCGCGGATAAGGTGGTCCCGGGCTGCCAGGCCGTCTTCCACCAGGGCCTGGAGTTCCTTCCGCCGCTCCGGGTCCAGTCCGTCCTTCCGAAGTTCTTTCTCTGCCAGCCGTCCCCGCTCCATCCGCTTGGCCAGTTCTATCTCTTCCTCCTGGGTCAGCAGCGGGACCTGGCCGATCTCTTTCAGGTACAGGCCGATGGTATCATCTATCTCTACGGCGCGAAAATAACTCTCTTCATCGGCCACGAGGGCACCTTCCCGTTCCAGTTCCTCCTCTTCCGCTTCCAGTTCCGCTTCCTCTGGAACCTCCAGGCCCAGTTCTTCGGGCTCGCCGACGGGGATGCCCGCGCTCATTAGAAGAGCGAAGATTTCTTCTAATTGGTCCAGGTTCTCCTCCGCCTCGGGGAAGACGCTCAGGATGTCGTCAAAGGTAACATAGCCCTGAGCGCGACCGAGGGCCAAGAGGTGGTCCACGCCGCTTTCCTCCGGCTCAGGAGTCCCCTGAAACTTTTCTTCCAGGATTTCTTCTTCGTCCATTTCCATACTTTCAACCCATACCAATATACACCAAATTTCTGCTGAAGGCAACAGGCCGAAGCCTGCAAAGCCATGGGCTCGTGCCGGGCATCATAATGACAAGCGCAGGCCAGAAGCGGTGGCGGCCTGAACAATCTCTTCTCCCAGGCCCGCCTCTAGCCGCTCCAGCGTGTTCCTCACCCGGTCTGATGGCACGACCATCAGGGCATATTCCAGCACGCGCTGGAGTATGTCCCGGCATGTCCGGCCCGACTGGCAGGCAGCCCAGTCCGGGCCGAATTGCCGGGCGAATTGCTTCCCGATTTCCTCTCCGCCAAAGCGGGTGCAAAGCAGAGAAAACGCATTGAAGATAGCCTGAGCGTACGCTTTTGTCAATTCTGCCGGTGAAGGCGCTTGTATTGTGCCACGAACAGCCTGGGCGAGCAGGACATCCAGCGGTAGCCCCTCTTCGGGCCGGATGTCCGGGCGGGCATCCCAGGGGGTCAGTAGCCAGTAGACTGCAGGGATGGGCTCTTTTTCCATCAACGCTTGCAGGGCATAGAGTTCTCCGGCCAGTATCACTTTTCGTGGACGGCTATGCCCCTGAATTCGTGCCTCCTGCAGTATTTGCCCATCCAAGTCTGTTCGCAACCCCAGGATGGTCCTCACAAACTCCCCGATGAATTGTCCAATGTCGGTCATCCCCAGCGCCCTAAGAAGGCGTGGGTCTACAAACGAGGCCCGCCCTCCCTCATCGGAGAGCAGGACCCAGGTTTCCCGGGGGCGGACTGAGGGTATAGAGGCCAGTATCTCTTCCACCTGGACGGAGGGGAAAGGCAAAGCCCACCGCAGGTAAAGGCCGCTCAGTATGGCCAGGTAGGAAGCAATGTAGAGTAGGTCAAAAGCGATGCTGAGTCCTGTAGCCTGGCCAGCCGGGTAGTAGAGGCCGTACCAGTTCGCGTAGAAGAAAACCTGATTGGAGAGGGCATAGAGCCACATTCCCGATGCCAGAACGATCCATCTTCGTCCCAATATTCCTTCGTAAACGGCCAGGGTCAGGACGGTCGCGCCTGTAAGAAGAAGCAGGTACTCGGCCTCATATACCAGGTTGATGCCGAATTCCAGCCATTTCTTTGACGGCTCGGAAAACATCGGCGCCAGGATAAAGATGCTGACCGCAGTTACATATATGAGAATCAGCCCGATAGCCAGAAACCGTTTCCATCCCTGGAGGGCCAGGCGGAGAAAGCGGACCTGGAGCGCGAAAAAGGCGATCAAGAAGAGATCACCCGTCACATAGAACAGGTCGGCCCAGGAAGGGTAGGGCTCGGCCTGGGCCAGGTCGTAGAGGGCCCAAGTAATTTCGGCCAGAGTCCAGAACCCCATAGCAGCGGTCAGGAGTGCCCATATCCTGCGGGCGGCTTGCCCCCTTTCCAGCGAGCGGTAGATTTGGTAAGAGAGCCCGGTACCCAGCGCGGCCAGAACGATTGAATACAGGTCGGTAATGAGGCGGGCGGTACGCCCAGAGAAGAGGGTGAACACGATGGCAGCGCTGAGTAGAACCGCAATATTCCAAACGACTGTGCGGACAATGAGGAGACGATTGGTTGTGCCTGCCATTTTACCCTCCCGGGTTCACCAATGTCGTTTATAACTATCAGCGCTGACGGAAAGTTCGCCTCTCCGGGCCTTCGGCCGGAGGGCGTCCTGCGCTGTTCTCCCAAGATGGACGACAGACCACCGACCACCGTCGTCTGTGGTCTATGGTCCGTGGTCTGGGATAGGCCTTGCGCCTGCCTGCCCCTGCCTCCCATCGGCGCCAAGAGGGCGACCCTCGTCTGGCTGAATTAGTTATTGTCGTTTTCTCATGCCCTCCTTTGGGCCTTCGGCAGTGCTTTGCATCCAGGATGTTCATGAATATACAACCATTGTGATACTTGTCAACCATGGCGTCGCCAGAGTTCGGACACAAGTTGGGGGGGAATCCCCACCTCTGACAAGTACTGAGCCCGGTGGTTTACCGTTGGCAGATTTGCACAGGTTGGCTCTGGCAATATAATCGGTTTCTTGGGCATCCAGTACCTTTCCAAGGACCTGCTACCAGAACCGGAGTGGGCTGCCCGCCTGGCCCCGTCCAAACCCCCGCCACAGCGCCCCGTCTCCGCGATTGTCTTGCCCCCAGGGAGAGGCGGGAATGACCTCTACACCCGCGCTGCGAAGACCCTGGCGGCCGCGCTGGCGGAGCGCACGGGTGTCCAACCCCAGATACTGGAATCGCCGACCGATAGTTTCCCTCCAGGCTTTATCATCGTCGTAGGACACGGAGCGGTCTCGGCGCCCCCGGACCCTCAGGGCTTTAACCTGGTGCCAGGGGAGTGGCAGCAACCTGCGCTGTTTCTGGAGAGTGCAAGCCCCCTGGGCCAGGTCTTTGGGATGTACTACCTGGCCGACCAGGTTCTCGCGGGCGTGGACCCCACGACGTTCACTGATGTCCAGACTCGTGTCCCCGCCCTTCCCTACCGGCTGGTGGACCTGGGCGCGGTGGGTGTGCCGCGGGACCCGGCACGCTGGGACCCCACCAACTACCGCCACAGTCTGGGAGCCTTCCACGATGCTTTCCTTCCCGGGCCTCCGTATGTGGACGCCGACATGATGCGCCATTATGAGGCGGACTTTCAAGAGGATGTTCACCGAATCATCGCGTATGGCAATAATGGTCTGGTCTTGGGCGGCTTTCTGGAGTTCGTGGACTTTGACAAAGTCGGCAACGGCTTTGAGGTTTACCCTGCCAACAGTCCCTACCGGGGGCGACATCAGGCGATGCGGGAACAATTGGGCCGCCTGATGTGCTACGCCCACGATATGGGCCTAGAGGTAGTCCTGGATACGGACATGGTGGCCCTGACCACGCCCCTCCGGGAATACTTCCACCGTCGCTTCGGCGGGATGGCGACAGAGAACCCCGAATTCTGGGAGATCTACCGTCTGGGGCTGGAAGAACTATTTGAAGAGATGCCCTGCGTGGACGGTGTGATGATTCGCATCGGCGAGGCAGGGGCCATCTACAATATTCCCGGCTGGGACTATACCAGCGCGTTGGAAGTGCGGAGCGTGAACGCGGCCCAGGCTATGCTGCGAGCCTTCCTCCCAGCTGCCGAGGCCCATAACAAATGGGTCATCTTCCGCAGTTGGTCTGTGGGCATCGGTGAGGTGGGGAATATGCACATAGACGTGGAAGCCTACCGCCGGATTCTGGAGGGTATCTCCTCTCCCAATTTTCTGGTCTCCACCAAACATGTGATGGGCGACTTCTACAGTTACCTCCCCTTTAACCCCACCCTATTTCAGGGGGAGCAGGGGCGGCTGGTGGAGATGCAGAACCGGCTGGAGTTTGAGGGCTTTATGGCCTTTCCGGACTACGTCGCTCCTGGGCATCAGGCCGCCCTCCAGGAATTCCGACGCACTAACCCCCACATCCGGGGCCTTTGGCAGTGGAATCAGGGGGGCGGCCCCCAGCAGGCGGGGCCGATGTCCCTCTATCCCTTCTACGGCTTCTGGCTTTGGATTGACGCTAACGCCTGGGTGACTTCCCAACTGGCCTGGGAGCCGGACGCTGATATGGTCGCGCTGACCGAGATGTGGGTGCGCCGAACTTTCGGCAATGACCCCGTGACAGTCCGCAATATGACTGAACTCCTGCTGCGCTCCCGCGAGCCAGTCCTTCAGGGGCTCTACATTGGTCCTTTCGCCCGGCAACGGGTGCGCGCACTGGGGCTGGAGACCACCCCGATGATGTGGATCTTTGAGTGGGACATCGTGGACGGCTCCAGTTCTGTTCTCAGCGTGATGTATCACGTCAGCCGAGCGGATCTGGAAGGGGCCATTCAGGAAGGGTTTCAGGCAGTGGAAGCCGCCCGCCGGATGCAGGGGCTGGTGCAGGAAATAGACCCTTCCCCCTGGCGGCAACCGGAACTGTATCCCCAAGTGGTGGCTTCGCTGGAGTACGAGGAAAATCTCTTGGAGACGCTGGCATGGTACCGGCGGGCTTTCCTGCGGTACTACCGGTGGCTGGATATAGGCGATAGTGCCGCCTTTGAGGACTGGCGGACCGCTTGGGCCCAGTTTCAGGAAAAGCGGGCGGAACATCTGGCCCGCTACGCGGCTGACCGGAACTTCCCGGCCTTTAACTTCTTCTCGGCCGACGCAGGGATGGCCCACGCTGTGCGCGGCCCGGCGATGATGTGGCTGGCCCGTCTATTCCTGCTGGCGACAGCGGCACTGCTTTTTCTGGGAGCAGGCCCTATTCTCCGGCGTCTCCCGGATTTCGTAGGACGGAATGGACTGAGAGCGCTCTGGGCTGGCTGGACGGATCCCGAAGGCCTGCTCTGCATCCCCCACTTTACCCTGGCCGACCGTCTGGTGGTGGGGGGATTGCCCCTTCTCCTTCTGCTTCTGGGCCACCTGACTATCTCGTCGTTCCTCTCCCTGCACTACGTCCTCTTGATGACGGTGGTGATGGTGGTCTTTACGGCCCTGCTTCTGCTGCTCAACCGGCGGGTTGGAATCTGGCGGGTGGGAAGCACGCTGGCGGCTTCCCTGATGCTCTGGAGCACGGTGCCGCTGGCACCGGTGGCGGTCCGGGGCCCGCTGTTCCTCTGGTACTGCCTTTGGACTGACGCGACGTTTCGGGCGGTTCTGGTTGCCGCCAACGGGCTGGTCGGGGTCTGGGTGTTCTTCTCGCTCTATCGGACGCTTCGGGATGTCGCGAAGCGGCCACGCCTTTCGGCCCTGGGGCATCTGCTAGTTGCCGTGGGCGGGGTGCTGATAGCCGCCGGCGCGGTACCTGCCATGATGGGTCTGGAGCAGGCCATCATGCGGCTCAATAACGAGTTGGCGCTTCTGCCTCTGGGTCTTTCCCTGATCTTGGGTATCACCACTCACCTGGACATCCCGACCGATCTGCCCCTGATGATGATGGCGGTGGGAGCCGCTCTGGCGTTGACGGGTGGCCTGCTGACCCTTCCGGGCGCGCTGCGGCGTCGGTTCTAAGCAGCGAATGGGGGCAAAAAGGATGCGGCAGGCGGCAAAGCCGCCCGCCCCGGTGCCCAGGTGGAAACCGACATCTGCTCTTATCTCAGCGGCCAGAAGAGGGGCACCAGCAGCAGGACAGCGCCGAAGACCAGCAGCGTCAGCGGCCAGCCGACCCGCAGATAGTCCCGTGCCCGATAGCCGCCCACGTTCATCACCAGCACGTTGACCGGGTGCCCCAGCGGCGTCAGGAAGGTCGTGGAGGTCGCCAGGGCGACGGTCATCGCCAGCGCTTGGGGGCTCAGGCCGGCCTGTCGGGCCAACTGGATGGCCAGGGGGGCCAGGATGGAGGCAACGACAGCGCCATGCATGACCTGAGATAGTCCCATCGCCAGCAGGAACAGGCCCGCCAGAAGCCCTATCGGGCCGGCGGTGCCGATGAGGCTCAGGAACCGTTCCGCCAGCCAGGCGGCGGCCCCACTTTTAGTCATCGCAATCCCCAGCGGCATCATCCCCGCCACCAGGAAAACCGTCTTCCATTCAATGACCCCATAGGCCTGGTCCATCGTCAGCACGCCCGCCAGCATCATAGCCAGGGCCCCGCCCAGCAGGACTTCCGCTACCGCCTCGTGGCGAAGGGCGGCCAGAGTCAGGGCCACCAGCGTAATTGTGGCGGCCAGCCAGCCCTTCCCTGCCACCGGCAGGTACTCCTTCTCGTTCGCCAGCAGAATCAGATCGGGGTCGCTCCGCAGGATGGGGAGTCGCTCCCGGGGGCCCTGAAGGAGCAGCGCATCTCCAAACTGGAGGGGGAGGTCGGAGAGGTTGGTGCGGATGGGGCGCCCGGTCCGCCAGATGGCCAGAACGGTGAAACCGTACTTCTCGCGGAACTGCGCGCCCCGCAGTGTCTGACCGATGAGGCCGGAGCGGGGGGAAAGGACAGCCTCCACCACGACGACCGCCGGAGATTCCAGGTCCTCCTCCCGCCACTCGCGTGGCGGGAGAATTTCCAGGTACGGGGGCCGGTCCCGACGGCGAAACTCCTCCAGATTCCCCTCCAGAAGCACCACGTCCCCTTCCCGAAAGACGAACTCCGGAGGGGGCGCGAGGGTCACCCGGCCATCCCGTTCCAGTCCCACCACGTTCAGGCCGTAGATTTCCCGAAAGGTACTCCGGGAGAGGGGTTTATCTATCAGGTATGACCCGGCCGGAACCCGGGCACGGAACAAGCGTTCCCCGAGACGGTAGAGTTGGACCAGGTCCCCCTCGGGTGATCGCACTCCTTCGGTGCGCTCGCGAATGGGCTGGGTGGGGAGTAACCGGTGGCCCCAGAGGGTCATATAGGCCACCCCGATGGCAATCAGCGGCAGGCCGACCGGGGCGAAGTCCAGGATGCCGAACCCCCGCAGCCCCTGGTCTATCAGCAACCCGCTGACGATGATGTTGGTGGTGGTCAGGAGCGTCGCCATGCCGCCCAGGAAGGTGCCGAAGGCGAGGGGCATCAGCAACCGGGTGGGAGTGATTCCGGCCTTGCGCGCTGCCGACGAGATGGTAGGGAGCAGGATGGCGGCGGCAGCGATGTTGTTCATCAACAACGAAAGCATCGCCCCTGCCAGCATGGACCCGATGACGAGGTGGGACTCTCGTCTCCCTAGCAGACGGAGAAGCATATCGCCCGTCTGGTCGGTCAGCCCGGTGTGGCGGAGACCTTCGGCCAGGATGGAGATGGCCATAATGGTGATGACGGCGGATCGGCTGAAGCCGGAGAAGGCTTCCTGGGGGGAGAGGACGCCGGAGATGCCGAGGGCGACCAGGACCAGCAGGGCGACCAGGTCGGCCCGCAGTCGCTCGCTGAGGATCAGGAGGACGGCGGCGACCAGAATCGCCAGCGTCATCGGAAGGGCCGGGTGAGCCATCGTGGGCAAATGTGCCAGGCACATCCGAAGGGCCTGGCACATGGATCAGAACAGCCGCAATTGTTCGGGCTGGGGCGGGGGCTGGTACTCGGCCACGGCCTCCGCTTTCGCCAGCACTTCCGGGATGCGCCGGAAATCCTCCTCCACCGTCCGCCGCAGCGATGGCTGGTGGAGTGCGGCCGCCGGATGGTACATCGGGTAGCAGAGGATGCCGCCAACCCGCTGGGGCTGGCCGTGGACGTCGGAGATGCGCGCGCGGGGGAGGAAGTGGGCCATAGAGAAGCGCCCCAGGGTCACCACCAGTTTGGGCCGGATGAGGGCCAGTTGTCGGTCCAGGTAGGGGCTACAGGCGGCAATCTCGTCGGGCAATGGGTCGCGGTTGCCCGGTGGCCGGCACTTAACGATGTTGGTGATGTAGACCTGGTCCCGGCGCAGGCCGATGCCGGCCAGGAGTTCCTCCAGAAACTGGCCGGCCTGCCCGACAAAGGGACGCCCCTGCTGGTCTTCATGAAACCCCGGGGCCTCGCCCACGAAGAGGATGGCCGCGTCGGCCGGCCCCTCCCCAGGCACGGCCAGCGTGCGTCCCCGGTGCAGGATGCAGGCCGTACAGACGCGAATTTGTGCCGCTATCTGTTCCAGGTCCTCCATACTTACCTCCGCCTATATCCCGTTTCACGCTTCACGTTTCACCTTATTCTTTCCTCCGTTGCCCGGCGGATCTCCTCCAGCCGCTCCGCTTCAGCCCCATCCAGCGGGCCCAGCCGCATCATCCAGGCATCTTCTCCGTCCCGGTAGTAGCCCCGCTGGATACCCGTGACCCGGAAGCCCAAGCCGGTGTAGAGTTGCTGGGCGACCCGATTGGATGCCCGGACCTCCAGGGTAACGAACCGGACGCGGTGTTGCAGGGCGCGCTGGATGGCCATCAGGAGGATATACTTCCCCAGTCCCCGACCGCGCCACTCCGGGTGAACGGCGATGGTGGTGATATGGGCCTCTCCGGGGAAAAGGCGCATGCCCACGTAGCCAACGACGGGGGATCGCCTCCCCTGTCGCCGCTTCAGAAGGCGGTCCCGCCAGGTTGCCGGGGATGGCTCCTGATGCGGCTGCAGGATGTAGAACAGGGAGTCTGTCCCGTAACGGATTTCATTCCGGTAGGCGGATTCCGGCCACGGATTCGGGAAGGAACGCCGTTCAATCTCCATAACTTCCGCGATGTCTTCTTCTCGCATGGGCCGGAAGAGGAAGGGAAATGGTTCGGATGGTTGCATAGGAGCATTCATGGCCAGTTGAGATACAGCGGGGCCAGGGTGGCGGGGTCGCCCGTCTCCCCCCTGCGGACCCGCTCCCAGGCCAATTCGGCCAGGAAGCCAGCCCGGCGCAAGCAGTGGGCAGGAGGCAGAACGATTATCCCGTCGCCTGATCTTTCTATTAGATGAAATCCCCTTTCGTCTATCTCGCCGCAGAGGAGGGTGGGCCGGGTGGCAGAGGCCAGGAGGTCTTCCCAGGTGGTCAGGAAGGGCCCTTCCCGCCGCTGCCATCCCGCGCGCCAGTGATAGCGCGCGGCGCAGAGACGGCCCCGTCCGGCCTGGATGACTGCCAGCAGGGGGTAGCGGCTCCGGCCCAGGGCGGCCGCCAAAATGTCCAGCGTGGGGACGCCGACCAGGGGGATCCCGCGCGCCAGGGCCAGGCCTTTAGCGATAGCCATCCCCACCCGCAGGCCGGTGAAGGAGCCCGGCCCCTGAGCGACGGCGACCGCACTGAGCGCGTCCGGCCCCGTGTGCAGTTCCTCCAGCGCGGCCGCGATGCGGGGCATCAGTTGCGTGGTGTGTTGACGGCCTGCCTCCCAGGTAGCCTCATAGCGGAGGACGCGCCCATCGTGGAGAGCCAGGCTGGCGAAGCGGGTGGCAGTATCCAGAGCCAGGAGCATCTTATCCCCCAAACACCGCCCGACGCAGCCTCCGAAGGAGAGGGAGGTAGGTGTCCCCCTGGGCGATGAAAAGCAATCGGCGCCGGTCTCCGTTGGCGAACTCCAGGCGGACCCAGAGCCGCTGGGGTGGGAGAATGGCCGCTGCTCGCTCCGGCCACTCCACCACCACCACCGTATCGGCATCTTCCAGCCAGTCCTCCAGCCCCAGGCTCCGGGCTTCCTGAGGGTCCTGGAGGCGGTAGAAGTCTACGTGGAGCAGGCGCTGGGAGTCGGAGGCCCGACGGTGTTCCCGCACCAGCACGAAACTGGGGCTCAGCACCGGAGAGACCGCGCCCCAGCCTGTGCCGATGCCCTGGGCGAGAACCGTCTTGCCCACGCCCAGCGGCCCCTCCAGGCAGATGACCTCTCCTCCGCGCAGCCGTTGTCCCAGCAGCACCCCGACGCGGCGGGTCTGCTCCGCGTCGCGGGAGAGCACTTCCAGCGAATCTGGGCCCAGTATCGGGGTCATCGGAGAGGATTATACAACGGTTGAGGGAGAGGGGCAAGAGCGCCGATGCGGATTTCTTGACAGATTCTCTCGCGCGTGGTAGCATGAAAAGACGAATTTAGCAATCTACCTATGAGAGTGCTAATTTGGAGCCATTATGGGCACACCGGATGCAGGGCTTATTTCTCACACCCCACGGCAAACGGCCTTTTGGGGGGCGACGGAGACTGTTCTGGTGCCGGACATAGCCCGATTAGGAACTGCAAACAGGCGCGTCCATATTCAAAAGCACGCGAGAGAATGGCAACTGCGGGCAATGGCACGGCAGGGCGGAAACCTCCATCACGAGGAACCACCTGGGCGGTGTGGCACTCGGCGTAACTACTACGACATAGGGGCGCATGGCTTGCAACGCGACCTTGTGCAAGCGAGTTACCAAACCAGAGGTGCGTGTTTCGCCGCGTCTGGCGAAGCCGACAGCAAGTAGCCAAACAAAGCATTGGCAATGCGGGAAGGTGCAAACGCTGAAAGCAAGAGCGAGCGGGGTCTGAAGAGCAGGGTTGAGCAAGCGTCTGCATCTTGCAGGAATGAGAGACGCGCAAAAGGCAACAGTGTCTTTCCAAAATGCAGGGCGCTGGCTAACCAGCGCTTGCAGCCGACGCTCTGCTCGCGGCGCTCGGCTCGCCTGCGGGTGATGCGCAAGCCGATATGTTTGAGGTACTGCACCAGGTGTATCGGGTGCTGAAGCCGGGAACACCCTTTTCCGTCTGTTAAAGAAGCAGCGAACTTCCTGTTTGCTTTTGACCCGGCCCGGCATCTGGATACTGCGAAGGCACCGGCCTTCCCGTCGGATTGAGAATGAGCAAGCAACGGCTTTTCTCCTGGGCTTTGGCGTTTCTGTTGCCCCTTTTCGCCGCGCTGCCTGCGCTGACCAATCCCATTGAGGAGCACGCGGTGGACGCGGCGCTCTTCCACGTCTACCGCGCCGTCGTCTTTGCCGCCGCGCAGGCCGACGGCTGGCTCTACCCGCGCTGGGCCCCCGGCATCAACGGCGGCCTGGGCGGGCCCCTTTTCACATTCTATTCCCCCTTCATCTATTTCCTGATGACGGCCTTCCATGCCGTCGGCATCCCTTTTGCTCTCACCTGGCGGCTGGTGGTCGCGCTGGCATTCGTGGCCGCGTCGGCGGGGGCCTTCGGCCTGGGGCTGGCTCTCTTTCGCCGCGCCGATGTGGCCCTGGCCGGCGCGGTCCTCTACACCTATTCGCCCTATCTCCTGCGCGAACTCTTTGAGCGTGGGTCGCCCCAAGGGGTGGCCATCGCCTTCTACCCCTGGCTCTTCTGGAGCCTGCTGGCTTTGGCAGAGCGTCCTTCAGGACTCCATCTGGCGCTGGCCTCCGGGACCTGGGCGCTCCTCATCCTCACCCATAACGCCGGCGCACTGCTGGCCCTGCCCATCCTGGCCCTGTGGTGGCTCTTCCTGACCCTCCGCGCGGGCCGGCCCGGCTTCTGGTTGACCGCGCTGGCCCTGGTCGGTGGATTGTTGCTGGCGGCGTTCTTCCTGCTCCCCTTTATGGCCGAACGATCGGCAGTGCAACTGGAGAACGCTGCCCATCAATCGTTGGCGGCATCGCCGATAACAGGCGTGATGCGGCTTTCGGAATTCTTCGCCTGGCCTATGGTCTTTGACGCCGGCCTGGCCAACAACGATACCGGACAGACCTTGGGGCCACTCCCAGTATTGCTCATCCCCCTGGCTCTGGCGGCGGCGCCATTGCTGGCCCGGCGCGGACGGCGGGCCGAAGCGGTCCTTCTTGGGGGGCTGGCCTTCTGGGGAGCCCTTGCTCTCTGGATGCAGACAGCCTCCGCTACCCCTATCTGGGCCGCGATCACACCGTTGGGCATTATGCAGTACCTGAACTTCCGCTGGCGGCTCCTGGCATCCATAGGCCTGGTGACAGGATTGGGGGCCGGGCTCCTGCTCACTGTCGCCCCGCGCCGCTGGGTTGTCTCTCTGGCTGCGCTGACTGCTGTCCTGGGCGTGGGAATCGCGCTTCCCTCCCTCTATCCGTCTATCCTGACTCATCACGCCGATGTCCCGCGAAACCCCGCCGTGGCCGATACGCAGGAGTTCACCCTGCGCTCGGGCTTCCCGGACCTGAGTTACTTCCGGGAACTCCTCCCCCGCTGGCGAACCGTCCCCTTCACTCCGGACGAGGCGGAGCGCATCGCCCGGTCACCCGTCTCCAACCTCCCCGAAGGGGGACGGGTGCTCCACTGGGAGCGGCGGACAGGGTACCTGAAGGCGGAATTGGAGACGCCTGTGGCCTTCCAGGGCGCATTTCACGCTCTCTACTTCCCCGGCTGGGCCGGATACCTGGACGGTGAACGGCGGCCCCTGCAGCCCGCCGGTGGGAGCGGTTACATTTTGATGGACGTCCCCGCTGGACGGCACACTGTCCTCCTGAAATACGAAGGCACGATGGCCCAGCGGGTGGGGGGCTGGATGAGCGGCTTAACGGCGGTGGCCCTGCTGGCTCTGGCTCTGTTATGGCGACACCCCTCACCAAATGAATCTTGTGCTACCTGCTACGTAAAGCCCCGCTGGTGGGTGGCCGGATTGCTGGTCGGGCTGGCCGCATTGAAGACGTTCTGGCTGGACCCACACACCACCTTTCTCCGCCATAGTTCCACCTGCGGATCCATTCACGGCGCGCAGGCCCAGGTGGACGTCTGGTTCGGGGAGACCCTCCACCTCTGCGGATACGCCCTCTCCTCCGACCGCGCCGCGCCGGGCGAGGAGGTCTCCGTCACCTTCTGGTGGGAAATCCCTCACCCGGTGGAGCGCGCGGCCAACAGTTTCGTCCATTTGATTGGGCCGACGGTCAACCCGGCCACCGGCACCCCCCTCTGGGGACAGGAAGACAAGCAGATGGGGATCAACTGGTGGCGACCGGGCGCTCTCTATCGGGACACATACACCTTCCGGGTGGCGCCTGATGCCCCGCCCGGGGAGTATCGGCTGGAAGTGGGCTGGTGGGACCCTCAGACCGAGCAGCGCTACCTGCCGCGCATTGTTCAGGGTGAGGGCATCTCCCTTTCGGAATGGAACTCCCTGCTGGTCGGCACGGTTGTCGTCCCATGACCCCATCCCGCCCCACGTTTCACGTTGTACTCTTCACATTTCTGGCTCTGCTCTATAGCCTCACCGTCCCCCTCTTTGAGGGGAACGATGAGTCCTGGCACTACGCCTACGTCCGGTACATCGCGGAGAAGGGGACGTTGCCCCGTCAGCCGCCGGACCGATACCCGCATCTGGCCCGGCAGGAGGCCAGCCAGCCGCCCCTCTACTACCTGCTGGCGGCCGCGCTGACCCGCTGGGTATCGCAGGAGGACTTGCCGGACCTCTACCGGCGCGAAAATCCCTTTCCTACCGTCCTGCCCATCGGCTATCGGGATAATCAGAATCACTACATCCATACCGGCGCGGAACGGTTTCCGTACCGGGGGGCGGCGCTGGCGATTCGCCTGGCCCGCCTGCTCTCCGTCCTCTTCGGCGCCGGGACGGTCTGGGGGACGTACTCTCTGGCGCGGAAGTTGTTCCCGCAGGAGGAGGGAGTGGCGGCAGGGGCGGCAATGACCATTGCTCTGACCCCGGGCTTTCTCTTTACCTCCGGCTTGGTGAACAACGACGCGCTGGGTGCCTGTATCGCTACCTGGACGCTGGTAGTGCTTTGGAACCGCAGAGGGGGAATCCTCCCCGGCCTGCTCCTGGGGGCGGCCGCGCTAACCAAACTGAGCGGCCTGCTCCTCTGGCCTTTCGCCGCCCTGGCGCTGGTGGGGGGATACCACCAGGACACGAAGGGACGAAGTCTCCCATCCCGTCTTCGCGGCGAAATTCTGACTTTTGGCCTCGCCCTGGCCCTCTGCGGCTGGTGGTATCTGCGGAACTGGCGCCTCTACGGGGACCCTACGGGCCTTTCGGCTATGCTCCCGCTGGTGGGCCGCCGCGAGCCCGGGTTCGGTCTGGCGGACTTCTTCCGGACCGAGGCCCGGATGGTCTGGATGTCCTGTTGGGCCGTCTTCGGCTGGTTCAACCTGGCCGCACCGGAGTGGGTCTATCGGATCTATGGCTTGCTGACGGTCCTGGGGGTCTTCGGACTGGCCCTCTTTGCGGCGCGCGCGGTGCGCCGGAAGGACTGGGGCGCGCTGGGCAGGGTGGGCTACCTGGCCCTCTGGGCGCTGATCGTCGCGGTGGGGCTGGTGCGCTGGACGCTGACCACCGGCGGCTCCCAGGGGCGGCTGCTCTACCCGGCGATTGGCGCGCATGCTACCTTGCTGGCCCTGGGCTGGGCACAACTGGCCCCCGGACAGGCGCGCCGCTGGCTCTTCGCCGCCCTGGGCATCGTCCTGCTGGCGCTGGCCCTCTGGCTCCCCTTCGGGGTCATCCGGCCTGCCTACGCCCGCCCCGCGCCGCTGACGGCCACGGGGGTGGAGGCGCATATCTCCCACCGAGCGGATGTCCGCTTCGGCGAGAGTATCACATTGCTGGGCTACCGGGTGGAGGTGGAGGAGGTCCGCCCGGGCCGGACCCTCTGGGTTACCCTCTGCTGGCGGGCCGATGGCCCAGTGGGAGCCGACTACTTCGTCTCCCTCTCCCTGCTGACGGCGGAGGGGCTGACAGCGG
>JASFBC010000188.1:0-5712 GCA_036172315.1 Anaerolineae bacterium | reverse complement strand
TGATTATTTCTCCATCTACCTGCGCAGGCCGGGGGCCATCACGGTGGACCTGACCAACCACACCGGAACAGGTGTCTGTCTGGAACTATTCAGCCAGGGAGGGCAACTTCTTGATATAGATTATGCTCCGCCTTATCATTTGGAGTACAACGCCTCTATAGGCGGAGTTTATTACATCGCTATTTTCACTGCAGGCAACTACAACAACACTACCCCGTATACCTTGCGGGTTACTTACCCGCAGTGATTCAGCTCATCGGAGGTCAACCATGCCTTACGACTTTCTTGCTACCAGCAAAACCCCAGCGCTGATCATCTACCTGTTGGACGTCAGCGGCTCGATGAACGAGAAACTGGGCGCCAAGCGCCGCATAGATGTGGTGATGGAAGCGCTGGGCGCCATGCTGCGCCGCATGGTCCATCGCTCCACCAAGGGGACCCGCGTCTCCCCTCGCTACCGCATCGCCATGTACGCCTACAGCGACCACGTCTATGACCTGCTGGGCGGCATCCGTTCCATAGACCAGATCGCCCAACTGGGCGTCCCCGAACTTTCCACCATGCGCAGCACCGATACCGCCCGCGCCTTCGCCCAGGCGGAAAAGCTCCTCCAGCAGGAACTCCCCAATCTGGCCCATTGCCCGGCCCCCCTGGTCTGCCACATGACGGACGGCGAATACACCGGCACCGACCCCGAACCGGTCGTCCGCCGCATCATGGCCATGCGCGTCCCTGACGGCAACGTCTTGGTGGAGAACATCTTCATCTCCGACCACATCCTGAAGGACCCTGTCGCTGACCCCAAACGGTGGGAGGGCGTGCGCCCCGCCACCAAACTCGCCTCTGACTACGCCCGCAAACTGCGCGCCATGTCCTCCCCTCTCCCGGCCGGTTACCGGGCGATGATGCGGGAGGAGGGTTACGAACTGGCTGACGACGCCGTGATGATGATCCCCGGTACGACCTCTGAACTGGTCCAGATGGGCTTTGTAATGTCCATGTCCACACCTATTTCATCGGAGGGAAGCCGCTATGACCGCTGAGACTCTCCGCCTCAACCAGGATCGAGAGACGCCCGTCACGGCGCGGCAGCGTGCCCGCTTTGGTTACCGCTACGCCTATGCCCGCTCCGCCGATAGCCGCGCCAACAACGACCCGGGCCAGGATTACCTAGTCCTGCGAGAAGACGGCGTCCGTCTGGCCTTCGCCCTTTGCGACGGCGTCGGCCAGTCCTTCTACGGCGACCTGGCCGCCCGCCTGCTGGGCGACGCGCTGGTGGACTGGCTCTGGGAGGCCCGTTTCTCCGCCCCCCAGGCCTTCCGGGAGGGCTTGGCCGCCTTTCTGGACGGACTGGTGGAGACGGCCTCGGCCCAGGTGGCCGCGTACCCCGTCCCGGAAGGTCTGCCGCCGATGCTGCGCCAGGTGCTGGAGGAGAAGCGGGCCCTGGGCAGCGAAAGCACCTTCATCGCCGGCCTGCTGGATACCGAAGCCGGCATCCTCCATCTGGCCTGGATGGGCGATTCCCGTCTCCGCCTGTGGGGCGCCGAAGGAGAGTTCACCGCCCGACTGGGCGATCTCTTCCACACCCAGGAGCGTTGGTCTTCCCGGCGGGGGCGCGTCGGCGAACTGCACACCTTCTCCGTCCCGCTTTCCGACCTGCGCTACCTGATCGCCTACTCCGATGGCCTGGCGCGGCTGGATAAAGTCATGACCCGCCACTTCCGGGACGCCTCCATCCAGGCCATCATTGAGGACGCCCTGCTGCGGCCGGAGAACGACGACGTTGCCTTTCTGGAGGTCTGGCTGGGCGACCGGCGCCCCTCCGAGCGCCCACCCCTATCTCCTCCGCCGGAGGTGCGGGTGGAACCTCAGGAGAAAAGGGTTCGGGTGTGGTGGCAGCCGGTGGCCGGCGTCGCCTTCTACGAGGTCCGTCTGGACGACGGGCAATCCTTCACCGTCTACTCGCCCCGGCATACGCTGGAACTGCCGGCGGAGGCGCTGAGCCCGAACGTGCGGGCCGTGCGGGTGCGGGGATGGGAGGAGGAGCCGGGAGGGTGGAGCCGGGAGGCGGCGTTGCCGGAGGAGGTTCTTCCCCGCCCCGCACTGGAGGTCCCTACCCCGCCGCCTTCTCCGCTGGGGGCACCAATCCCTTTTGTGCCGGTGCCGGCGTCTGCTCCCCCTCCACCGCCTCGCCGCCCCGGCCCGCTGCATCCGCGTCCCGCAGCGCAACCTCGCTCCTCTCTGGTCATCTCTCTGTTGGCCGGCCTGGCGGGCGCTCTCATCGGCTGCTCCCTCCTGACCTTGCTGATCCTGTGGCCCTCATCGCCCATCCGTGGGCTTCTCTTCCCTTCCCCCACCCCGACACCAACGGCGACGCCGACACCGACCGCCACGCCCACTGCTACCCCAACTCCCACGCCCACTCCGACGGCGACGCCGACACCGACTGCCACGGCCACCCCGACGCCGACACTGACCGCCACGCCCACCCCGACGACGACGACACCGACCGCCGCGGCCACTCCAACAGCGACATTGACCACTACCGGGGTAGGCGAAGGCACTACCTTCGCCTACCCACTGGCCCAGCAGTTCACCACCATCCTGTGCGAGGGGCCGGACCTGGGCATCCACACCATTGTCTGGTGCGACACGGCGACCAACCTCAACCGCAGCCTGGACCGCCGCGCCCTGCGCGAGTTCGCTATGCGGGTCATCTTCCAGATGAGCGTGGAGGACTCGGCCAACTTGACTGACTCGCCCATGGCGAGTAAAATAGGGTCGTATCGGGCGCTGTTTTACGACGAAGAAGGCCGGCTGGAGAAGTTCCGCCCCTACGGATTGCCCTCGGCGGAGTGGTTGGAGGGGGTGAAGGAGCGGTTTGTGGGTAGGCAATGAGTTCTGCCCTCGCTTGCTCCACCACCCTTCTCAGGAGAAGACTATGCATCCGATTCAACAATGGATCCCTCGCTTCATCGGACAGTGCGTGAACGTCGGCGACCAGGAGGCGAGACAGATCTGGCGGACAATCACGCAGTGGATAGAAACGCACGGCGGATTGAAGCACCAAATGGCGCTGCGCGCGTATCCGCCTGCCATTCTCCTGCCAGTCGGACATATCCTGGTATTGGGTTGGCCGGGGCGGGATTGCATCATCGGCTTTAGCTCGCTGGCCCGCGGCTATGGCTTATCCAGCCTGCCCTTCGTCCGCGCTTTCCTGGGCGGGCTGGACTATGAATTCATGGATATCCTGCGCCGCAGCGGTGAAGGGCATAGGCTGCCCGAGCTGCGCTTCTATGCGTTGTGGATGGCCGCGGAGACTGCTGAGGATATGTTTCACGAGTTCGCCAATGAGCTATCCTCGGCGGCGGTAGAGGTCAATCGAACGGTCAAACTGGCGAACTACTTGTTGGGCTACGAGTCCACTTGGTGGCGCGGGCAACCATTCGCTGATGCGGTGGAATCGGCGCTGCGGGCCATCGCCCGCCACTACGTGTAAAAACCTCCCATCTCGTTCCCGCCGACCGCTCCCTCGGCGGCTTTGGTCAAACCGAATCATATACAAGGAGGACCTTATGAGCAGACGCGCTGATGCCGACCTGGAAGCCATGATCGCCTTTCGAGAACACCTGATTCGCTTCAACCGCACCTTGGCCGAGGAGTTCGCCTCTATGCTGGCCCACTGGCGCGCCTCGGGCGATGTCTGGACGGATGTCAAGTATCACGAGTTCGGCCAGGCGCTGGAGGAAGCCGCCCGCGGGGTAAACTGCTATCTGGCGGCTACCGAAGACCACGAAGCGCACCTCCTGGGCCTCATTGAGCGCCTGCGTGAGTACTTGGAATACCGCCCTTGAGGATACTGCCATGACCCGCGTCTATGCCGATGTGGAAGCCCTTAAGGCCCTGCGCGTCGCGCTGCCCGACTTCGCCCGCCGCCAGTACGAGGCCATTGAGCAGGCTGAGGCTGAGATCGCCCGCACACAGGAGCGCTTGGAGGCCGCCGAACGCGAGGCCCGCTACGAGGTGGAACAAGCCCGCGCCGCCCTGGAGGGCTGCTACGTCCAGGCGATGATGGCCGCCCAACAGGGCTATTCGGTGGATTGCTCCGGCTACGAGTACGCCCTGCGCCGGGCCGAGGAGCGCCTGATCCGCATCCTGGAATGGCAGAACCGCGTCCGCCAGGAGGCCGCATCCTTCCGCGCCGTCGCCCGCGCCTACCAGGACCGCCTGGCCGACGCCATCGCCGGCGCCACCGCCTACCTGGACCGCCGCATCACCGCTCTGGAGGCCTACCACGCCACCCGCCTGCAAGCCACGGCGGCAGGTGTGGCCGCTGCCGGCGCGCTGGCGTTGATGGGCGGCGTCATCGCCGCTATCCGTCACCACCGGGGCGAACTGGCCCGCCTCAAGGGCGCGGTGGGCGAGGAGATCGCCGCCCAGGTGCTCAGCGAAAAGTTCGGCCTGCAGCCCCTGCCCTTTGACCAGCCGAAACACGGCTTTGACCGCGTCTTCACCGCACCGGGCATCCCCGTCCTGGTGGCCGAATCCAAAGTGCGCAGCGGCGGCGCGCTGGACCTGGGCCAGACCCGCGCCGGTGAGCAGGCCTCGCCCGAATGGATCGCCGCCGAAGCCGCCCGTATGGCCGACCGCACCTCGGCACAATGGAGCCCCGCCAACGAGCGCATCGCCCGCCTGATCCAGGAGATCGGCCCGGAGAACGTCCCCGCGGTGACGGTGGTCATTGACCCCCAGACCGGCCAGGGCCAGGCCTACATCCGCCAGGGCGAGGCCGACTGGCAGCCGCTGGGCGGAAGCGTCTCGCTGGACAGCCTGGGGAGCGCCCCGCCCCCCGGCCCATCGGCCCCGCCGGAGTTCAAGGAGGGCTTCGGCGGGGGGCCTGAACGACGCGGATGAGGAGGAGCCGATGAGCAGCGCCCACGAAACAACCCGCTACGCCTGGCAGTCCTTGCGCCAGGAACTGGAAGAGGCCCGCGAACACTGGAACGACAGCACGACCGAACACTTTCTATCGTACTACTGGCAACCGCTGGAAGCCGAAACCGAGCGCTTCCAGCGCGCCGTGGAGAACCTGACCTACGTGCTGGAGGCGGCGCTGAACGCCGCGTATTAGCCCTCACCCCTACCCCCGGCGGCTGCGCCGCCACCCCCTTCCCCTCTCCCAAGTTTGGGAGAGGGGAAGGGGGCAGGGGGATGGGATGAGGGCAGGAGGTGACTTATGCCCGAACAACCCCTGCCCGAAGACCTGCAGACCGTCCTGCGCGGGGCGCTGCAAGCCTACGAACTGGCCCGCGCCACCCGCCGGCGCGCCGACCAGGAGGCGCACGCCGCCCGTCAGGCTCGCGAGCAAGCCCTGGCCGGTGAGGAGCAGGCCGAGCGGAAGCGCCTGGAGGCCGAGCGCGCTGCCGAAGAAACCGTCCTGAAGGCCGAAGAGGCGCGCCTTGGCGCCCTGCAGGCCGCCGCGGACGCGGTGGAGGCTGCCGCCCGCGCCCTGCTGGAAAAGGCCGGCCTAGCCCACATCGCCGGCGCCCCCGCCACCGTGGGCGGCCAACCCGCCGCCCCCCGCCGTTCCGACCAGGAAGCCGCCCGCGCCTTTGCCGAGGCGCAGACCGCCTACGTGGCGTTGCGCACCGCCCTCCTGGACCTGGCCCAGACCCACCTGGAGGCCGGCCGCTACGAGGAGGCCCGCCGCGT
>JASFBC010000187.1:0-4946 GCA_036172315.1 Anaerolineae bacterium | reverse complement strand
GTGAGAAAATCCATCGGTGACCTCCTCCTGCGAGAATCGGTGCGGGTATTATACCTCTGTTTGTGGGCACTACAAGCGCAGGCTGTTAGCCCGTAGCGCAGGCTGTTAGCCTGCAAAAGCAGGCCTGGCGGCCTGCGCTACTGCGGCCTGCGCTACCTGCAGGCCTGGCGGCCTGCGCTACTGCGGCCTGCGCTACTGAAAAGCGAATTCTCCCAGGGGAACAGCGTCGTCGGGAAAACGGTGGCCAGCCGGATCGGCGACAGGAAGCCGTTGTCCCCCCTCCTCAGTGTACAGGCCCACCAGGAACTGGTACTTTCCTTCCGGGAGCCGCAACCACCGCAGGTCCCGCCAGATGTCGCCCAGGCGCCAGGCCATTGGCCGGGAGAGCCCCATCAGCGGATACCCGTCGCGCTGCCCTACCAGTTGGCCCGACCGGTCCAGCACATGGAGGAAGACGGTGGTATCTTCCGCCAGCGGGGCAACCAACTGCCAGTGCAACTCCACTTTGACAGTTTCGTCTTCCCGCTCCACTTTGGCAAAGAGCAGGCGTATCCGGCCGTCAAAATCGGCCAGAAACTCCTCTGAAGGCGGACTGTTTTCCCTCTCCAGCGCCCCGACCGGATAGATTGCAATCTCTTCCCCTGAGTAGTCGGTCAATAGAACCCCTGCGGCCTTTCGGAGAGGCTCCTGCAGGCTTATCCAGGTGTGAGTCTCGCTGGCGCTCCCGTAGTGATACTTCCAGTGTTGCTGGATGTCGGGAAAGACCAGCGCGACGACCTCTCGCTCCTCCCCGGTGTTGACCCAGAACAGGTCGTCCAGTTGATGCCAGGCGCATATGGGAACCCCCCTCGTGTCCGACAGCGAAAGTGGGTTCGCGCGGGGCCAGAAACTCGGGGCAATTAATGCAGAGGATGGGTCCGGGCTCATAGACCAACCGGATGCTCTGGACGAACTGGTCAATCCATCGCCGGACCCCTTCGTAGATAGCGGCTCGCTGATGGATGAACGTGTAACTGCCCAGGGCAATGGAGAGGACAGCGAGACCGGCGGCGATTCTCTCCATCCGTCCATACCGATATGTTCCCTGCTCGTACAGCGGTGCGGCCCAGAAGAGCGCAATTCCTGCAGATGAGAGGTACAGGAGCCGTGGGGCATCTACTATATATTCAAACCCCAGCATCAGCCAGGCAGGAGCAACCGTCAGCAGAAACCAACCGGAAGCCAGCGTCAGAAGTCGTTGCCGGTCTTTTCTCCCCACGAGCCACCACCAGAGGACCACTGCAGGTCCGCATATCAGCAGGATAGATTGAAGGTCGTCCAATCCCCATCCGGCCAGCAGCACCTTTCGGGCCAGCGGCGCCACCGGATAGGCTAGCCCCTGGAGGAGATAGACGCCGTTTTGATAGCGGGCTTCCAGATTCCAGACCTGCGGGGGTCGGACACTTTTGGGCACCGCCAGCCAGATGGCCAGCCCTACCAATCCGCCCAACCAGTGGAAGCGGGTCCGCCGAAGGAGTTCGGTGAACGGGGGCCGCTCCTCGTCAGTTAACAACAGCAGGCAGAGCAACGGTGCGGTCAGTATGCCCGTCTCATGGACCAGCGGCGCCAGAAAAGCCAGTGCGACGGAGAGAGTACCCGCAGGGCCGGAGGGGCGGGATTCCGCGATCCGGTAGAGGTAGAGGGACCCCAGGGTAATGATAGTAACCAGAGGGTGTGTCAGGGAGCCGACCCAAGGCACCGCCTGATAACTGAAAGGATACAGCAGGAAGAGCAGTGCGCTGGCTCCCCCCACCAGCCATCCCTGTTTCCGTGCCTGCCGGTTCACCAGGCCATAAACCAGGAAGGTGTTTAGCAGATGAAGCACCAGGTTGATCCAGTGGAGGGTGGGGGCATGGAAGACACCCTGGAGGGAGCGCAAAAGTTTCCAAACCAGGAATGGCAGAGGCCGGTAATACCCGATTCCCCGGGATGAGGTCAGAATCCCCAGCCATGTTTGCCCCTCCATCCACCGAAAGTGAGGGATGTCATCCAAAAAGAGGGGCATCCTCAGGGAGAAACCATAGGCGACTCCCCAGATAGCCACGAGCATTATGGCAATCAGAAGGGGAGTGAGGGAACGCAGAGGTCTCATCTGCCCTTTCTCCACGAGTCGGATTACTCTTCAGCCTTCCGGACGGCGACCGTTCCCAGGAGGACAGCGTCTTTTATGGGGTTGCCCAGCGCAGGAGGATGAGGAACGTTCGTCGCTGTTCTTTTGGGCCCCGGGAGGGTCCGGGCAACAGCGTAGAATAGGGAGAGGGCCGGAAGCCCCATCATGCCGCTGTTGAGCCACCAGAGACGGGGGAGACCGTTAAGGGTGCCGGCCATACTGCGGATGAGGGTGGTTTTTGCAGGGGAAATTATACTCCTCCTTCTTTCCTTGTGCATGCAGCAAGGAGCGGTTTAGTGCTTGCTCTGCTGCGCAGTTCTTCTCAGCGAATTTCCAGGGTTCGGAGAGGCAGGAAATCGTGGGTTTGCCCCGGCAATGGCAGACGGATGCCAGTGGCGCTCTCGTAGATGCCTATGCCGACCTGATAGCGGCCTGGAGGCCGGTCCTCCGGAATGGCCAGGGAGAAGGTGGTCAGCACCCGTTCATCCGGTCGCCAGAGATGGGAGAAGTAAGGCCCACAGGCGGGCCCGTCGGCCTGGGCCCAGAGGGGGCCGCCTTCGTAGGGGGTCGGGTCGCCATAAAGATGGACGAAAAGGCTATAGGCCCGGTCTAGCGGCTGCAGAGCCCGCAGGGCCAGGGAAACCGAAATGGTCGCTCCGGCGCTCGCAGTGGGAGGAATGGGCTCCAGGAGGCGCACCTCCACCTGCTCCCCAAAGACGGCCCGGATTACCCCTGGGTCCTCCAGGAACTCTGGCTTGGGGATAGCCCTGAGGACGGTGTAGCGCGGGGGACTGGTACCCGGGTCCTGGAAGAGGACGGTCGCCTCGGCCCGGCGGGAGAGTTTCTCCTGAAAGTCGGGCTCGTAGAGGGTAACGGAAAGGTACACGGCGGGCCGCTCCGGAACTACCAAGCAGAGGTGGCTGTCAAACGCGCCGACAGGGCGGGGAGCCAGGTCGGTGCTGCGAAACGAGACCACCGGATGGGAGGGGTAGAACGGGGAGAAGTAAACGGGCGTATCCTCCGGGACGGCGGTCCGGATAAAGTTTACCCCTTGGTTCACGTGTTGCTCCATCAGCAGGAAGACATAAGGGTGATGCAGCCAGCGGACAGCGCTGCAGACAGTGGTGATGGCCGTCAGAAGCATCAGGGCCAGGGGGAAGGACGTAGCCAGGGAGGGCCGCATGACCCGCCGCAGCCCCTGCTCCGTTCCCCATGCCCCGACCCCCACGATCAGCGCAATCGGGATGGCCAGGCCGGCCGCGCGCAGGAAATGGGGGGCGTCCCGGCTTAAGAGGGAGGGGAGAAGGGAGATCGGAATCAGTCCCAGAAGCCATATCATTTGCCACTTCCTGCGGACGGCCCACCAGAGGGCGAACAGACCGATAACGAAGAAGACCGCTAATCCGGTGTCCACCACCGGGCAGAGGGGATTGTACCGGCCGGGGTCGTCTACAGGGGAGAACCAGACCCGGGCCCAGGCCCGCGCGGTGCCGGTCAATTCCGCCAGGCTGGAGACCCGCACACCCTGTGGGCGGCCCAGGACGTCTTGGGGGTGGTGGTAGCCGTATGCCAGCATCGGAAGGGCAACCAGCAGGCTCACCGCCAGCGCGATCAACACTCCTTGGCGCCGGCCCATCTTCCTGAACAGCCATCCGATGGAGAGGGCCATCGCGTAGAGAATCCACAGGAGAGCCGAGAAGTAGGTGTACCAGAGGAGACCTATCCAGATTCCGGCCTCTATCCAGAGGGGTATCCGGTTGGTGCGGCGGGCTTGCAGGAGGGCCGCGAAGGCCAGGGTACCGATGAGGGGCCAAAGAATGGCCCGCATTCCCAGGCTGCTCTGGTGGACGGGCCATCCGGCGACGGAGAAGGCCAGGGCGGCCCAGCGGGCCGCTTGGGGAGGGAGCACTTCTTTCCCCATCCGGTATAAAGCGACGACGGTCAGAATACCTACAAATCCCGCCCCCAGCCGCAGGGCAAAGGGATGGGCCCCGAAGACGGCGACGAAGGGGATCAGAATGTAGCACCACAGGCTCTGGCGGCCCAGATTGGCGGGAAGGAACGGGGTCAGTCGGGGGGATTCTATCAGGGAAAGGGTATCCAGGCCGTAGTACGCTTCATCGTAACTGAGCATATTGGAGAGGGGTCCGATATGGCTCCAGCGCAGGAGCGCGCCAGCCAGCAAGATGGCTACGATGATCAGATACGGAGCAACTGAGGAACGGGTCATCGCTTATGGGAGAATACGGATGTCCTCAAACACCCAGCGGTCGGGCGGCATGTCCGGCGGCGGGTTGACCAGGAGGGCCCGGCGGTTCTCCTCTCCCTCTATCGCCAGGCTTACCTCCAGGTGATAGGTTCCGGGAGGCGTGACCGGATTCAGGTTGAGGTCGTAATGGTCCTCCACCAGCCGGTCGGTGGGCCAGTCCTGGGGCGGATACCGGTCCAGCAGGTCCGGGTTGCGCTTCATATTTCCTCCCCAGACGTTGAAGGCGCCGTCTATGACCCGGACCAGGGGGCGGAAGGGGACGCCGTCAAAAGGCTCCGCGCGCTGCCAGTAGAGGGTCACGTGCAGCCAATTGCTGGGGGGATGGGAGAGGTTCTCCCGCGCCGGGAGCGTTGTTGCGTCTACCTGATAACCGGCCAGGCAGAGGCCGTTCTGGAAACAGACTTCCAGGGGGTGGGCCCCTTCCGGCAACGCCGGGACGGTCGGCCGCAACTGGTAGCCGATCATCGTGATCTGCCCGGCGTTGGGATACTGCTCGGTGATGCGGGGGAACATCGCGTCGGCGGCCTC
>JASFBC010000186.1:0-17272 GCA_036172315.1 Anaerolineae bacterium | reverse complement strand
GTAGCGCAGGCTGTTAGCCTGTAGCGCAGGCTGTTAGCCTGTAGCGCAGGCTGTTAGCCTGTAGCGCAGGCTGTTAGCCTGCAACCTATCCTCAATGAAACCCGCCGTTCCGTTTATTCTACTGACCTTTCTGCTGATGCTGGCCCTCCTGAGCGGAGCAGCCGTTGTCGCTGACCACCGCGCCGCTCTGCGCGGCATCCCCCAGGACCTCCCCACATCCGTCGCCGACGCCGACGTCCCTCTCCTCTGCGTCAACGCGGCGCTGCATGCCACTTCGCTCTCCCTCCCCCCGGAGCGGGCGCTGGACCTTATCGCCGGCGGTGGCTTCCGCTGGGTGCGGCAGTCGTTCCCCTGGGCGCTGATAGAGCCCGCCCCGGGGCAGTACGACTGGGCCCCCTGGGACCGCCTCGTGGAGGAGGCGGCCGTGCGCGGTCTGCGGCCGATCGCCGTCCTGGAGCGTCCACCGGATTGGGCCGGAAGCCCGCCTGCTCCGGCGGATTTCGCCCGCTTCGCCGGCGCGTTCGCCGCCCGCTACGGCGACCGTATCCGGTACTACCAGGTCTGGCACAACCCCAACCTGCGGGATGGCTGGGGCACCCGGCCCCATCCGGCCCAGTACGCCGAACTCCTCCGTCAGGCCGCCCTGGCCATCCGCACTGCCGACCCCGATGCCCGCATCCTCCTGGGCAGCCTGGCCCCCACGGCGGAACGGGGGCCGGAGAACCTCTCCGAGGTCCGCTTTCTGGAGGAACTCTATATCACCGGGGCCGCCCCGTATTTTGACATCGTCACCGCGCAGGCCTATGGGTTTGAGACCGGGCCGGATGACCGCCGGGTAGACGAAAAGGTGCTCAACTTCTCCCGCGCCGTCCTGATTCGGGAGTTTATGGAAGCCCATGGGGACGGCAACAAGGCCCTCTGGGTCTCCCACTTCGGCTGGAACAGTATGCCGCCGGGTTGGGTGGATGTCCCCTCCATCTGGGGGACAGTAGATGAAAAGACGCAGGCGGAGTACACCATCGGTGCGCTGGAGCGGGCCCGGCGGGAGTGGCCCTGGGTGGGGGCGATGTGTCTGGCCCACCTCCAGCCCGACCTGAGCCTGGCGGCATCCGGCACGGGCACCCCCGACGCCCGCTGCCACTGGGGGTTCGCCCTGATCGGGCCCGAAGGCGCCCCCCGGCCCGTCTACAACGCGGTGGCCGAATGGGCCCGCCGTACTCCCACCAACAACCCCGGCTACTGGACCCCGTCCTCTGGCCTCGCCCACTGGGAGGGGGAATGGGAACTCTCCAACCTGGGGGCTGACCCGGGGCAGGAGGGGACGTACACGGTGACGATTCCTTTCTGGGGGACGGACTTCGGCCTGCGGGTGCGGCGGGACAACTACCGGGCTTACCTCTACGTGACCGTGGACGGGGAACCGGCCAACGGGCTCCCCCGGGATGAAGCCGGCCAGGCCTATATCATCCTGACATCCCCCGACTACCAGCCGCAGGAGGTCACTATACCGGTCGCGCGCGGCCTTCCAGCGGGCTCCCATACCGCCGTCGTCGTCGCCGAGCGGGGGTGGGACCAGTGGCCGCTGGCGGGGTGGAGCGTGGGCTACCGTCCGGACGACCGCCCCTACCGACGGGCCCTGCTGGGCCTGGGGGCCCTGGCGCTGGGCGCGCTGGCGGGAATGGCGGCCCTGGGATGGCGGATGGACCGGGGCCGGGCTGGGCGCGCCGTCGCGATGGCCTGGGCGCGCCTCTCGGAGAGGGTCCGCTGGGCAGTGACCCTCGCCGCCACCGGCCTCCTCTGGGCCGGGGCCTGGATGACCTGGGGCCTGGAGACGGGCGGCGGTGTCTTTCGTCGCCTGGGAGAGGGCGGCGGGCTGGCGGTGACCCTCGCCGCCGCCGGCCTCTTCTACTACTCCCCCTGGTTTCTGCTGACGGTCCTCGCCGGCCTGGCGCTCTTCGGCATCATCCTCTTGCGGCCCGATTACGGGTTAGCGCTGATTGCCGGGCTGGCTCCTTTCTACACCCTCCCCCGTCCGCTCCTGGATAGGGCCTTCTCTATGGCCGAAATTGTTACCCTGATGACGGTGGTGGCGTGGGTCCTTACCTCTCCTCCGGCCCTTCGGGCCACCCTCTCTTCTCTCCTGACCAAAGGTCAGGAGAGGAGAGGGAGTAGGGGGTGGGGTGAGGCCGCCGTCCTGGCCCTCCTTCTGGTTGCCCTGGCCTCTACCCTCCAGGCGGACTTCCAGCGGGTGGCCTGGCGGGAACTGCGGACGGTCATCCTGGAGCCGGCCCTGTTCTACCTGCTGCTGCGGACCCTGCCGATGGGCCGCCGGGAGATCTGGCGTGTGGCCGATTTCTTCGTTCTGGGCGGCGTGGCGGTAGCTCTCATCGGTCTGGTTCAGTATGCGCTGGGGGTCAATCTCATTACCGCCGAGGGGGGATTGCCCCGGCTGCGCTCTGTCTACGGGTCGCCGAACAACGTGGGGCTTTACCTGGGGCGGGTGCTGCCGCTGCTGGTGGCGGTGGCTCTGCTGGCGCGGGGGCGGAAGCGGCGGCTGGCCTACGGGCTGGCCGCGCTGCCGGTCGGCGCGGCGTTGCTGCTCAGTTTCTCCAAGGGGGCCCTCTTCCTGGGCATCCCCGCCGCCCTGATAACAGTGGGACTTCTGGCGGGCGGGCGCTGGCGCTGGGCCACCCTGGCCATCCTCCTCGCCCTGGCGCCGGTGCTGATCCCGCTCCTGCGCTTGCCCCGCTTCGCTTCCCTCTTCACCACCCAGGAGGGCACCACCTTCTTCCGGCTGAAACTCTGGCAGGGGACGGCGGCGATGATTCGGGACCACTTCTGGCTGGGGGTGGGGCCGGACAACTTCCTCTACCACTACCGGAGCCGCTACATCCTCCCCTCCGCCTGGCAAGAGCCCGATCTCTCCCATCCCCACAACTTCCTGCTGGACTTCTGGGCCCGGCTGGGAGCCTTCGGCGCGGCCATCGGTATCTGGCTGCAGGTCGCCTTCTGGCGGACCGCCTTCCCTCTGCGCCGTTATCCCGACCCCGACGCCCGCGCCCTGGCCATCGGCCTTATGGGCGGCATCGCCGACATGCTGGCCCATGGCCTGGTGGACCATTCGTTCTTCCTGATAGACCTGGCCTATGCCTTCTTCCTGGCCCTGGCAGTTGTTGAGCGGTTGTCTGAAAACCCCGAAGGACACAAATTTTTGTGACCTTCTACGAAAGGAGCGAGGTGAGTTTCCAGACCCCGGAGTGGGTGAAGGACGCCGTCTTCTACCAGATTTTCCCTGATCGCTTCGCCAAAAGTGAGCGGGTGCCCAAACCGAACAACCTGGAGCCCTGGGATAGTCCCCCTACTCTCTACGGCTTCAAGGGCGGGGATCTGCGAGGCGTTCTGGAGCATCTGGGCTACCTCCAGGACCTGGGTGTCAATGCCATCTATTTCAACCCCATTTTCCAGTCCACCGCCAATCATCGCTACCACACCCACGATTACTACCGGGTGGACCCGATTCTGGGCGGGGATGAGGCCTTTCGGGATTTGCTGGACGAGGCCCATCGGCGGGGGATGCGCATCGTCCTGGACGGGGTCTTCAATCACGCCAGCCGGGGCTTCTTCCCCTTCAATCACATCCTGGAGAACGGCCCGGCATCGCCGTACCTGGACTGGTTCACCGTCAAGGGCTTTCCGCTGCATGCCTACGCGGCCCGCCGGAAGCCCAACTATGAGGCGTGGTGGGGCCTGCGGGCCCTCCCCAAACTGAACACCGATAACCCCCAGGTGCGGGAATTCATCATGGGTGTTGCCGAGTACTGGCTGCGGGAGGGCATAGACGGCTGGCGGCTGGACGTCCCTCTGGAGATCAAGACCCCGGGCTTTTGGGAGGAATTCCGCCGCCGGGTCAAGGCGATCAACCCGGAGGCGTACATCGTCGCTGAAATCTGGGAAGCCGCGGCCCCGTGGCTCCAGGGGGAGCACTTTGACGCGGTGATGAACTACGTCTTCGCCCGCGCGGTGTGGGGGTTCTGCGGCGGAGCCGTGCTGGATACCTCCTTCCGGCCCGGCGGCTTCCGCCTCCGCTCCCTTTCCGGGACGGAGTTCGCCGCCGAGATAGACCGGCTGCTGGCCCTCTACCCCTGGGAGGTGACGCTGGCGCAGTTGAACCTGCTGGGGAGCCACGACACCCCCCGCGTCCTGACCCTCTTCCGGGGGGATAAGCGGCGGCTGCGGCTGGCGGTGCTGTTGCAGATGACCTTCCCCGGTGCGCCCTGCATCTACTACGGGGACGAAATCGGCATGGAGGGCGGGGACGACCCCGATTGTCGTCGGGCCTTCCCGTGGGACGAATCCCGCTGGGACGCCGACCTGCGGGATTGGGTCCGCCGTTGCGTCCGGTTACGGCACGCCTATCCGGCCCTGCGGCGGGGCTCTTTCCGCCGCCTCTGGGCCGACCGGAGCGTCTATGTCTTTGCCCGCGCGCTCCCGCCCGACCCGCCGCTGGTGGTGGCGGTAAATGCCGGAGAGACCCCGGCCCAGGCGACCATCACCCCTGAAGGTGACCGCTATCCGGCCGCCGGGTCCGGCCTCTGGACCGACCTGCTCTCCGGCCAGACCTTCCCGGCCGCCGATGGCGCGCTGCATCTCCCTCTCCCGTCCCTCTCCGGGGTCGTGCTGGCGCGCAGATGAGAAAATGTTTGGAATCAGCCACGGAGCGCAATCGTCTCTTTTTAACTGGCATCCTCGCAACCCTGTCTATGTTCAATCCTCCCTCGTCTATTGAGCAGAACCTGCGTCGGGTAGAGGAGCGGATCGCCGGGGCGGCGCTGCGGGCCGGACGGGACCCGGCATCGGTGACCCTGGTCGCCGTCACCAAGACCTTCCCGCCGGAGGTTATCCTGGCCGGGTACGCGGCCGGCCTGCGCCACTTCGGGGAGAACCGGCCCGAGGAGGGAGCCGAGAAAATCCCCATTGTGAACGCCGCCGTCCCCGGCCCCCGCCCCACCTGGCACATGGTCGGCCATATCCAGAGCCGCAAGGCCGACCTGGTGGTGGATTGCTTTGACGTCGTCCATTCGGTGGATCGGCTGAAGATTGCCCGGCGGCTGAGCCGCCTGGCGGTGGAGCTCAAATGGGAGATACCGGTCCTCCTGGAGTGCAACATCAGCGGGGAGGCGACGAAGTTCGGTTTCGCTGTGGACCGCTGGGAGGAAGACGAGGCCCAGAGGGAAGCGTTCTTCGCTGATTGCGCCGCCATTCTGGCCCTGCCGGGCCTGCGGGTGGAAGGGCTGATGACCATCGCCCCACTGACCGATGATCCGGAGAGAGTGCGCCCGGTCTTCGCCCGGCTGCGCGCGCTGCGGGATGCCCTGCGGGAACGCTTCCCCCACCTGCCCTGGCGCGAACTCTCTATGGGAATGACCGACGACTTTGAGATCGCCGTGGAGGAGGGAGCGACAATGGTCCGCATCGGGCGGGCCATCTTCGGACCCCGGAGGTGAGGAGCCGTGACGTTCATTGTGTACCGACTGATCCACGCCCTGTTTGCTCTCTATACCTTTGCTGTCATCGCCCGGGCCCTGCTGCCGCTTTTCGGCCTCCATTACGCCCATCCGGTGATGCGCTTTCTCCACACCATCACGGAGCCGCTGCTGGCCCCGATCCGCCGATTTCTGCCCTCCACGGGGCCGGTGGACTTTAGCCCGCTGGTTCTGATCCTGCTCCTCTGGCTGGTGGAGCAGATACTGGTCTGGGTGCTGTTCTGACCACGGACCGCTCTCCCTTTGCGGCGTGGCCGGCTGATAGGTCTCTCCCCTGGTGTGTGGCGGGGGAAAGGGCTACCGCCTGCCGCGCGATAAGGTTATGGAACGTCTGAACATTCGGGAAGACTCTAAAGGATGCACATTCGCCGTCTACGTGGCGCCAGGGAGTCGGCAGGATGCCGTTGTCGGCCTCTACGGGGACGCGCTGCGGGTGCGCCTGCGTGCCCCGGCGACGGAGGGGAAAGCCAACCAGGCCCTGCGGGCTTTCCTGGCCCGGCAACTGGGCGTATCGGTGGATACGGTGGAGATTCTCTCCGGCCATACCTCCCGCCACAAGGTGATCCGGGTGGCAGGAGTGACGGCCGGACAGGTGCGCGCGCTGCTGAAAACTGAGGGACATCCACAGGAAGGGCGTAACGATGGCGAAGCAAATTCGTGAACCGGGAACCTATCTCTATCCCTTGCCGGTGGTACTGGTCAGTTGTGGCCTGGGCGACGCGGCTAACATCATCACCCTCTCCTGGGTGGGGACCGTCTGCTCCACCCCGCCGATGGTCGGCATTGGGGTGCGGCCCTCGCGCCACTCCCACTCTCTCATCCGGGATGCAGGGGAGTTCGTCGTCAACCTGCCCACTGCCGACCAGGCGCGCGCGGCAGATTACTGCGGGCGCGTCTCCGGGAAGGACGTGGACAAGTGGACTGCCTGCGGCTTCACCCGAGCTGCCGGTACCCGTGTACGGGTCCCCCTCATCGCCGAGTGCCCCGTCAACATAGAGTGCCGTCTCCGTCACACCGTCCCGCTGGGCAGCCACGACCTGTTCATCGGTGAGGTGGTCGCTGTCCACGTGGACGAGGCAGTCCTGGATGAAAGGGGACGGGTGGATTTCGCGCGGCTGGCTCCGTTTCTTTATACGGGGCGAGACTATTGGCGGCTGGGGGAGCGGTTGGCTCCGGTGGGGTTTTCGTGAGTAGCGCAGGCTGTTAGCCTGCAGCGCAGGCTGTTAGCCTGTAGCGCAGGCTGTTAGCCTGCAGCGCAGGCTGTTAGCCTGTAGCGCAGGCTGTTGGCCTGTAGCGCAGGCTGTTAGCCTGCGCGGTGGGGAGGGTATCCAGAGTCTGGCCGTGCAGGGCCCGCCGCATCGCCTCCCGGTCGTCCCAGGGGTACTCCACCGTCCCAAAGCACATGGATTGCTCGTGCCCCTTGCCGCAGGCGATGACCACATCGCCGGCGCGGGCCAGTTGACAGGCCAACAGAATCGCCTCCCCCCGGTCGGGGACCCGGAAGAGGTCCACCCCTTCCCGCTTCCCGGCCTCCCGCGCCGCTGCCGCACTGACGGCCATGATCTCCTCCAGCTCCTCCGTCCGGGGGTCCTCGGCGGTCAGGACGACCACGTCCGCCAGTTCCCCGGCGATTCGCCCCATCAACGTCCGCTTCTGCCGATCCCGCAGTCCGGCGCAGCCGAAGACGACGATGACCCGCCCCGAGGCCATCTCCCGCGCCGTCCGCAGGGCCTGCTGAAGCGCGTTGGGGGTATGGGCAAAGTCCACAACAGCCAGGAAGTCCTGCCCCTCGTCTATCCGCTCCATCCGCCCGGGTACCCCCTGCACCGCCGCGATGCCCCGGGCGATGGCCTCCGCCGGGAGGTCCAGGGCCACCGCTGTCGCCGTTGCCGCCAGAATATTGCTGACGTTGTACATGCCGACCAGCGGGGTTGTCACCTCCAGCGAGCCATCGGGGAGGCTCAAGGTGAGCCGGGTGGCATCGGGCCCGTGTCGGACCTCCCGGACGGTCACGTCTGCCTGTCCGGAGCGGCTGTAGGTCAGGTGACGGTCGGCAGGGATGGGGCGGAGGAATTCATAGGAACTGTCGTCCCGATTGAGGACGGCGACTTTGGGGACGCCCGGCTTACGGAAGGAGCGGCTCAGTTCCTCAAAGAGCATAGCCTTGGCCTGCCGGTACGCCTCCAGAGAGCCGTGAAAATCCAGGTGCTCGTGGGTGATGTTGGTGACGACGGCGACATCAAAATCGCAGCCAGCCACCCGGTGCTGGGCCAGGCCGTGGGAGGTGACCTCCAGGACAGCGTGGGTGGCACCTGTCTCCACCATACGGGCGAGATATCGCTGGAGGTCAGGCGGGTCGGGGGTGGTGGTGTGGAAGCCGGTATCCACCTCCTCTTCGCCGATGCGGGCGGCGACGGTGCTGACCATTCCAGCGTTGAGGCCGGCAGCGCGCAGGATGGCGTGGATGAGGGTGACCGTGGTGGTTTTGCCGTCAGTGCCGGTGACGCCGACCAGGGTCATCCGGCGGCCGGGGAGGCCTTCCCAGGCAGCGCAGAGCCAGCCCCAGGCCTGGCGGGCGTTGGGGACCTGGAGGTAGGCGAAAGTGCCCCAGGGGAGGTCGGGCATCTCCTGGGGTGCGCGCTCGCCGACAACGGCGACCGCTCCCGCCGCCAGCGCCTGGGGGATGTAGGCATGTCCGTCCAGGCTGACGCCGGGGATGGCGACGAAGAGGTCGCCGGGGCGGACTTGCCGGGAATCGGCCGCGATGCCGCTAACCCCGGGGTCGGGGCCGAGGCGGTGGGAGATGACGGGTAGATAGGCGGTCAGTTGGCTCAGGCGCATAGTGGAACTCTCCTGGGGCGAGGCCTTGGGCATCACCCCAGATGTTCCTTGATGGCTTCCGCCACCGCGCGGGGGATGCCCGGGACGGCGGCCAGTTCCTCCACCGTCGCCGCCCGGATGCGCTCCAGGGAACCGAAGGTCTTCAGCAGAATCCGGCGGCGGGCTGGCCCCACCCCGGGGATGTTCTCCAGTTCCGTCGCCAGACCTGCCCGCTCCCGCCGAAGGCGGTGATAGGCGACGGCGAAGCGGTGGGCCTCGTCCCGCATCTGCTGGAGGAGCCGCAGGCCCGAGGAGCCCTCCGGCAGCCGCACCGGTTCCTCCCGTCCGGGGAGAAACAGTGCCTCCTCTTCCTTCGCCAGTGCAGCCACCGCCACTCGGTCCCGCAGGCCGAAGGACTCCAGCACCTCCAGCGCCACCCCCAATTGTCCCTTCCCGCCGTCCACCACCAGCAGGTCGGGGAGGAGGGCCCAGGTCCTGACGCCGCGCACGCCGGTCATCTCGCCGGAGGTTGCCATCCGCCAGCGCTCCAGGCGCCGGGTCAGCACCTCCCGCATCCCGGCGTAGTCGTCCGGCTTCTCCCCCGTGCGCAGGGCGAAGCGCCGGTATTCGGATTTGCGGGGGACTCCCTGCTCGAAGACGACCATGCTGGCCGTCGGTTCGGCGCCCTGGGTGGTAGAGACGTCGTAGCATTCCATGCGGGCCGGCCGGGCGGGCAGACCCAGGGCCTGGCGGAGTTCCTCCAGCGCCTGCTCCTGACGGTGCGCGTCCGCCTCCCAACCGGCGCGGAAGGTCGCCAGCATCTGGGCGGCGTTCTCGGCGGCCATGCGCAGCAGGTCCCGCCCGCGCCCCCGGCGGGGTACCCGCAGGACCACTTTGGCGCCCCGCTTGGCACGGAGCCACTCCTCTATGACCAGTGCCTCGTCCACCTCCTCCGGCAGGAGGACTTCCGGGGGCACGTAGGCTGCCTCCTCATAGAACTGCTTGAGGAACGCGGCCATGACTTCCCGGTCGTCCTCCGCCTCCGCACCTTCCAGCAGAAAGTACTCCCGGCCCAGGAGTTTGCCGTCCCGGATGAAGAAGACCTGGACGCAGGCGTTGCCGTTATCCCGGGCGAAAGCGATGACGTCCTGATCGCTGCCGGTGGTGGCGACAATCTTCTGACGTTCCACGATATGCCGGGCGGCCTGTAACTGGTCCCGCAGCCGGGCGGCCTGCTCAAAGTCCAGCCGGTCGGCGGCCTCCCGCATCCGCCGCTCCAGGTCTACCAGAACTTCCTCGCTCCGGCCCTCCAGGAAACGGACCAGGCCCGCGATCATCGCGCGGTACTCCTCCTGGCTCACCGCGCCGATACAGGGGGCCAGGCAGAGTTTCATATCGTAGTAGAGGCACGCGCGCGTGTCCTTGCCGGTGATGTTCCGGCTGCAGGTCAGGTATGGGAACGTCCGGCGCAGGAGGTCCAGCGTCTCGCGGACGGCATCGGAGGAGGTGTAGGGGCCGAAGTAGCGGCTGCCGTCCCGCTCAATGCGGCGGGTGATGAGGACGCGCGGATAGGGCTCCGCCCAGGTCACTTTAATGTAGGGGTACCGTTTGTCGTCCCGCAGGCGGACGTTGAAACGGGGGCGGTGGGCCTTGATAAGGTTGGCCTCCAGGATGAGGGCTTCCAGTTCGCTGTCGGTGACGATGAATTCCAGCGCCGCGACGTCCGCCACCAGCCGCCGGGTCTTGGGATTCTCCTGGGCGGAGGGGGTGAAATAGGAGCGGACGCGGCTGGCCAGGTTGATGGCCTTGCCGACATAGATGACCCGTCCCTCCGCGTCCCGCATCAGGTAGACGCCGGGGCGCGGGGGCATACTGGAGAGGACGGTCTGAATGGATTCCGGCACCTCCATAGGGGAGAATCTCACAGAATCAGGTAATCAAAGTCAGAGTCCCAATGAATGGGAAATGTTCTCCCATTGAGTGATCAGGATCAGGGCGATGCAACAGCAGCAGCAGAGGAGGAGAAGCACCACCCCCACGACAATGCCAACGATAAGGCCGGTGCGGGATTTTTGCTCCGGCGGCTGTCTGGTCGGGCCAGGGAATTCGGGCGCTTCGGTGTAAGGGGTCTCCAGCGGCTGCTCGTCCATTTGGATTTCTCCATCAGGTGCAGGGACTCATTGCCCCTGCATCAGGGATTGGAGATCGGTGCAGAGGGCGCAACCGGCCAGGCCGCCGGGCATGGCCACGCCGAAGATGATGGCTGTGCAGATGCCCAGGGCCCAGAGGCCCAGGGTCACCCAGCCGATGATAATGCCGGCCTTCGCCATCCCTTCACCGCCCTGGGTGCCCCGACTCTGGGCGATCTGACTGCGGGCCGAATAGCCAAAGATGAGGCCCAGAACGGTGCCCAGAAGCGGAAGAATGCCGACCAGCCCCAGCAGGCTGAGCACCAGTGATGCGATGGCTAGGCCGTTGGTCGGCGGGGCAGGGGGCGTATAAGAACCGTATTGTTCTGCCATATGTCTCCTTTCGGAAATAGGGGGTAATTGTCATGGTTGATATAGTTACATTGATTTTACCACCGTTTGGGAAAACCGCCAGTTGACGGGCCTGGCACATTCACCGGACCTTCAACAGGCCCGTCGGGGTGACAATCCAATCCATGCGCTGGTCGCTTTCGGTGCATGGCAACTCGTCCAGCAGGCAGAAATCATAGGTCACTCCCACACGCAGGGCCGGGGTGGTGGGAAGGAAGCGGTCGTAGAAGCCCCCTCCGAAGCCCAGCCGTCCCCCGCGCCGGTCAAAGGCGACCCCGGGCACCAGCACGATGTCCAGGATGGCCGGGCCAACGACCGGCAGGTCCGCCGCCGGCTCCAGCATCCCGAAGGGATGCCGGACCAACCGGCCCGGATCATAGGGGTGGACGACCAGCCTCTGGCCCTCTATGCGCGGCACCGTCCATCGGATGTGGGGAAGCGCGGCGAAGAGCGGTTCCAGCGATAGTTCGTTGCGAAACGCCAGATAGGCCATAACGACCCGCGCGGCCCGCAGCACCGGCCAGTCGGCCAGATGACGGCAGATGGCCTCCGATGCCGCCATCACCTTCTCTTCGGAAAGGGATTCTCGCCATCGGCGGCACTCCTGGCGAAGGCGCCGTTTCTCCGGGCTGAGAATAGCCCCGGGGGTTGCAGGCAGCACGGTCATTGGTCCACTCAACATAATCTCCCTGCCTGCAGTTCCTGCACGGATACAGGGGAATCACCACGGATCTCCCCACGTCACGTCCAGGCGCGGGCGGCCCTCCTTGTTCCAGTCGCCCGTATCCGAAGAGACAAAGTACTTGCCGCTGTGGTAGGCGGAATCGGCCTCGTAGAGCACCAGGCGCAGCGGTTCGCCGCGCGCGTAAGCACGCGCCACCGCATAGGAAACGTCCCACGTGCGCGCTACCCCCGGCCAACCCGGATGACTGGCAAGCGGCGCGACCCAGTTTCCGCCGATGTTCTCGTAGGCCAGCGGCGCGTTGTTCCAGGTGATGGTCTCTTCCTGCCAGTCCCCTGAGGCGGTCAACACCTGAATCCAGGATGGCTGCGCCTGGCCTGGACCGCCCGCGTTGCCGAACTGGTGGAGCGTCAGCGTGGCCGTGAGAATGACCTTGCCGCGCGGGATGCCGTCCAGCGGGAAGGTGACGTAGTATTTGGCAAAGCAGGGCCAATCGGCTACATCGGACTGGTTCTGGATGTTGAAATCGGGCGCGTGGCCGTCGTTGCGGTTGCCCCATTCGTTCCAGATGTGGTACTCGTCGCCCGGGCACTGGTTGGCGATCGTTCCGCCCACGTCGGCATCCGGCACCAGCGGACTGGTCTGGGTAGGGCGCCGGACCGTCAGCGAGCCGGTGGGCGCGCCGATGGCGCGGAAGATCGGAATGCCATAGTTCAGAAAACCCCAGCAGGCCGGGCTGCTGAGGGATGCGGAAGGCGGCCAGGATTGATCCGCAAGCGGCGGGCCGGCCAGCGAGTCGCGATCGTGGAGGATGACGGCCATACGCCAGGTCCCCCCCTCGGTGGGCGGCGAGGCCAGGTCCAGGCTGCTGAAGGGAATGGTGAAACCCATCGCCCAGCCACGGTCGCTATCGCCGTCGTCGTTGAGGGCGTTGCCCCGCCAGCCAGGAACGGCCTGGAAAGGGACGCCCACAGCCTGCCAGCCGGAACTGCTCCCACGATAGACGGCGCGCCGCTCCGCGCTGGGTTCCCCGTAGAGTTGGGCCACAAAGCGCCAGGAGGCCGAAGAGAGGGCGTTCCCGCCGGAAGTGTCCAGCAGCAGGGTGACGGCGTCCCACTGCGTCAGTGTCTGGGGAGTGAGGGATTCGTCGTACCACAGGGCGCGGTCAAAGATGGCCAGGTAGACGTAGAGTTCGCTCCTGTTGGCCCCGACGCGAATGTCGGCATAGTTCTGGGTGGGCGAAACGCGCCCGAACCAGGCAATAGCGGTCTGTTCAAAGGGGATGGCGCCGGTGAAGAGGGGCACGTTGATGCGCGGAAGGTTCTCCGGTGCGCAAAAGCCCCGCATCACCAGCGGCAGGTAGAGGATGGTCTCATCGGCCGGTTGTTGGGACGGTCGGCGGGCCGCTGCCGGGGCACGGCCGATAACGACCAGGAGCAGCAGGACCAGCAACGCCGCCGGCCAGCCCCGGCGGATGTTCCGATAGGTTGAGCGTTCTGCGGGCATGGCGAACTTCTTTGGGATTCGGGACGCGAATCTGCTCCGGCACGGCGACGAAGATGGCCAGGTCGCCCTGATACCAGACAACCCGACCGGTCACGGCCACCCGCTGGCCGACATGATATATCTGTTCCGGCACACTGTCAAAACGGTCCCAGTCGGCTTGCCGGATGATCGCCTTGAACGCGCCCTGATGGGGATTGGCGAAGCCCAATAGCACCTGCTTGCCGTTGTTGAAGACGTAGCGCAGCGTGCCGGTGACGGTCACCGTATGGCCAGCCCAGGCGCGCGCTTCGGAGTGGGGGATTGTGACAAGGGGGAACGCTTCCGGCGGGTCCGGCGGGGCGGCCGACGCAACCGCTGGCCCAGCGGCTGCCGCCTGAGGGGTGCCGCTGGTCAGCGCCACGATCGCGCCATCACAACTGCGGAAGTAGAGGTTCTCGTTGCTCACCACCCAAACGGCATACTCGCTCCAGTATTGGTCGTACACCGCATAGACCGGGTTGCCCACGGAGAAGAACACCCGGTCGCCGATGACGGCGGGTAGCAGGGGCAGGGTGCTGGTCTGGCCGGCGTTGAACTGGCCCAGGATCGCGCCGTCGCTGGCGCGCGGTTTGTAGATCCGGCCGTTGGCCGAGACGACAAAGACGGTCTGGGTATCGGCGTCGTAGGCAGCAGTGGAGCGCACGTCGCCGAGGCCGCTCTGCCGCCACCTCATCTCCTTGGCGAATGCCCCCATCGCAAACAATTGCCTCGCTCCACAAAACCCTCTGCTTCTGGTATAATTACGACGACATTGTGACAGTATTCTACCAACAGGAGGAGCCATGCTCTACCGTGATTACCGCGACGTCCCGGCAGAAGCGGCCGGAGAAGGCATCACCATTCGCTGGGTGGTCGGGAAACCCCAGGGCGCGCCCCACTTCGCCATGCGGGTCATAGAGTTCGCCCCCGGAGCTGTCTTCGCCCCCCACCGACACCCATATGAGCACGAAATCTTCGTCCTGGAAGGCGAAGGGGTCGCCGAAGGGCCGGAAGGCGAAGCCCCTATGCGGCCCGGCATGGCCCTCTACATCCCCCCGAACGAGCGCCATGGCTACCGCAATACCGGCCCCGGCCCCCTGCGTTTCATCTGCGTCATCCCCCATCCGGAGGAATCCTGAATGCCCATACCCGACCTCACCTTCCTTCACGCCCCCAGCCTCTACGACTTCCGGCGGCGGGCCACCCTCTGGGGTCCTATCTCCGATGTCGTCCCGTCCACCCCCATCTACGACATGTACCCCATCGGCTTCGCCGCCCTCTGCGACTATCTGGAGCGGCATGGCTTCCGCACCCGCATCGTCAACCTGGCTGTGCGGATGGTCCGCTCCGACCGGTTTGACGCGGAGCGGTTCATCGCCCGCCATCCCTCCCGCGCTTTCGGCATAGACCTCCACTGGCTCCCCCATGCCCAGGGCGCGCTGGAGGTCGCTCGCATCGTCCGGGAGCACCACCCCCGCACGCCCATCATCTTCGGTGGCTTCTCCGCTACCTACTACCACGAGGAACTGATCCGCTATCCGCAGGTGGATTATGTCCTGCGCGGCGACTCCACCGAGGAGCCGCTCCGGATGCTGATGGAATGCATCCGGGACGGACGGGAGCCGGCCGATGTCCCCAACCTGACCTGGAAGGACGCCCGGGGTGAGGTCCACATCAACCCCCAGACTTATGTGCCTGTCGACCTGAGCCACATCCGTCCGGGGTTCCTGCAGATGGTCCGCTCCGTCATCCGGGACCGGGACCTCATCTCCTGCATGCCCTTCGCCCGCTGGCTGGATTATCCCATTATGGCCACGCTGACGGTGCGCGGCTGTACCCAGCACTGCTCCGTCTGCGGAGGGTGCGCCGAAGGGCATATCCGGATGTCCGGACGGGAGCGGCCGGCCTTCCGCGACCCGGAGGACCTGGCGCGGGATGTGCGGGAGGCCCGACGGCTTAGCCGGGGCCCTCTCTTCATCCTGGGCGAACTGCGCCTGGCAGGAATGGACTACGCCTGCCGCTTCCTGCGCGCTGTCCGGGGCGTCCCTGGCCCTTTCATGCTGGAGTTCTTCTGGCCCGTCCCCCGGGACTACGCCGAGGAACTGGCAGAGGCGTTGCCCGATTTCATCGTGGAATTCTCCCCCGACTCCCACGATCCGGCCGTCCGCCAGGCCCTGGGCAAGGGCTACAGTAACGAAGGGATTGAAGAGACAGTGCGCAACTGCCTGGATGTCGGCTGCCGTCGCTTTGACTTGTTCTTTATGATCGGCCTGCCGAAGCAGACCGCCGCCTCAGCCCTGGAGACGGTGGATTACTGCGATGACCTGCTGCAAAAACTGGGCAGCGACCGGCGGCTGGTCCCCTTCATTGCTCCCCTGGCCCCGTTCCTGGATCCGGGGAGCCCAGCCTTTGAGAACCCGGATTGGTTCGGCTACCGCCTTTTCTGCCGAACCTTGGAGGACCATCGGCGGGCCCTGCTGGCCCCCACCTGGAAGCACATCCTCTCCTACGAGACGGTCTGGATGGACCGGGACACGATCGCCGCCACCACCTACGAGGCGGGTCGGCGGCTGAACGCACTGAAGGCCCGCTACGGCATTATCTCGCCCCAGAAGGCGGCGGAGACGGAGGAGCGCATCCGGCAGGCCACCGCGCTGATGGCCCACATAGACCATCTGCTGGCGACGGCTTCGCCGGAGGAGGTGGAGCAGGAGATGCTGCGCCTGAAGCCCCGGATTGACCGCGCCAACACCTCCACCGTCTGCGACAAGACGGAACTGGACGTCCCCGTGGGGCGGGTGCCCTTCAACGTGGGCGAACTGACGGGGGTCGGTGTCCGGGAGGTCTGGCGGATGATCACAGGGAAAAATTAGTTGTCAGTGGTCAGTCGTCAGCGGTCAATGGTTAGTGGCCCTCTGGAAATCCGCCCCGCCGTCCCGGCCGATAAGGCCGCCATCCAGCGGTTGCTGGCCCGCAGTGCCCGCCCCTGCGTCCGCTCTGGGCAATGGGAAGAATGCCTGGGCACGGAGACCTTTTTGCTGGCCCTGTCCGGAGGTTATCTGGTCGGCGCGCTGCTGGCCCTGCCCGATGACAACCCGGTGGCCTGGGTTCGGCTTGGCGTGCTGGCCCCTGAAATCCCGGTCGGCCTCTGGCTGGATGCCGCTCTCCCCCGCCTCGGGCCCCCGCTGCGCGCGCTGGGCGCCCGCGCCCTGGCCTGGACCGATGTGGGCGGCTGGATAGGGGGAGGGCTGCGCGCCCGAGGGTTTCGTCTCCTCGCCCGCCTGGTCACCCTGATGAAGGATGACCGGCGCCTGCCCCCGATGCCACCGGGCGCGCCTTGCGCCGTCCGTCCGGCCCGGGCGGGGGACATCCCGGCCCTGGTGCGCCTGGACCACGATGCCTTCCCGCCGCCATGGTGGTTCAGCGCAGCCACGCTGAAGCGCACCCTGGAGGAAGCGATCTGCTTTCTGGTGGCGGAACGGGACGGCCTCCTCATCGGCTACGCAGAGGCCCGCCCTGCTGAGCATGGCGCACACATCGGTCGTCTGGCCGTGGCCTCGCCGTTCCAGCGGCAGGGAGTGGGCGGTTTGCTGCTGGGGACGGTGCTCTCGCGGCTGTGGGAGCAGGGGATGAAAGAAGTGACGCTGAACACCCAGGAGGACAACATCGCCTCGCGGCGCCTCTACGAGCGGTTCGGTTTTCGGCCCCTCAGCCCTCGCGTCATGGCCTGGTGGCGGACCCTGTAGCGCAGGCTGTTCGCCTGCATGCAGGTGCAGGCCTGGCGGCCTGTACTATTTACTGTAGCGCAGGCTGTTCGCCTGTACCGCCGCGCTCTGCAAGGGCCTCATCGCAGACATCCCGGTACCCGCAGGCAGCACAGCGGCGCGGGTCCCGGTGACGGCGCGGCGCATCCCCCGCTGCCAGGTCCCTTCGCATCTCCTCCAGAACATCCAGCAATTGCTCCTCCAGTTCCCGGGTATACGGAATCTGGAATGTACGGTCAGCGTAGCGGAGGATGCCGTAGGGCGGGCGTCGGCCGGAGGTTTCGGCGACCAGGAGGCAGTAGGCGGCCAGTTGGAGGACGTGGGAGGCATAGGAGCGGGCCGGCGCGCGGGCGGATTTGACCTCCACCGGGATCAGGTCCGCGCCGTCGGCCAGGATGT
>JASFBC010000185.1:0-9722 GCA_036172315.1 Anaerolineae bacterium | reverse complement strand
ATTTCGTACTCCGTACTCTGTGCCGTGCGGGCTTGGGGTGCGGCAAACCAAGCAGGGAGTACCCCGTATTCCGTACTCCGTGCTGGTCGGGCGGAGGCGAACCAGGCGGGGAGGGGGTTCACCTCATGGGCGGCAATGTCTGTTGCCGAAGGGGCGGGTGCGGCGGAAGCACCCAGTGGCGCGATGAGATTCGTAAGTAGAGATAAGAGCGTCCAGAGGGAAAGAGAGAAACGATTCATCGGTCCCTCCTGCGGGCTCAGGCAGAGCGCGCTTCCCGTTTTACGCCTTTTATCCCCAGCCACCCGGCCAGCAGGGCGGCGATGCCCAGGGCCAGGAAGGGCCAGGCCGGGATCGCGGGGCCGCCTCCGACTTCTGGCATCAGTGGGGGCATCGGGGTGGGTGTCGGGGTTTCCGGCAGCGGGGGAGGGGGTGGCGGGGGAGGCGGAATGGGCGTTGCAGTGGGGGTGGAGGTGGGAGTCGGCGTTTCCGTCGGCGTCGGGGTGGGGGTGAAGCCGGCAAAAGCCACCTGCCGGGCGGCAAACCCGCTAATCAGCAGCAGGAAGAGGGCGATTCCCAATCCCGTAATCCAAATATACTTGGAAAACATCTTTTCCCCTTGTTGTCAGTTATACATCAAACTAGCCCATTTGGCAAGCTGATCAGTCTGGGGCGAAGTAGTACCCCCGGCCCCGGTCTGTCCAGGGGTTTGCATCGCCGTAGGATCCCCAGATAGCCCGATAGATGGTTTCTGGGGGCAAGACGTGTCCCGCCCGCTCGGCCAGAAACAGGAGCAGATTGTATTCCAGCGGGCTCAGGGAGACCTCCTCCCCGCGAAGGAAGACCCGTCCCAGGTCGCGATTGATGACCAGTTCGCCTCCCCGAAAGCGCAAAACTTTTTGGGGGACGCTCGCAGTCGGGCCCGACGCAACATCGCCCGAACGGGCGCGACCAGTTCGGCGGGGTGGAAGGGTTTGGTCACATAATCATCCGCTCCCCGGTTCAATCCATCCACAACGGAATCCACCTGGTCTATCGCTGTGAGGAACAGGATGGGGACGGGGGAATGGCGGCGGATTCGCTGACAGACCTCCTTCCCGTCCATCCCGGGCATCAGAATATCCAGAATGATCAGATCAGGGGCGACCTGAGGGAGGACCTGGAGCGCGCTGGCGCCGTCGGAGGCGGTAGAGACGGCAAAGCCGTGAGCCTCCAGCAGGGCCTGCAGGAGGGCGAGGAGTTCCGGATCATCGTCTACAACGAGAATCCGTGCCCTCTCCGCCGGTTGGCTCGCAGAACAACTACCGGTGTAGCAATTCATGGACTTTGGAAATAAATGCACGGGGTGTAAACGGTTTGGTCATGAATCCATTCGCGCCCGTCCTCAGCCCCTCGGCAACGATTTCTGGCGTGCCCACCGCACTGAGGAAAAGGATAGGGACAGAGGAAATCCGGCGAATATGGCGAGCGACCTCTATGCCGTTCATCTCCGGCATCCAGATGTCCAGAATGACCAGGTCGGGCTGGACCTCCGAAAAGAGGCGCAGCGCTGTGGGGCCATCCCCGGCTGTGAGGATGTGAAAACCGTTAACTTTCTCCAGCAATCCCTGGAGCAGCCTCCGCAGGTCCGGGTTATCGTCTACGATAAGGATTCGTGCCTGCCCCATGTCTCCTCCTGCGATGCAAAGTAGCGTTGGCTTTCATAAAGAATAGTCGTCAGCGGAGGAGAATTCCCGCGCGAACCAGCGGTTCAACTTCGTTCCGGCCTTTTCCAGGCGGCCAGACCCAGCCCCAGGAGGAGCAACCCCAGTAGAAAGAGAAGAGGGGAAGTCCATTCACGGACGGGGATAGGGGAGGACTTTCCCGCCTCGGGCGCCAGCGGGCACAGGGGACGATCGGGAGTGGGTAGGGGGAAAACGCCGATGCTCCGACCGCCGTCATACGAAGCCACCGCGATGTTCTCTATTGCGGTACCGGCAGGCACATTCGCCCGTGCCCGCGCCTCTATGGTGATGGTGACCTGGCCCCCCGGCCCCAGCGTCCCCACGGAGACCCGCACCGTCTGGCCGGAGATGGCGGGGATACCCCGCGTGGAGCGGACGGCGAGAATCTGCAGGGAGGCCGGAAGGGTGTCCTCCACCACCAGGCCGGATACCGGTTGGGTGCCCGTGTTCCGGACCCGGATAGTGATGCGGACATCCTGCCCCGGAGAGACGATGGGAGGGCTCACCTCTTTTTCCACCCCAATGCCGGGCACCTCCGGCGTGGCGGTGAAGCACCAGGGGGTGGGCGACGGCCCCCGGGTAGGGGTTCGCGTAGGCCGCAGCGGGGAGGTGGGAGAGGCGGTCGGCGTCTCTGTGGGAGGAGGGGGCGGAGGCGGCGGAGGCGGAACGGCCGTCTCCGGAGGAGTGGGGGTGAACGTCGCCGTGGGCGTCTCCGTGGGGGTCTCCGTGGGCGTGAAGGTGGGAGTGAAACCGGCGATGGCGGAATCCCGGACCCCTGTCCCCCAGAGCAACAAAGCGCAAATCAGCACGACGCCCACCAGCCATCCCTGGCGCATTTCTCTCTCCGGTTCTGGGCTGGATTATTGCCGGGTCAAGACAAACTCCAGGCGGGTACAGTTGCCCGCCCTGTCGCAGGCCTCCAGGATCATCGGGTTCTCCCCGGGTTGCAACGTCCAGCGCGTCGCGAACGCGCCGGTCGGGTCCACCGGGATCGGTTCTCCATTCAATCGGACAGTCGCTCCGGGCTCCGTTTCCCCCCGGAGGGTGACGGTCTCCCCGCAGACCTCGGGGGCAGTGGGCTCTAATAGGCGGATGACCGGGGGAGGCGTTGTATCGTAACGGTACAAAAAAGAGGTACAGGGGCTCCGGGTGCCATCGGGAGCCTCTACCGCGATACACAAGGTGTACTCCCCCTCCGCCGGTGCATGGAAGCGAAGGCGGAATTCCTCCTCCGGGGCGATGGGTACCCGGTCCAAAAGGGTATCTCCGGATAGGAGTACGGCGTAGCCGGGTCCGGCGTTCGTCTTCCCAAAGATAGTCAACGCAGGCCGGTTGGAGGCCAGGACGCTTTCGGCTTCCACGGTGGTGCCATTCAGAGCCAGATGGTCCACGAGAGGGGACTGGGGGCGCACCTTCAGGGGCTGGCCAATGACAGCGTCTACTTCGTAGCCCGTCGGGACCTCTACTGATGGATACCCCTGAGCCGGGTCCAGGAGCGTCACCCGGGTGGCGCCCTCATCGGTGGCGCTGTAGAGGTGGTCAGCGGCAACGATTCGGGCGCGGAACACCGTCCCCCGTACACCGACAGTCGCAGCAGGGGTCTTCACTTCAAAGGCCAGACGGCCCGGCAGAGGGGGGACGTCCGCCGTTATCTCTCCGGCCTCTGCCCTTACCCGGATGGCCAATCCCGGCATATCCACTTCTTCCAGGACGATGACTGTTTCACCACTCAGGCGCAGGCGGCTCCCGTCCTGGAAGACAACGACTCCGGCACTCTCCTCAGGGAGGGCTACCCGGTCGCCCTGGGCCAGAGGGAACGGCGGCCCAACCGGGACGGAAGTCACTCCGGAGCGGCTCCAGCGGAAGTAGAGGGGGCGTTGCCAGGAGACCTGAGCCACTCCGTTCTCCACGATCAGGGTTGCCCATTGCGGCACCCGGGGAGTCAGCACCCATCCGATGACCGCCAGCAGAAGCAGGGTGACCGCCCCGGCAAGAGCAAGATGCCACCCCAGGAGACGCGGACGCTCTGCCATCGCCGCTATCAGCCGCTCCGTCAGTTGGACGATAAACGCGGGCCGCGGTCGGACGTCCTCCCGCGCCAGCGTCCGGAGCATTTCTTCTATATCTGTCGGCTCACAGGTCATCTGTTCCCCTTAAGGTCTGCCTCAACATCTGTTTCGCGCGGATCAGGATGGATTCCACGCTTTTGGGACTCCGGTGCATCACCCGGGCCATTTCGGCCACCGGCATATCCTCCACGTACCGGAGAACCAGGGCGGTTCGGTAATGGGGAGGCAGGGTCAACAGGGCCGCACGCACCCGGTCCCGGAGTTCTGTCTCCTCCAGAAACGGGAGAGAGGGCGTGTCTTCGCCCACGGTGGGATGCCAGTCTTCCAGAGGAAGTTCGGGGGGCCGTCGGCGGCGGGAGCGCCAGTGATCAGCGATTTTATGGGCAGCGATCCGGAACAACCATGTGCGCAGGCGGCTATCTCCGCGAAACCGGTGGGCACTCTGGAGTGCCGCCAGAAACGTTTCCTGCGTCAAGTCTTCCGCGTCTTCCACAATTCCCCCTACCTGATGGTAGACGAAACGATAAACCATCTCCGCGTACTGCCGGACCAGTTCCGCCGCGGCGTCAGGGTCCCGCTGAGCCAGCCGTCGCATCAGGTCCTGCTCAGCCGGTGTGGCGCGCTGGCTCTCTCTATAAAGAATGTCGCTGGCGAAAGCCAGAATCCCGCGCCAGAAGCGGAAGACCCGGGTAGGGAACACAGCAATCATGGTAGGGTAAATTTTAATCCCAGGCAGGGAAATGTCAACACGCAGTAACTATTCAGCCCGATGGAGATCGCCTCTTGGCGCCGATGGGAAATCGGCCTCCCCTGTCACAGACCACAGACGGCGGTGGTCGGTGGTCCGTTGTCTGTCTTGAAGTTTGGCTTTTTCAGGGTAGGTGGTTATAAAATCGCTGAAAATGGCTTTCTCTCCGGCCACAAGAACAAAAAATAATCTTTCTTTTAGGCTGTAAAGGCGGCCGGAGACCCATGGGGGAAGAACGTGGGCAAAAAGGCCAAAGTTGAGGCCGCAGGCCCAGGGAGGCTGACTTTCCGTCAGCGCGGAATCGTTACAACATGCGTTCTTTCCCTCTCCCAATGCCAGGGGAGGCATCGCCTCCGGAGGGGCGGCGGAATTCAGGACTTGACAAAAATTAAGTTCTATGTTAAAATTTTTCAATGTTGGACAAAAATTTTTCAGGGGAGAGAGCCTATGCATCCAGCACCTGTTCACTGCCCGGTCTGTCACGATGGACTGCGCGTCGCCCGTATGGTCTGCCCGACCTGCGGGACAGCCCTGGAGGGCCACTTCGCCCTGGGGCGCCTGGCGACCCTCACCCCTGAACAGGCCGATTTTGTGGAACTTTTCCTCCGCTGCGAAGGGAAACTGAACCGCGTCCAGGAGGAACTCGGGCTTTCCTATCCCACCGTCCGCAGCCGCCTGGAGGAGGTCATCCGCGCGCTGGGGTACGAGGTGCGGGAGGAGCGGGAGGACATCGAGAGCCGCCGCCAGGAAGTTCTCCAGCGGCTGGCCCGGCGGGAGATCACCGCCGAGGAGGCCCTGCGTCTGCTCTGAGGCAAAAGGAATGTGGACCCAGACGGTAGAGACGCCTCTTTCGCCCACTATTGTCGTTGAGGAATGCCTGGGCGACCTGTCCGTCCAGGGGGCGGATGAGCCGCGCCTGACCCTCTCCCTCCGCAACGGCACGGACGCGCTTTCTCTCCGACGGGAGGGAGAGACGGTCTTCTTGACCCTGCGCTCCGATGCCTATCTGATATGTCCGCGCGCGGCCCGCCTGAGCCTGACGACGGTGCGGGGCAACCTGCGGGTTCGGGACTTCTCCGGCCCCCTGGCTGTCGGGGCAGTCTCCGGGGACGGGAGCCTGCGCCAGGTCGGCTCCCTGAGCCTGGGCGAAATCTACGGCGACCTCTCCCTCCGCGCCGTTTCCGGGGAGGTCCGCCTCCGCGAGGTCTTCGGGGACGCGCGCTTTCAGGAAGTGGAGGGCCCTCTTTCCGCCCGCGCCATTCGGGGCGACCTGCGGGCCGCCGGTCTGCGGGGCGGGGCGGCGGTGGAGAGCGTCGGGGCGAACCTGCGGCTGCGCCCACCCTATGTCCCCGGCGCGGAGTACCGCTTCGGGGTTGGCAGCACGGCCCGTATCGTCGTCCCTACCGACGCCGGTGTTCGCTTTGCCCTTCGCACCGGCGGACGGGTCCGTTCCACCATCCCGGGCCTCTCCCTGACCGAAGCGGGAGGGATGATAACCGGCACGCTGGGGGGCGGGGAGGCGCTTCTGGAGGTCACGGCAGGCAGCCACATCCTCTTGGTGCCGGAGACGGGCGAGGAGGCGGAATGGGGCGTATGGGCAGTCGGGATAGAGGACATCGGGGCCGTTGTGGAGGCCCGCATCGCGGAGGCGATAGCCCTGCTGGAGACTCGCCTGGATGAGACCCTCCGTTCCGTGGACAGCGAAGAAATCCGCCGACGGGTGGAGCGGGCCGCAGAGCGGGCCCGCCAGACCGCAGAGCGATATGTTCGGGAGGCCGGGGAGGCGGCAAAGCGGGAGGCGGAACGGGCCCGCCGGGAGGCGGAGCGGGCCCGCATGCAGGCCGAACGGGCCGAACGGCGCTGGCAGCGAGCCAGCGGCCGCCGCCCCGAACCCGCCCGAACAGCCGCTACCGAAGCGGAGATCCTCCGGGTACTCCGCCTGGTAGAGGAAGGGAAAATCACCCCCGAACAGGCCGCCGACCTCATCGCCGCGCTGGAAGGCCGCTGAACGGATACAGAATACGGAGCACGGAGTATGAACGCCCTCACCCGCCAACTCCGCCGCGCGGCCGGATTGAGCCGCAACGCCAAACTTTTTCTCCTGTTGGTTTCCATCAGTGCCCTGGGGAACGGTATCTTTCTGCTCTTCCTGAACCTTTTTGTACTATCCCGGGGCAACGACGAGGCCTTTTTGGGCCTGCTGATGTCCAGTATGAGCCTTTCGGCCCTGTTCCTGGGCCTGCCGATGGGGGTCCTGGTGGACCGGATGGGGCGCAAGCAGGCGATGGTGGCAGGAGCCGTTCTTTCCGTCACCGCCACGCTGCTGCTGACCCTCCCTCCGGCGGACTGGCCCCTGCTGGTAGCGGCAGTCTTTTACGGGGCGGGGAACGCGCTCTTTATGGCCGCCGGCTCCGCTTTTATGGCCGAAAACGCCACCGAAGACGAGCGCCCGACCCTCTTCAGCCTCCAATCGGGCTTTTCCCTGCTGATGGGCTTCCTGGGGAGCGCCGTCGGCGGCTCCCTCCCGGCCCTCTTCGGCGTTCTGCTGCGGGTCCACCCGGAGAGCGTAACGGCGTACCGGGCCACCCTGCTGACCGCCGAGGGGATAATGGCGTTCGCCCTGATTCCCTTGCTGATGATTCGGGAAGAACGGGCTCGCCTGAGGGGGGAGCATCGTCGGTCCCTCACCCTGCGGGATTTTCCCTTCCGTCGGGACGTCGTCGCGCTGCTGGTGCCCGAACTGGTCATCGCGCTGGGGGCCGGATTGCTCATCCCGTACCTGAACATCTTCTTCAAGCAACGGTTTCATATCCCGGATAGCATACTGGGGTTGACTTTTGCTGTCTCCCAGTTGCTGATGGGGGGCGCGACGCTCCTGGCACCCATTCTGGCGGAGCGGTGGGGCAAAATCCGCACCGTCGTCTTTACCCAACTGGCCTCCCTGCCCTTCCTGCTGGCGCTGGGCTTTGTCCCCGTCCTGCCCGTTGCGGTCGGAGCCTTCTGGCTGCGGGCGATGCTAATGAATATGGCCGGCCCCCTCTACACCGCCTTCGCGATGGAGCGGGTACGGGAGCACGAGCGAGGGACGGTGGGGGCGATGATCGGCGTCGCCTACTCGGTGGGGCAGGGGATCGGCCCGGGCATCAGCGGGTTTGTCCAGCGCAGTTTCGGCTTCCCGCCGCTGTTCCTGGCGACGGGGACCACCTATCTTTTTGCCGCGCTGCTGACCCTGGCCCTCTTTGGACGGGCGGAGCGTCCGGCGGCGCAGCCGGAATCTCTCCCTGCAGGCGGTGAGTAATGCTTCAGCAGGACTTTTCTTCAGGCCTGTGCAGGCTAACAGCCTGCGTGCAGAAACGGAGGTGCGATGACGACAGAAGAGCGGCTGAAAATTCTCCAGATGCTGGAAGAGGGAAAAATCACGGCGGAGGAGGCGGCGGCGCTCCTGCGCGCGATCGGCCAGAAAACCGGCACCTCCGGTCCCGGCCCTCGCGGTGAAGGGCGCTTCTTCCGCGTGCGCGTGACCGACATCGGGTCCGGCAAGAACAAAGTCAACATCACCATCCCCCTTCAGTTGGTGAAGGTGGGCCTGCGCATCGCGGAGCGCTTCGCGCCGGAGACCGAAGTGGACTGGCAGGGACTGGCGGAGGTCATTACCAGCGGCGCCATCGGGAAAATCGCGGAGATAGAGGATGAGGAAGACAACGAGCGGGTGGAGATATACGTGGAATGAACGTGCCAAGCACCTCCCGGATGCCCGGCATGTTCCCTTTCACCTCACGATGCGCGGGTCAACAGGGCATGGAGGGCCCGCCTGGCCTCCCCCCGTACCAGCGCCAGCACTTCATCACCTGGCTGGAGCACCGTCTCGCCACGCGGCACCAGAATCTCTTCCCCCCGTACCACGGCCATCAGCAAGCAATCGGATGGGAGGGGAAGGTCGGCGATGCGCTGCCCGTCCGCCTTCGCACCCTCTTCCAGTTTTTCCGTCACAATCGCCAGTTCCCCCCGTCGCAGCCGCAGCAGGGTCATCATGTCCCCCAGGGACATCTCCTCGGCGATCAGTTTCGCCAGGAGGTCTGACTGGTTCAGGGCGACGTCCACGCCCGCCTGGGGGGTGAAGAGCCAGGCGTTGCGGGGGTTGTTGACCCGGGCGATGATGCGCGGTACATGGAAGATGAACCGGCCCATCATCGCCACGGCCAGATTGACCTCATCGTCGCCGGTAACGGCAACCAGGACATCAGAGGAGCGGATGCCAGCCCGCTCCAGTGTGCTCATCCGGGTTCCATCCCCATCCATCACCGTTTCTGTGGGGAGTTCCCGGTAGAGCCGGGCCAGCACCGAAGAGCGGTTCTCCACCACGCAGACCTCATACCCATCGGCCAGGAGAAGGGAGGCCAGATGGGATCCCACCTTCCCTCCACCGACGATCAGGACGCGCATTCCACCTCTCCTGCCTGAGCCAATCGGGTTCGCAATTCCTCCAGTGCATCCGTCGCCACACTGAGGCGGACGATGTCGCCGGCCTCCAGCAAGACATCCGGGGCTGGAATGCGGGCCGCTCCCCCGCGAATCAGCACCGTAGGAATTGTCTTCTCTGGGATGAACAGGGAAGAGAACGGCTGGCCTGCCCACGCGGGTGGAACCCGCAATTCCACAATAGATACCTCTCCATTGCCCAGGGTGTCCACCACGTTCAGCACGGGCTGGCAGAGCAGTTGTTCTAAACGGTGAGCCCGCCATTCCGCTGCCGTTACGACCGGGACGCCGATGGCCTGATAGAGGGCGGCCCTCTCCGGCTCAAAGAGCCGGGCGACCACGTTGGGAACGTTGAAATGATGACGGGCGATAAAGGCGACCAGCAGATTGGCCGTCTCGTCGCTGGTGACGGTGGCCAAACCCTGCGCATGCTCTATCCCTGCCCGCAGAAGGACGTCCCGGTCAAATCCCAGGCCGGTAATAGTCCGGCCGCGAAAGTTCGGCCCTAACCGGATAAACTGGTCCGGGTTCGGGTCCACCACCACGACCTGATGGCCTCGTTCAGCCAACGTACGGGCCAGCAAAGAGCCTGTCCGTCCGCAACCGACGATGATGATGTGCATAGATGCTCCTCCGAACTCGCCTGACATCGCCGTGTCAAACAGCCTGCCGCAGGCTAACAGCCGGCGTTGCAGGCTAACAGCC
>JASFBC010000184.1:0-2674 GCA_036172315.1 Anaerolineae bacterium | reverse complement strand
CTGTGCTCCTTCTCGAAGATCCCTAATGCTTCTCCTGGGCCTAAACTCTTAAACGCCTTTCCAGCAGATCTCATAAACACTTGATCTACTCCTAAAACCATCTTTGTGACGAGGAGCGAACGTTCCATGATAGGACCCAATACCCAGACAAGCAAAACCCTCAGGGGTGTAGTTTTCAGATGATACGCGATCACACGCCCTCGCTTCTGTAGGATGCCCAACAACGCGCTGAGCATAACCTCACCTTCATGTGGGCTGTCAATGGCTGCTGTGAGGGATTGTTTGCGAAATTTACCCAGGACTCTGGGTTTCTCTATCGCCTCATCAAAAAGCATCCATCCGCCAGGCTTCAGCAAGTCAATAATCTGATCCAGGCTTGTCTGCCAAAGCGGTATATGGTGCAGGACGCCAAGGCTGAGCAGTACATCAAGGATATCCTTCCGAAATGGCATCTCTCCAGCAGCGCACTGAATAAAATCCCCTTCGGGGAGCAATTGCGACCCGATAGTTAATGCTTTCCTTGACACATCTGTTCCGATATAGAAGTAATGTCCAGCAGATGGGGGAAGCAAACCGGCTATATACTGGGATGCACCCGCCCCAATCTCGAGCATTAGTGTGTTCTGAATTCCTCGTCGCTGAAGTGGGGCAAATAGAAAAATGCTCCGTTCATAATTGCGATTGCCAGGAACTTCCTTCTCACTTACAACCCTTCTGCCTCGTATGGTCTCAATCTGACTTGCCATCCTCGTATATTGCTTATCCCACCATGTTTGTTCCTCCATGACCCACTCGTCTACTGCTTCACCTACCAGCAGGTTAGGAATCCGCTCGTCAATGGGATAGCAAGAACTGCATTCGGAACAAACGAGTTCTCCTGACCATATCTGTCGCTTCAAGCAGGAAGAACATGGCGGTTCAGCGGAAGTATTCCCCAGCCATTCCGCTTCATGGGCACAATACAACTCACATGGTCGGACATTAGCCACTGCTACCGGCCCTTGGCGTTCTTCCGTAATCTTTAGAGAGAGCGGAAAATGAGCGCAACGCGGACAGATTAACTTGTCAAGTAGATAAAGTCTCATCCTTGAATGCCTCCAGTATCGCTGGGTTGGTACTCGTTGTGGATGAAGAATTTATAAAACTGGTTTTTCTCCTCGCAACAAGAAAGTACCCCGGCGTTAGAAAATTGTCCAATTGCCCGAAGACTGCCTTCCGGACAGCGGCCATTACAGGGCTACTCCGTACGAAGAGATAAATCCGTTGTGGCAACGCCAAAATCCAGCGCACGACCGTTCTATCGCGCAAGGGCACGGAAAGGCGCAAAAGTTTGCTCACAGCGTTCACGCCACGTACCACCAGATTCAGAGACAACACTATTCCCGTTGTCACCACACCGCCCTTCTTATTGAGGTAAATTACTTCAAAGCCAGTGGAGTGACAAAGAAATTTTAAACCGTAAGAGGTGAATCGCCAGTTGTCATGGGGTGCTTCATGAATAGGGTGAATAAAAGGGACTGACAAAAGCAGATATCCGTCCGGTTTCAAAACCCGGGCAAATTCTCTCATTGCCTTTGTTGGCTCCCAGATATGTTCCAAAACCTCAGTGCACAAAATGACATCGAAGGTCTGATCAGCGAAGGGGAGGCATTCTGCTGGCGCAATCGCATCAGCAGCGCGGGCCCCATGGGGTGAGTATGACACCTCAGTTCCAATGCTCAATTCCACCAAAGGCGTATAAATTATGGCATAAGGACGTGACCCACAGCCCACATCTAGAAGATACCCCTTAATGTAGGAACGTGCGGCAAGGATTTCCTGCAGCAGCAACTCTCCAGTCACAATAGAGAGCGTTTTACGCCAATCCACTTCAAATCGCTGTCGCCGTTCATTCCAACGGACAAAACCTCTCGGTTCATGCATGTCTGAGATCCCGCGAAAGTAATCGTTCGTAGAGAGCAAACGTTTCGGCTGCATTCCGTTCCCAAGTAAAGTATTCCCGAACTATCCTTTGACCGATTTCTCCCATTCGCCGCCTTCGTTCGGGATCATTGATCAAGCGATCGAAAGCAGTCACCAGGCTCTCTACATCTCGTGGCTTCACAAGTTCAATACAATCTCCTAGTGCCCTCAAATCTTCAGGGCCACCTGCACCTTCACAACCAATGACCGGTTTTCCCCGGCTCAGTGCTTCAATATATACAATACCAAAGCCTTCAATCCAACTGGGCAAAACAAAAATGTCGCAACGGTCAAAATAAGGCCACACCTCTGCATGAGCCTTGTAGCCCTCAAAAGAGACCACTTTGTCCAATTCCAGTTTATGGGTTAATGCCTCTAACGCTTCTCGCTGAGAACCATCACCCACAATGACATATCGTAACCTATACCCTCTCTCAATCAAGCGTTTCAGCGCTTGCAACACATAGGCGTGCCCTTTCCTCTCCTCCAAATAGCCTACTGAAAGGAGCGTAATCGTATCTTGATGGATCCCTCCTTCCCGAAAGCCTGTTGATCTTGGCGGTTCTGCTCCTAAGCGGACAATCTGCACTTTGCCAGGGTCTCCACCATAGCGGACAATCTGCCGTTTTGTCCAGGAACTGTTAGCAATAATCGCATCCACGTTCTGAAATGTCCAGCGAATCACAGCTGCGCTCAACGGGTTTTGTTTTGC
>JASFBC010000183.1:0-16729 GCA_036172315.1 Anaerolineae bacterium | reverse complement strand
CCCCACAGGTCGCCGCTCCCTTTGGGGAAACGGTATCCGGCAATCCAGAGGGGCCAGAAGAAAAGAGCAACCGCGGTAGCCAGGAAAAGGAGCGTCAGCCCTTCCTGGCGCAGGGCATGATAAATTGCAACTCGTCTGGCCAGCGGGTCAGAGCGGGGGACAGATACTGTTGTCAATTTTCTACCGCCCTCCGTAAATCTGCGCGAAGTACCGCTTGGAGCGGTTGTAGGTCCGCTCTGCTTCCGGCGGGAAGACGCACCCGGGCAATTCGTCGTGACTCAGGTGGTAGGCAATGCACTCGCAGCAGAGCCCTTTGCGAGGGCAGGGCTCGTATGTGCAGGTGCAGCGGGTTAGATTCTGCTTCTGTTTGCACTCCATTTTCTACCTCTCCTATGGAAGCCTTACCTCTGTCAGGTATAGCCGGTTATCTGTTGCCGGTCCAGTGATAACCGGAATCCTTTTCAGGTTCGGCCAGGAGTACAGCCCACAGTAAACTTTGTAAGAGCCGGTAGGAGTATCCGCTGGGAGGGGCAAAGGGGTGAACAGAATCAGCCAGTCCCCCTCCCGCCAGTACGGACTGCTTACTCCCGGCCCATCCACCTGAGAGATAACTTGTTCCTGTTCAGAAACCAGGTGGAAGAAGAAGTGGTCCCAACTGAGGGGGTGGTCCGTATCCACCTTCCAGAAGGTTATCAACATAAGGCTTTCCCCGCGATTGGCTTTCTCCACTTGATATTTCCACAGCTGGAGACTGTTTTCCCATGCACCAATTGGCCCGGAAGCCTCGCTCACAAAAGACAACCCGCCTGGGGTCATATAGAACTTCCATTTCCCACAGGGGCTGACATCCAGCATAGCCAGAAGGCGACCAGCCTGGCTCAGGATAGCCTCTGTATAGGCATCCTCCCCGGAAACGAAGTAAAGAGTAGGCGCACGGGGAAGCAGTACACCATCTCTTAGGCGGGTAAAGCGGATGGAAAGGTCTGAAGGAAGGAATGAGCCGATAAAGCCAAAAGTGGAGTCCAGCGCATCTATCCCGTCGCTGAGCACCACCAGGTTACGAATTTGAAGCCGGTCTGCATTTTCCCTGATAACTTCTATAGCCGCGCGGATATGCTGTTCCTGAAGGCAAGTTTGGAACCGTTCCTGGCGGAGGGTTGCACGGGAGGCCAAGAAACCCCAAACAGAGAGAGCGCCTAAAAGAAGTATTAATCCGCCTCTCCCAATAACCGGCCATACCCGTTGCATCCTGAAGGGCAACCTTAGAAGGAATTTGTGGAGATATGACCCCAAGTCCTCTACCAGCGCGGCCATAGCCAAATACACAGCAGGGTACAGGAACAGAAAGTAGTGGTGCTGAAGGTAGTGGCGATGATAGATAAGAGCTACCAGCGGGCCAGTTATCCAGAAAAACAGGATAATGCGGGACGTTTGAGGCGCAGGTATGGAGTTTTTCCATGCCTCTCGGCTGTACCACAGGGTGACAATCCCCAGCCAGACCAGGCTGACCCATAGCCATTCCCGCAGCAACGTCTCTATCGTTTCCCAGCCTTCATTCGCCGTGAACAGACCCCGGGCACTGACCAGGTCTCCCGCGATCAGAATGGGGGCCAGGTTGAGCCGCGCCGGTTCTCCAGTGGCCAGAGTGAGAATCGGTTGAGCCCACAAGTAAGGCACAAATGAAAAGCCTGTGAGCAGAATCACGGCCGCCATCCATATGAATTTGTATTGTCGGTGAAACAAGAGCCAGATAGCCCCAATACCAGCAAGCAGGTTCAGAGAGACCAGGTGGGAATGGAAAATCCCTATTAGAGCAAAAGCAGTCCCAATCCGGGTCGCAAAAGATGGGCTCTCGGTGACAGAAGTGGTCAGTAGCCATAAAGCCAGCATCGCAAAGAAGGGGATCATGACCGGATTCCAAATGAGCCGTGAGAAGTGGACTGACCAAGGGCTAAGGGCATAGAGCGCAAGAAAAATCAGGCTGGCTGACCATCCCAAAAACCGGCGGGCATAGAAGTAGCCTATCCCAACACTGAGAATGTTCAGGAATGCTGTCAGGTAGGCTGCGCTGATAACCCGGTGGGTGAGAGCAAGCGGGAAAGCGTAGAGGTAAACCGGCAGGACCGGATGGGCAAGTCCAGCAGATGACTGGTTGGCTATAAGTGGAAACCTCTTCCCACTCCCGATGTCCATCGCCAGGCTCAACAATGTGGACTGGTCAGGGCTCATCCATGTGGTGTCTATGTGGACAAACCGAAAGTAGCCAGCGGCACTCAGTGCAATCAAAAGGATTAGCCCTTCCCCGATAGAGAAAGTCCTCCCTGGACCAGCAGCATTGTTCATAGTGCTACCTCTGGCAGAATTCACTGACTACCTCATACAGCACGCGGACACCGAAGGCCAGGCCAGCCACCGGCACCCGTTCGTTGTGGCCGTGAATCATCTGCATGAAATTCATCTCCGGCGGTAACTGCACCGGGGTGAAGCCGTAGCAGGGGATGCCTGCCCGCGCCAGATGTTTGGCGTCCGTCCCGCCGGTGACCATCATCGGCACCACGGCCACCGCCTCCGGGTCATGTCGCCGCAACCCTTCCGCCATCGCCGTAAAGAGCGGGGTCCGATAGTCCGTCGCCACCGGCGGCGCAACCATAATGGGCTCAAACTCAAAACCGTCTCCCACGACGGCCCGCACTTCGGCCAGGAAGGAGTCCAGGTCCTGCCCGGGGAGAATCCGGCCGTCCAGTTCCGCCTCCGCCTCCGACGGAATGACGTTGGTCTTGCTCCCAGCCCGCAAGACGGTCGGGGAGACGGTGTTGTGCAAGAGCGCGTGGAAGTAACGCACCTGCTGGGGGTCCCGGATGGCCTGGCGCAGGATGAAGGGACTCAGCGTCGGGTTGAGGATGCCGCGTAGGACCGCGCCGCGCAGTCCACCCAGCGCGGCTGCCATCCCCTCCACCATCCCGGCGACGGCGTCGGTGGGGTGAAAGGGGAGAGGGGCCTGCCCCAGTTTCGCCACCGCTTCCGCCAGTTTGACCACCGCGTTGTCTTCGTGGGGGATGGAGCCATGCCCCGGTCTCCCCCGGGCCCGCATCCGCACCCAGCAGACCCCCTTCTCTGCCACCTGACAGAGGTAGACCCGCTTCCCGCCCAGATTGATGGGGAAGCCGCCGAATTCGGTCAGCGCGTATTCGGCCCGGATTTTTTCCAGATGGTGGTCTATCAGGTAGCCGATGCCGTAGAGCCCGCCGGCCTCCTCGTCGGCGGTGGCAGCGAAGATGACGTCCCGCCTCAGGGGGAGTTTCTGGCGGGCCAGGAGGAGCATCGTCTCCAGTTGCATCGCAGTGGCGAACTTCATGTCCAGCGCGCCCCGCCCCCAGACGTAGCCGTCGGCCACTTCGCCGCCGAAGGGGTCACGCTCCCATTGCTCGGGCTCCACCGGCACCACATCCAGATGGGAGAGGAGCAGCAGCGGCGGGGCTTCTCCATTCCCCCGATAGCGGGCGACGACGTTCCCCCGCCCCGGCGCCGATTCCAGCACCACCGGGTCGTACCCCCCGGCGGAGAGCGCTTCCGCCAGGTACTCCGCCGCCGGTTTTTCGTTCCCCGGCGGGTTGACGGTGGGGATGCGGATGAGGGCCTGGAGATGACGGACGGTTTCAGCAGTTGCTTCGTCCTGGTTGAAGGTCATTGGGGTTCTACTCTACGACTACGAACGACGGCCTGACTACGAACATCGGGTTATGGGTGAAATACGGCGACCCGGTGGGCCCCCGCGTCGGCCACGTAGAGGGCGCCATCGGGCCCCACGGCAATCCCCATTGGCAGGACAAATCCGGCCGGGTCAAAGCCGAACTGGCCGAAACTGTAGAGGTACTCCCCCTCCGAACGGAAGACCAGCACCCGGTAGTGGCCCGGATCGGTCACGTAGACCATACCCTTCCCGTCCACCGCCAGGTAGGGCTTCTCCTCGGCCATGGGGTTATTCCAGCCGGTGATGGGCCACTGCCGCACAGGCCTCCCCAGCGGGTCCAGCACTTGGACCCGGTAGTTCCAGGTGTCGGCGACGTAGAGGTTGCCATCCGGCCCCATGGCGATACCCACTGGCTCGTTCAACTGGCCGGGCGACGAGCCCGGACTGCCCCACATCCGCAGGTAGGCTCCGTCGGCAGTGAAGACCTGCACCCGCTTGTTGCCGGTGTCAGTGACGTAGACGGTACCGTCGGGTGCGACGGCGACGCCGCGCGGGCCGTAGAAGGCACCGGGCCGCAGGTCGGCTCCGTAGTTGCTGGAGAAGCCCCACTGGGCCAGGAACTCCCCGTCCGGGGAGAATTTCTGCACCCGGTGGGCCCAGAGGTCGGCCACGTAGACCGCGCCGTCGGGCCCCACCGCTACTCCCCAGGGCTCACAGAAGGTCCCTGGCGGCGGGGCTTGCTCCGGACAGCCTCCGAAGTTCCCCCACGCGGTCACCCATCTTCCATCAGCGGTGAATTTCTGGATGCGGTGGTTGCCGGAATCGGCGACGTAGACCGAGCCATCGGGCGCGATGGCTATCCCGCGCGGCTTCAGGAACTGGCCTGGGCCCCTCCCTTCCGAGCCCCATGTCCGCACCGGCGAAAGTGACCGCCACCCGGCGGCGTATGGGTCCGGCATAGCCGTCTCCCCCTCCGCTGGCGGCCTGGGCCCCAGGGAGTACTCCCAGAGCCGGTCCACCACGTCCTTACGAATGTAGAGGCGAAACTCCCCTCGCAGGGGCCATTTCTCCGGGACGTGCGTCCCACCGGTAATCTCGTTGTAGAGGCGGTAGTCCATATCGTAGAAAACCCGCCAGAGGGCCAGCCGTTTCTTTCCATCCGTCAGCCACTCCCGGAGTTTAGCCCAGGTGAGCCGCCGGTAGTCCTCCATGGGCCACCAGAGGAAGAAGTAGTCAAACCGGTAGTAGTCGTTCCCCACGTACGGCTCCACCACCCCCCACTGCTCCCGTCCGGCAATGATGACGGTCGCCAGGACCTGCTCGCGGGTGGGTTTATCGGGGTAGTAGCGCGCGTTGGGGTAATTGCGCAGGTACCAGATGAAGGGCCAGGAGCCGTCGGGGCCGTAGGCGACGTCTATCCGGTACGGCCCCCCGGCGACGCGCAGGGAGAGTTGCTCTATCTGCTGCATCGTTGTGCGGACATCAGGCCCCTCGTGGGCGTAGACCAGGAACTCGGCGGGGCGGTCAAAGTTGACGAAGTTGAGCCGGTGGGCGATGCGGATGGTCAGGAGTGAAAGGACCAGGAAGAGGGTTAACCCGGTCAGCAGGAGGCCGTTGCGCCCGCCGACGCGCGCCCAGAGGTAGGCGATGACCCCTCCGACGCAGAGGATGCCGACGATCCCGCCGATGAGCGCGCCCAAGTTGAGCAGGCCCTCCAGGGTGTCGGTGGCCAGGGGGCTCTGGGCCGCCTGGGCCAGGGTCGTTGCCGCCGCGACCAGCGCGGGCAGGAGCAGGAGAATCAGCCAGCCGTATCGCCTCCGGACCGTCCCCCAGTCCATCGCTTCTATCAGACGACCGGCCAGCCAGCCCGAAATCAGGGCCATGGGGAGGGTGAGGTGGACGACCAGCCAGGGCATCTTCTCCCCGGCGTAGGAATAGCCGAACCAGGATAAAAATGACCAAATGACCAATGAGTCAATGGGTGAGGGACTGATAACAGGGATTTGGGGACGGAATGCCTTTCGGACGGCGCGGGCAATGAGGAAGACCGTGGCGGACAAGAAGCCCAGGAGAGGGAGAAAGTCATACATGGGAAGGATGACCAGGTAGTAGAACCATGGTTGGCCCCCTCGCTGGACCTCCTGCTGCTCCAGCCAGTAGCCCAGGGAGCCGACCCAGCCGGAAGCGATGCCCGCGCCGTTGGTGAAGACCGTGGTGAAGAAGAGCAGGAAGATGCCGGTGTGGATGGCGGCGGCAACCGGCCAGCGGCGCCGGTCCCAGAGGAGGCCCAGGGCGAGAGCCGCCAGAATCGTCAGCGCCAGGATGACGCCGGAGTAGTAGATGGCGGGAGGGTTGTAGTCTATCGGCTTCAGTTGGGAGAGGTGAAGCCAGAAGGGGACGCTTCCCAGGTTGGGATAGCGCTCCACCAGCCGGGCTCCCAGCCAGGCCGCGCCGTGGATCGGGAGCGGGCTCAGGAACGGCAGGGTGAGTGTCCCGATGAGGAAAACCAGGTCCAGGGCCCGGTACTCCCCCCGGCGGGGCCAGATGCCGTAGGGGAGCGCGACGGTGCCCATCAGGAGGGAGAGGATGGCCAATCCGCCGCCCAGTTGGGCCCAGATAGGGAGGGGCTTCGCCCGCATCGCCAGGCCGACAGCCAGCAGGAGCAGCCCCACCGCCAGCCCGATCAGCGCGCCGAAAACGGCGATTTCCGCTTCCCGGCGCTCCCAGGGCCGGCTCAGGGCCTGCACCACCAGCAAGCCGACCAGGAAGAGGCCGAAGATGGCGGTGTAGATGAAGGCGACCTCTTTGGTGGCGAACATCAGGGAGAGCGCCGCCGCCAGGATGTAGAGATGACGGTCCTGTCCCTCCTCCAGGTAGCGGAATATAGCCCAGAATGTCAGGACCGCCCAGAGGGCGGTGGGGATGTCGTGGCGGATGTAGCGGGAGTAGTAGGTGACGGAGGGGGAGATGAGGAGCAGGAACGACGCGGCCAGCGCTCCCCACCGTCCCAGCCAGCGGCGCAGAAAGTAAGGGAAGGCTACTAGGACGGTCCCCATCAGGGCGATGGGTAACCGGGCGGTGAAGTCGCTATCGCCGAAGAGGAAAAAGGTGAGGGCCACCAGATGGAAATCCAGCGGCCCATGCATCATTGGGTTGTGCTGGAATCCCAGGCCGGCATAGAGGTCCCAGGAGAACTTGCAGTGAAGGCTCTCGTCGTGGCTCTGGACCCGGTAGCCCAGCATGACCAGCCGGGAGACCAGGCAGACTAGGATGATCAAGAGGTAAAGGCCCTGTTCCCGGGTGAGGGGGATTCCCGCCAAAATGGGTCGGTCCAGCCAGGATGGTTCGGAATGGGTCATTTCCCTGCTCCGGTTTCGGGTTGTGGCTGTGGGGTGCGGAGGACTTCGGCCGATCCCGATTCGGTGACCACCGTCAGGGTATCGCCGGGGAGGAGGACGGTGTCGCCGCGCGGGATGAGGACGTGGTTTCCCCGCCGGATAGCGGCGATCAGGCAATCCCGGGGCAAGCCGATTTCGCGAACCGATCGCCCGGCGCAGGGGGCCCCCGATTCCACCAAGATTTCTTCCACGCTGGCTTCGCTGAGGGTGCCCAGGCGGGTCGCCCAGGCCCGATGGCGTAGCGCGGTCCGGCGGGCTACCGCGATATTGTAAGCGCGTATCACGTCCACTCGCCGCAGCAAACCGACCAGACGGCGAGGGGCCCGGCGGTCCACGACGGGCATCCGTCCCACATCCCGCTCGCTCATCCGCCGCAGTGCCACGTCCAGCGTCTCGTCCGGATAGGTGACGACCAGTTGGCGCGTGCAGATGTCGCCCACCGTCCGGGCTGGGAGCCCCCGCGCGTGGGCCGTCTCCACCTCCTCCAGTGTCAGGATGCCGCAGAGGTCGCCATCCGCGTTGACCACGGGAAGTCCGTGCGTTCGCAGCCGGGCCATGCGATCCAGCACGGCCTGAAGGTGATCCGTCTCCTGCAGGGGCTCCACTTCCCTCTGCATGACCTCGCCGACGGTGAGCATGCTCAGCACCTCTACATCGCGCCCGCGCTCAATGCGAATGCCGCGACGGGTCAGTTCCACTGTGTACACCGAATCCCGCTGGAGCCGCTGGGAGAGAAATATGCTGATGGGGACGGCGAACATCAGGGGGAGGATGATGTGATAATCGCCGGTCAGTTCAAAGGCCAGCATAGTAGCGGTGAGGGGCGCCCGGATGGCCCCGCCCAGCATGGCGGCCATGCCGACCAGGGCGAAGGCCGGCGGGGTCAGCCCCAGGCCAGGGAAGAGGTCCCGGCAGAGGGTGCCGTAGGCCCCACCCGCCATTGCGCCCAGGAAGAGGACCGGCGCTGCCAGAACTGCCCACCGTCCGAGGAAATTTACGCCGACCTGCGTGCTCCATTGGCTCAGCGCGATGGCCTGTTTGAAGAGCCAGATGCTGATTGCTGTCATTAGCCCCAGCAGGAGCACTGCGCCGCCCATGACCAGGGGGGCGGGCAGCGGCCATATTCTCTGAAAGGGCCGGATCGCGGTGGGGGTTTCCGTCATTTTTCTCTCAGGTCCTCCCGTACCCAGAGGATAACCTGTTCGGCCGGGGGGAGCGGAGTGAGGGGGGCCCGGTAGAGCCACCAGCGGGCCCACTCGTGAGGGGCCTGGGGCAGAGACCAGGCCCGGCGGAGGGTGAAAGCGGTGCCGTAGTATCCCTCCGGCACGGAAGTTCCGGCGGGGGCGACGATGAGGACGGGTTTTTCGCCCGACTCCGGGGCGCCCGGGACTCCTCCATGGCTTTGGATTTGGGGGCCCAAATCCCGCAAGGCCCAGACCACCGCCGGGTCGGGGTCTATCAGCCAGAGACGGTACTCCGCTTCGCTCCGTGCCCCGGTGCGCGCCAGGATCTGCTTCATCTCTGCCGCCAGCAGGTACAGGTCGGGGGCCACCGGGTCGGAGGCTACCCCGGGCGCGCAGGTCGGCTCGCCCGGGCAGACCCGGGCTACCCGCCACCCGGCCGCAAGAGTAACCGTCAGCAGAACTATCCCCAGCACCAGCGCGGCCCGATGCAGGATGAACGAGAGCGCGTTCCGGCTGGCTTCCTCCGGGGTCTCATCTCCTTCCGGGACGGAGAGGGCGATGCCAAGGAAGAGGATCAGCAAGACCTGGAAGGCCAGCCCGAGGCCTGCCAGGAGCAGGCCGGCGGGCTGACCATAGCGGGCGTAGCGGGCCAGCACCAGGCCGAAGTGGGTCCAGAGGACCAGCGAGAGGGTGCCGTAGACCCACCCGGAGATTCCCCGCGCGCTCGCGCGCAGCGCACGGGCCAGCGCCTCTACCGCCAATCCGCCCAGGCCCGCCAGCGGGACCAGCCACAGGGCCGGGGCATATAGGGGCAACCCTTGCAGTTGTCCTCGCAGGGCAGGGGCAATGCCTGCCTCTGCGATACCGACCGCAGTCCAGAAGAGCCAGAGAATCCCCATCCCGTGGCGGCGAAGGAGGGCCAGGGCGGCCCCGGCGATACCGGTCAGCAAAATCAGGGGTTCAGATAGCACCTGTAGCACAAAATTTATTTTATGCCCTGCACCAGAGGTCAGCCAGTGGATAAACTGTTCACCCATCGCGGCCAGGCCGACGGGGCGCAGGCCCAGTCCCGCGCCGAAGGCGAAGAGGCCCAGCGCGAAGGCTGCCAGTGCGCGCCCCAGGGCGGGGCGGACCACAGGCCAGACCCAGGGTACCTGTTCCCGCCAGAGCCAGAGTCCGGCAATCAGCGCCAGGGCCAGCCCCAGGAGCAACCCCCAGGCGGCGGGCCCGGCGGTCAGCGCCAGCGCCAGCCCGACCCCGCCCAGGGGGATCCAGGCTGGCCGCCAGGAGTCCAGGTAGCGGGCGACGGCGCCCACCAGGAGCATCACCCCCAGCGCGGCCGGGATGGCCCCGTCCAGGGTGCGGGAGAGGGCCAGGAGGGTGGGGGAGAGGGCCAGCATGAGGCCGCTCCCCAGCGCGCCCCAGGGGCCCAGGTACTGCCGGAGGAGGAGGGGGGTCAGCACCAGCCCGATCCCGCAGAGAGCCGGGACCAGGCGGGCCAGCCCATCCCCGCCGCGAAAGAGAGCGAAGAGGAGGACGTTGGCGTGGAGAAGGAGCGGCGAAATCATCCGCGCCTGGGGTGGGCTTCCGCCCCCGTGGGTTATCTGATACGCGGCCAGGGCCTGGACGGCCTCGTCCGACGAGAGGGGTGCGGCGTTCAGCCCCATCAGCCGCAGGATGGCCGCCAGCAGCAGGAGGATGGCCCAGAGTGAATGTTCTAGAGAGATGGTTTTCGGCATCCTGTGCGTATTGCGACTCTGTGTTGCAGCCTACGACCTACGGGATACGGAATATTCGTACTCCTTCCCTGTCATAGACGACTTCACCGATTCGGGCGAACTTCGCCAGGCCGTCCGGCGGGTAGCGGGATTGCTCCAGCGGGCCAACATAGACGTATTGTATACCATATTGCTTCAAAAGGGTCAAGGCCTGATCGGGGTCGGGGGTGGTATAGAGGGTCTGGATGTCCGGCTCGCGGCGGGCGGGTTCGGTATAGTTACCGCGCCACTGGTGCTCATGCCCGCCCCAGCCCAGGAGGGTAGGGAGGCCGGTGAAGGCGGAGACCCGTCCCTCGTAGATGTAAGCCCGATAGCGGTCGCCCGGAGCCTCCAGGATGACCGGTATCCCCTCCACATGCTCGTTCAGCCAGTCGATGGCGGCCATGTCGGCCCCGTAGAGGGCGCGGAGATGGGCTGCGCCGTCCAGTGTGGGCGGGCCGCCGTACTCCCGCGCGCGGGTCGGGATGGCCAGTGCCGGATAGACCAGCCCCAGGGCGACCAGGGCCGCACTTGCCCACGCGGCCCAGCGGGGACCCCGCAGCCAGAAACGGGCCAGCGCGTACGCGGCGGCGATCCCCCACATCGTCCAGGTCTGGAAGTAGAACTTGAAGACGGTGTTCATCCGGGTGCCGAAGTGGTCCCGGAGGTAGAAGAACTCCACGGCCAGGGTCAGCGCGGCGCCGGCAGCGACGAGGAGGGAGAGGAAGCTCCTCACCCCATCCTCCTGCTGGAGGGGGTGGCGGTGAAGCCGCCGGGGGAGGGGTGAGGACACCACCAGCAGCGCACTCAGGAAGAGGGCCGTCCACGGGTAGCGGAACCGCTCTTGCAACCTTTGGGTAATTAGGCGGGGGGCGTCCGGGATATTCTCCAGGCCAGGGATAGGCCCGCCGCTTCGCAGCACGGTCAGGTAAAACCGACCCTGGGGATGTACCAGAACGGCGAACAGGAGAAGGGCCAGAAGCCCCAGGAGAATCGCCGCTGTCCAGAGAGCCCTATCTCTCCATCGGATTTCCCGCTCCCGGGCCTGGGCCACCGTCCACACGACGATAGGGAAGAGCAGGGGCCCGAACATCACCAGGAATTGGGGCAGACGGGTTGGATTGAAGAGATTGGGGAGGATTCCGGATGCCTGGGAGCGGAGACCCAGCCAGAAGGGAAGGTAGAGCAAGATTGCAAGAGGCAAAATGGCAAGGGGCAGGGCGGCTTTCCGCCACTCCCGGCCGGTGACAAGAATGTGGGCAGCGGTGAAGACCGCAAAATAGACCGGCAGGTCCCAGGTGTTCAGGAAACCCAGGCCGCCCAGGCAGATAGAGGAAATCAGAAGAATCAGAAAATCCAGAGAAGTTTGCGCTCTCTGCGTTCTCTGTGGTGAGAAGAAGAGGTTGAGTGCCAGGGCGAGGGCGAGGAGAGTGAAAGGCAGGGAGAGCAGGTGCGGGTGCATGTCCCCCAGGATAAAGGAGAAAGCCGGGAATTCGTCAATGACTTCCCAATCTGCTGAATTCTCTGGAGTATGCCAGGGGGCGGTATCGTGGAGGACCCGTGAGGCCTGCCACCACCACATAAAGCGGTTCGGCACCCAGGAGCCCTCGGCGAAGGGAGGCGGCGCGACGTTGATGGAGCGGATATCCAGCCATTTCCAGAACGCGGCCGGGAAAAGCCCGCGCGTGTGCAGGACCTCCAGTACCCCCTCCAGGTTGCCCATCAGCACGAGCACCAGCGGCCCCAGCAGTGCGCCCCAGCGGGCCGCGCGTTCTTTAGCGGACGTGGATGAACGCGGATGAGCGCGGATTTGATTGAAAGAATCCGTGGAATCTGTGTCTCCTGCCAGCAGTGCGTAGACCAGCCCATAGGCGCCGGTGACGGTGAGGGCGAAGAGCGTCGCGATGCCCAGGTTGAAGGCGATGGGGGAGGGGACAGCGGCCAGATGGGTCAGCATTCCCATCATCACGTAGCCGAAATAGTAGTAGGAAATGGCGAAACCGGAAAGCCAGGGGTCGTGGGGAGGGAAGCGGGGGGTCCGCAGGACGGCATTCAGGAAGGCGATCTCCATCCATTTCTCCCCGCCCGCCGTCTCAATGCGGGGCATATAGGCCCGGACGATGCACCAGAGGGCGAAGGAAAGGGCGAAGAGAGCCTCTACAAAGGTCGCATGCCGCGGGGTCGCAGGCGGCGGGGGGAGTTGGTCATCGGAGGAGGAAAAGAGCCCCGGGGCGGCGCCGGCCAGGGCCATCAGGAGCAGGGCTGCCACGGCCCCGCCGGAGGTGTTCGGGAGCCATCCGAAGACGGAGAGGAGCCAAAGGAGATAGCCGCCCACCATCATTCCCAGCGGGCGGGCGAAGGCGTATCCCTGGCCGGGCATCCGGCGGAAGAGGCGAAGCGTCAACGGCAGCGCGGCCAGGCCGAAGAGTTGGAGAGCCAGGTACCAGCGAAGGGCAAAGACGATCTCCATCGTGGGAGATTATACAGGTCATTGGCGAGTGGGGCAAGTCGCAACTATCTGCCCTTCCTTATCTCTCCCCCTGCCGGAGGAGGTGGCCCGAAGGGCCGGGGGTGGGGTGCGGCCGGGGAAAGTCAGGCCCAGAAATGCCCGCAGGCCCGCCCGAAGTGGATAACATCTCCCCGCCGGAGGGTCTGCTGCTGGACCCGCCGGCCGTTGACGAAGGTGCCGTTGGTACTTCCCAGGTCGGTAACCCGCCAGACGCCATCCCGATATTCCAGCCGGGCGTGGCGGGCCGAAACGGTAGGGTCATCCAGCACGATCGCGCAGCGGGGATCCCGGCCGACCTCCCCTCCTGTCGCCGGGAGCGGATACCGGGCTGTAGGGGTAAGCAGCCAGGCCACTGGCGGCGCCATCGGATGGTCCGGCCGTGCCGGGCCTGAGCGCTCCAGGAGGGGGCCTGGATGGGCTGCCCCACCCGCCCGGGGCGCCGCCGATCCGCCGGGAGACGAAAAAGGCTTCTGTGTTCCGGCAGGCCGGAAGATCAGTTCGGTATCCCCTATCCGGATCACGTCTCCCGGGCGTAAGAGATACTCCCGAACCGGACGCCTGTTAACCCACGTGCCGTTCTTGCTTCCCAGGTCGGTCAGGGAATAGCCCGAGGGTGTCCGGGTGATGGCGGCATGGTGCGCCGAGACCGCCGGGTCGGGTAGGACAACGGAGCAGTCGGTAGCCCGTCCCAGGGTCAACCTCCGGGGCCCAAGGGGGATCACGGGGTGGGATGCCCGTCCCCGCACAACCTGCAGTACGTACCGGTCCCGTGCCCTTCCGGACCGCCGAAGGAGAAGGATAACGCCTCCCCCTCCCGCACCCAGGACTATGGCCCCTCCGGCCAGGAGAAGAGCCATCAGCCCCCAGGGGACGCTGGTGGTCGTCTGCGCCTCAGGGGGCGGGCCGGTTCCCCCGAACCCTATCACCGTCAACGCGTATGTTGTTTCCCCTTCGGGAACCTCGCGCCCGTAGACGCTCACCTGCCACTCCCCTGGCAACGGGTCGGTGATGGAGAGATAAATCATCCGCGAATCTCGCTCTATCCAGAGGCCAGGATACCCCTTCTCCACTGCCTGACCCTGGGGGTCCACAACGATAAGGTCCAGGTCACTTCCCAGCCAGGCCAGGGACATCTCCAGTTCGGCCTGGCCGGGGGAGACCCGGATGGGGTCCAGCGCGACCCGCTCCGTTTCAGCGATGGTCGCCGAACGGTAGGCCAGGACCTGGGGGGAGGTGCTTTCAGGGGTCTGAGGGGCAGTGCGGCCGTGGATAAAGCGCACCCGAGGGTCTGGAGGGACATCTCGCTCGCTGCGCCCTCTCCGGCCGAAGTTGTGCTCAGAAACATGATACCATCCGTTGTTCAGGACTGCCTCCACATAGGCCACGTGGCCGTACTCGGGGTTGGCCTCCTGCACACCGGGTGGGAAAACGGCAATGGCGCCCACCACGGGCTGGGAGTCCACGCGGAACCCACAGGCCTGGGCGGACTGGGCCCAGTTCTTTGCGTGGCCCGCCGCCCCCGGAAACTTAGGCAGGTCCTGCCGCCGCTCCCAGGCATACCAGGTGCATTCCCCCTCCGGGTACGGGTTCTGATTTACCTGGACGCAAGTGGTCTGGGAGGTTGGGGGTGGAGAGGTGCTCCCGCTCCGACAGGTGGTATGATAACTCAGGTCGGGAGCGTTGGGGTCACCCCCCATCTCCCGGTATGCGCCGGACGTATTGGCCACCCAGTGCTCGCATCCACCGACACACCAGCAATGGTTCGTCGTACAGGTTCCCGCCGGCCGGGCGACGAAAGAGGGGATTGTCCGCTGGTTATACCGCTGGAAGTAATAGACCCCGATGTCCATCGTCACCTGCCGGATGGCTTCTTCCCAGGAGTTAAAGGTCCAGCAGTTGGGCCATCCGCCGCCGTATCCCCAGGCGTTGTGCCGCTCCGTTGCGCACCGCCCGTTGGTGCCCAGGGAGGATTCGGCGTTGGCGATAGCGACGACGAAACGGGGATCCACGTCGTAGTGCTGGCCGGCGCTGACGAAAGCGGCCGCCGAGCCCGCCAGAGGAGACCCTTTACGGGTCAGGTAGTCCCGGATGGCGGCCTCCGAGCAGGGGTCGGTGCCGGGGGGAAGCGGCGGCGCCGGGGTGCCCACCTCCACCGTCGCCTGGCTTCCCCGGCCGTCCGGCCAGGTCAGGTCTATCCATTGTCGTCCGTCTGGACTGTACTGGGGCACAAACTCGTAGCGCCCCTCCCGGTCCAGGGAGCGGTTGGCGTCGTAGGTGAACTCCTGGCCCGGGCCCAGGGTGAAGTTCTCCAACCACTGGAGGTCTGCGTTGAGGCCTCCCGGCCCCCGGCCCTTGACGCCGAAGTAGCGGGCAGTGAAGGTTTGCCCGCCCACGTTGCGGACGGTGAAGCGGGCGTTGACCCCTTGCCCGGGCCGGATTCGGGAAGGGGAGACGGTCAGGTCGCCGGTCAGCACCAGCCGGGCCGGTGATGGTGAGCGGGGCGCGGCGGTCGGGGGAGGGGTCCGCGCAGGGGTGGCCGTCGGCGTGCCGGTGGGAGTGGGCGTCGGCGTGGTTTCGCACTCTCCGCATCCGCCGATGGCCTGGACCCGGTTGCAGGCCCGCAGTTCGTAGTAGAGAGTCCCGCCGCGCAGGGAGAACGGCGGCTCCAGTGGGAGGATGGTCGGCCCCTCACATCGGTAATACCCGCTGCCCCCGAAGCCGGTGGCTGTCAGCAGCAACCGCTGCCCGCTTCCGCAGACTACCAGGACGCTGTACATCAGGGTGGTGAGGCCGGAATCATAGTAATCCGTGACCGGCTGCCCGCAGAGGACGTTGGTCTGCGGCGGTGGCGGCGGAGGAGCGGGGGTAGAGGTGAGGGTTGGCGGCGGAGGAGCGGGGGTGGCGGTCGGCGTGTCGGTGGGAGTGGGCGTCGGCGTTCCCTCGGCGGTGAGGCAGAGCGTGTTGGCGTTCCCATTGGGCCAGCGGATGTCGTGCCAGGTCATGCCGTCGGGGCTGTATTGAGGGGTGAAGCAGTACCGGCCGGGAGGGCCCAGGGGGCGGTTGGCGTCGTAGGTGAACTCCTGGCCCGGGCCCAGGGTGAAGTTCTCCATCCATAGGAAGTCATAGTTGGAGTCTCCCGGCCCCCGCCCTTTGACGCCGAAATAGCGGGGGGCGAAGGTTTGCCCGCCCATATTGCGGACGGTGAAACGGGCGTTGACCCACTGGCTGGCCCCGGGGGACGGCGGGGTAATGGAGAGGCCGACGACCAGCACCACCTGCGCCGGGGCGGGGGTGGGCGTGGGGGAGCGGCAGGATTCCGCCTGGCGGCGGTAGACCCAGCCGGTGCCGCCGCTGGGGTCCCCCGCCGCCCGGCGGCTGGTATCCCACCACTCTTCCCCGTCGGCGTAGCGGGGCCCGTCAACGATCTTGACCGCCCAGTTATCCTCCGGCACCACGGTGTGGACCCGATAGCCGAAGCCGGGCCCCTCGCGGATTTCGGTCCCCCGGCAGAGGCCGATGATGTTCCCCACAACCCAATCGTCGGCCCGGGCGAGGGGAACGACCCGGGTGCTCAAGACCAGCACCGTCAGCAGAACTCTCAGAGGACGGACCATCATCGCCTTCATTCCGCCGGCACGGGATGACGCCCTATCCGGCAAGGATCACCACTGGATAGAGAGGCTGTAACTCTCTCCCAGGTGACGATGAACGGCACCGGTGACGTCAACGGCGCTGTGACCGTCACCACCGGCGGCCGCCGGTCCAGGATGATGGTGTCGGTATAAGGGCCGGAGGTATTGCCCAGGTGGTCCTGGGACCAGACGTAGACCCTCGGTGTTGGCGGTGGCGTCGGTGGCGTCGGTGGCGGCGGTGGCGTCTCCGTCGGTGGCGGCGATGGCGTCTCCGTCGGTGGCGGCGATGGCGGCTCCGCCGGTGGCGGCGGTGGCGTCTCCGTCGGTGGCGGCGATGGCGGCGATGGCGGCTCCGTCGGTGGCGGCGATGTCTCCGGCGGTAGTGACGGTGGCGGCGCTCCAGGGGAGGGCGTGGATGTCGGCGTGGGTGTCGGCATCGGCGTTGGCGTGGGTGGGCGGCGGGTGAGGATGGGGGTCGGCGTGTCGGTCGGCCGGGGGGTGGAGGTGGGCGGCCGGGTCGGGACGGCCATCTCTCCCGCACCGGCGCCGGAGGGGGTG
>JASFBC010000182.1:0-5832 GCA_036172315.1 Anaerolineae bacterium | reverse complement strand
GCAGCCGTCGTTGCCCCTCGGGGTGGCCATCCCTCTCATCCCCCGTGCCCTTCTCTCGCCGCACGCGGGACGAGAAAGGAGGGAGGTGGGCGCACTCTTTCGGAGGGGGTTCGTGCAGGACCGAATGGGAGAGCAGGCATGTGATTCGCCAACAAACCCAAAACGCCCGCGCGCATGGATTCGGTTCCATCTTTTGTTGGCGGTTTGGAGCACGCGGCCTATCCATTGCCCTGCCTCCCCTCAGGCTTGAAAGCGGCATCCTCGCCCCGTTTTGGCGGCGAGGATGCCGCCTTGATAAGCCCGTTGACGGGAATGATGTAGGTCACCATGGTGGTGAAGGTAGCGCTGCTCCGCTCGATCAGGGTGAAGTAGGATGTAGGTTCATACAAGTAGCCTCAAAGAACGGCGCGTATTGCGCTCAGGATATCTTCCACGTCTGGCAGGGCGGCGTTCTCCAGGGCGCGGTTGTAGGGGACGGGCACGTCGGCGCTGGCCACACGACGTGGCGGGGCCTTGAGCGCGCCCAAAGCAGTCTCCGTCACCCGACTCACTACCTCCGCGCCAAAGCCGTGCGTAACCGGGCCCGGCTCGGCCACCACCAGCCGCCTGGTCTTGACCACCGAGCGCACGATGGTCGCCCAGTCACAAGGGACCAGGGTGCGGGGGTCTACTACTTCCACCCCGATCCCCTCGCCAGCCAGCACCTCAGCGGCCTCCAGCGCCGGACCGACCATGGCTCCTATCGCCACCAGCGTCACGTCATCGCCGGGCCGCTTGACCTCGGCCACGCCGATGGGCACCAGGTACTCCTCCTCTGGCACGGGGCCGATGGCGGCGTAGAGCAGTTTGTTCTCGAAGAACAGCACCGGGTTGTTGGAACGGATGGCCGCTTTGAGCAAGCCCTTGGCATCGTAGGGCGTGCCGGGGGCGATGATGATCAGGCCAGGGATGCCGGTGAGCCAGGCCTCTAGGCTCTGCGAATGTTGGGCCGCCGCGCCAATGCCCCCGCCGCCCGGCGTGCGCACCACTAAGGGCAGCGCGTACTGCCCGCCGCTCATGTAGCGCAGCTTGGCCGCTTGGTTAACGATGGGATCCATGCAGGTGGTCAGAAAGTCGGAGAAGAGGATCTCGGCCACGGGGCGGCGACCGGTCATGGCCGCGCCTACCGCCGCACCGACGATGGCGTACTCGCTGATGGGCGTGTCCAGCACGCGATGGGGGCCGAACTTCTCGGCGATGCCAGCGGTCACGCCGAAGATGCCCCCGAGCGACACGTCTTCGCCCAATAGGAAAACCCGTTCGTCACGGGCCATCTCCTCGATCAGCGCCTCGAACAGGGCCTGGGAACAAGCGATCTCACGAGTTGTCGGCCGCGCAGGCTGGGGCCGGTAGAGGACGGATAGTTCAGGCGCGTACACGTCTTCGGTGAGCGCCTCCATGGGTGGGTCGTGGCTGTCGAGGGCGAAGGCCATAGCCTCTTTTACAGTGGCCTCAGCCTGACGGGCGATCTCGGCCAAGTCCTGCGGGGTGAAAACCCCCCTCTGCAGTAACTCGTGCTCCAGCCGCTGGATGGGGCACTTCTTCTTCCAGGCTTCCACCTCTTCCGCGTCGCGGTATCGAGCACCCTCTCCCTCCATGTGGCCGCGCCAGCGGTAGGTGAGACATTCTAGCAAGGTGGGCCCCTCGCCCCGGCGGGCGCGGGCCACCGCCTCCTGAGCGGCCATGTAGACCTCCCAGACATCGTTGCCGTCCACTGTCGCGCCGGGGATGCCGTAGGCCACGGCGCGGTCCGAAAGCCGCTGTACGGCGGCGTGCTTGCTTAGCGGGGTGAACTCGCCATATAGGTTGTTCTCGACGACGAAGACGACCGGCAGCTTGAACACGGCGGCGAAGTTCACCGCCTCGTGGAACATTCCCTGGTTGGTGGCCCCATCGCCGGAGAAGGCCACTGCCATGCGGTCACTGGCCTGTTGTTGCGCGGAGAGGGCGGCACCAACGGCGATGAGGTAGGGTGCGCCCACGATGCCATTGGCCCCTAATGCGCCCACCGCTGCCTCGGTGACGTGCATTGAGCCACCCTTGCCTTTGCACAGCCCAGTCTGCTTGCCAAATAGCTCGGCCATCATGCCCTTCACATCGGCGCCCTTGGCCAGCATGTGGCCATGGCCGCGGTGGGTGGTGGTCATGTAATCGTCGGCCCGCAGGGCAAAGCAGACCCCCACTGCTGTCGCCTCCTGGCCGATAGAGAGGTGAACGACCTCTGTGGGCAGTTTGCCTTGGGCAAAGGCCTCCGCTAGCGCCTCTTCGAAGGCGCGGATGAGCCGCATACGACGGAGCATCTCCACTTTGAGCGCCGTCTCCTCGGTCGGCAACTGCTGTGGGCGCAACTCTACTCGCCAAAAGTCGTCAGGCAGCGCGTCAACCAGTGGGATGAAGTGTCGGCTCAGTGCCTCGTAGTCTATCTCCGGCGGTGCTGCGACGCCCCGCAGCCATCCCCGTAGCCGTGCCAGCAATCCCCCTTTTGCCTCCTCCCTCTTGCCCCTGGCCTCCTTCGGGATCATGTCCTCGTACCCCAACTCCTGGAGCACCTGGGGATAGATCTCAAAAGCGGGCTTGATAGCCGGCAGCAGGGCCAGGGCCTTGGGCACCGAACCACGGGAGATGACCTTGCGGGTGGCGATGGCGCGGGCTACGTTGAGCCGGCCCAGCCAGAATTGATGCGCCGTGTCGCCCGATTGGATCATCTCTACATCGGGCCGCAGGTCGGACTCGCCGAAGGTATAGGTAACGGGCGCCCGGCGCAGGTCAATGGTCACCATGCCCTCCGGCTCGGTGAAGCGAAAGCGGATCACCAGGTTGCCTTCTAGCAATCGGGCGGCAATAGTGGGCTCGGCGCGCAAGCGATCGAACAACGCGCCCAACACCTGGTACAGGTGAGCCGTATCGCGGAAAACGGGCATAGGGCACCCCCTTGCTCACATTATCTGGCGGGTCATGGCCAGGTCTTCGTAGGCTTTGAGACCGTGAGCGATGATGCGGGTGATGAACGCCTGGGGGTCCAGGCAGGCCTCCGGAGCGTACACGCCTCCCTCTTTAGTAAGCAGTTCGCCTCGGGCCAGCATCAACGTGCCGAGGGCCAGGGAGAGCCCGGTCGCCTCCCGCATCTGGCCGATGCCGCAGGCCAAGCGATGCACCTCTTGGCCGCCCACCTCACCCCATACGTCCACGCGGACGGCCCCCTCCGCCGGCTCCTCACCGCCGCTCACCCGTTCGAGCAAGCTGACCAGGCGAGCCACGGCATCCCGCACACGCCGGCTGGCGAACAGGCCCAGCCTGGCCGGCCCGATGAACAGGCCCGACCCGCGCCCAAAGCCCATGAAGAAGTTGACCTCCTCGATGCCTGGGATGAAGCGGGGCACAGTCTCCGGCTCGCTATGGCCCATGTTCCAGACCTTGATGGGACCAAAGTGGGGAAACTCGACAATGCGTTCCTCGCTGCAGGCCGGCAGCATCACTCGTTTTCCCCCTCGCCAGGCCACCACCTGTCCGGAGATGATGTGAAGCATGTGCCGCACCACCGCCTCGCCGCCTCCCGCGTTCAGGGGCTGATAGACGTACACATCGGCTCGCCAGACTCGGTCCATCTGCTGGGCGAAGTAGCGCACTGCTACGTTGGAGATGCCTGGACTGGTGCCCAATCCTGTGATGATGGTGAGGCCCTTCTCCCGCGCCTCCGCACCGAACTGGTCTATGACCGCCGCGGCCGGCTCCCACTCATCGCAGATGCTGGCGTAGTGCACGCCCGCCTCGATGGCCGCTCGCACCAATTTGGTTTCAAACAGGTGGAAGGGGCCCAACGCAGATGCAGCCACGTCGTAGCCGCGCATGGCATCCACCAGTTCGCGGTGATGGTTGGCGTCCACTGGCCGCACGTCCACCTCCGCACCCTGGCCGGCCAGCCGCGCCGCGATCTGGCGAGCGGCAGCCACGTTGTGGTCGGCGATGGTTACCTGACACACCCCCTCCGACACTGCCAGGAGCTCCACCGCTCGGCTTCCCATATCCCCAGCGCCTCCCAAAACAATGACTTTCATGGCTCCTCCTTTCGCTTGCAACGTCACCCTCCCGCAGGTTTTGACCGCGTTTCGCACGATTTCAGGCTTCAACAAACATAGGAGTTACGCAGTTGACTGCGAACCCCGCGTTGTCATAAAATAATAAGCACACAAAGACCTGCTTGTCAAGGGGGCGATCGCTGATGACCCCACGTGTACTACCATCTAAAATGTTCCTGTGGCAAGATGGTACTACCAAATGATAATGTTACCGGAGGGTACCATGGCCACAAGGAAGATCAGCGTGAAAGAACGACACGAGTTTCTACGAATCCAACAGGAGCGTTACCTCCGTGCTAGCCGTTCGGACAAGTCCGCGATGTTGGATGCCATGGAAGCCGACACTCATTTGCACCGCAAGCATCTGATCAGGCTCATGAACTCTGACGACCTCCGACCCCGCAAGCGCAACCGTGAGCGCAGCCGCACCTACGGTTCCGAAGTGGAGTACGCCGTGCGTTTGGTGGCCGACGCTCTGGACTGGCCCGGGGCCGAGCGAGTGCAACCGGTTCTGGCAGACATGGCGCAGCGCCTGGCACGTTTTGGTCACCTGCTCTTGACCCCAACCCTGCTGGCTCAGTTGCAGACGGTGAGCACGAGCACCGTACGGCGCATCATGAAGCGCCTTGGCCGCCCCTCGGACGCCTTGCCACAAGTGCGCCGCGGCCGTCGCCCTGACTCTGTTGTCCAATCTATGGTGCCCATTGGCGTGATCCCCTGGCAAGACCCCGAACCGGGCCACTTTGAAGCAGACCTCGTATATCACACGGATAACAACCTGGAAGGCCCTTATGTGTGCACACTCCATCTGGTTGACGTCCTTACGGGCTGGAGCGAGCGTTTCGGCCTCCTGGGCCACGAGTTCGAGCAGATGTGGCAGGCGGTGCAAGCCTTCAAGGCCCGCTGCCCCATCCCGGTACGCGAGATTCACACTGACAACGGGCCCGAGTTCATGAACATGGCCTTTGTCAGCCACTTTGGCTCCGAGATCGTATCCGCAAGGCTCACTCGCGGACGCCCCGGCTTCAAGAACGACAACCGCTTCGTCGAACAGAAGAACAGCAGCCTGATCCGAGCCTACGTGGGTCGCCTCCATCTGTACACCATTGAGCACTGCGCTTTGCTAGACCACCTGTACAGCGACATGTGGTGCTACCACAACCTATTCGTGCCGGTCGTACGCCAGACATCCCGTTGGGTGAAGCGCGAAGCCAATGGCCTGCTCCAGATCGTGCGCACCCAAGACCGTGCCACCACTCCGCTTGATCGGTTGCTGAGGGCTACGCCACCCCTCCCCCGCCCAACGGCTGAACAACTGGTGAGGCTTCGGGACGACACCGACCCTCTAGCCCTGAAACAGCACATCCATCGCCACCTGAGCGAACTAGCCCAGCTGGCCCACCGTGACGAAAGGAGCGAGGCCATTACCTTCCGGTAGCATTATCATTTGGCGGTCAATCTGCGCTCGGTAACATTATCATTTGATTTGACACGCCACCCAAGTGCGATGACCTTGACTACATTCCCTTCCTCATCGCCGCTCGAAGACCTTTACCTGCACCGAGGCGGCCAGATGCCACCGCCCAGCACCATCATTAGAAGGGGTTTGGGTCCGGCCTGCGTTACCGTTTTCCACTGGGGGAAACTGGCCGCGCCGAGGATGATGAGCGCCACGGCCGTGCGGATGGTGATGCCCATCTGGGGCGAGAGATGGCCG
>JASFBC010000181.1:0-3690 GCA_036172315.1 Anaerolineae bacterium | reverse complement strand
GGCCAGACGAGTTGCAATTTATCATGCCCTGCGCCAGGAAGGGCTGACGCTCCTTTTCCTGGCTACCGCGGTTGCTCTTTTCTTCTGGCCCCTCTGGATTGCCGGATACCGTTTCCCCAAAGGGAGCGGCGACCTGTGGGGAGCCTGGTATCCCGTCTGGTCTTTCGTGGCCGAATCGCTGCGGCAAGGCATTTTCCCCCTTTGGGACTATCGGATGATGGGCGGTGATCCCATCTTTTCCGATGTCCAGTATGGCCTGCTGAATCCCCTTAACTGGCCTCTCTTCCTGACATTTCCAATTCCCAGCGCGCTGGTTCTTCTGCGCGGGGCGCTTCCCCTTTGGTTGGCCGGAGCCGGGATGTACCTTTATTTACGATACTCACCGGTCTGGGGCCTGAAACAGATAGCCGCGCTAACTGGCGCAGTGGCCTATATGTTCTCTGACCCCTTTATCATCACTCTGGGAAATATCCCCTTTAACGACGCAAAAGCCTGGCTGCCCTGGATTCTTTTGGGAGTGGACCTGGCCGCACATCACGCGCGCCATATCCCGGCACTAGCGCTGCCGGTGGCTTTGCTCTTTGCATCCGGCCACGGGGAGATGTCCCTTTATGTATGTGCGACTGCCGGGCTGTACGCAGTCTGGCAAATTCTTGAAGGGGGTCGGCCGGAAGGTCTTCGCCGGATGGGACGACTGTTAGCGGGGGGACTGTTGGGCATCGCCTGGAGTGCACCCGCCCTTCTGCCCGGCATAGAGCGGCTTCCTTTTACCGATCGGGCGGGTGTGCCGTGGGAACTCCGGCGGGGGTACGAGTTCCCCCCAGCGATGCTGGTGGATTTTCTGAGTCCGGCCTTCCACGGTCGGGGAGCAGACCAATTCTGGCTATCCTGGCCCCGGGTTGGAAGCGGCTACATCGGGGCTATAGCCCTTTATCTCTCCCTGCCGGGTATCTTGGGGGGCCTGTGCCGTCGCCGCACCTGGATTATGCTGGGACTGGGCATCCTGGCATATGCAATATCCCTGGGTTACCAGGGACCTGTTTATCCTCTCCTGGCCCGCTTACCCTTTTTCGCTGTAGCCTGGAAAACGGCGCGCGCTATATTTATCGTCTCCTTCGCCCTGGCCATCTTGGCCGCCCAGGGGATGGAATACCTGCGATCCGGTCGCCGGAGACTTGCCCTCCCATGGGCCATCGGCCTGCTTCTGGGCGGTATCCTGCTCTGGGGGCAGGCCCCGACATGGGTGTCCACCGTCCCGGAGGGAGTGCACCGCCTGTGCGCGCTGACCGGCCTGCGGTTCGCCGCCCTCCTGGCCTGGGCCACCACCCTCCTGGGCTGGGCGGCCTCCCGAGGCCGACTCTGGGGTCGGGCCGGCCTGCTCCTCCTCCTGCTGGCCGAACTGGTGGCAACCGGCGCGCTGGCGGAGACGGAGCCTGCACCGAAACCAGATACCTCCCACACTGCCGCTCTGGCCTTCCTGCGCGCCGACCCCGGCTGGTTCCGGGTGGACGTGGACCCGGCCGCGCGCGGCCTCTGGCCCCATGTATTCCTGCAGATGGATGGGTTTGAGGTCCCTCAGGGCGTCGGCAACGCGATGGACCTGCGGGAGTTCAATATCCTGCGCTGGAGAATCCCTTCAGCGACCCACCCCGCCTACCGGATGCTGGGCGTCAAATACATCATTGTCCCCAAGGGCGCACCCCCCGGTGGCGAGGGCATCTGGCCCGTCTTTATAGACGATCCCACGGTGGACATCCATCTCAACACCCTGGCCCTCCCGCGCGCCTGGCTGGTCTACCGGACCGAGGTGGTGGAGAATTACGGCCAGGCCCTAGAGCGGGTACTGGATGAGCACTTCCGCCCCGAAGAAGTCGCCATTGTCCAGAACGGGCCTCAACTGGACGGGTCGGGACAGGGGAAAATGGATGTAGGCTACTACGGCCCCCACGACGTGGTCTTTTTCGTAGAGACAGATACCCCAGCCCTCCTGATCCTCTCCGATACGTTTTACCCTGGCTGGCAGGCGACGGTGGATGGTCAGCCGGTGCCCATCTATCAGACCAATGCCGCCTTTCGGGGAATACGGGTATCTTCGGGACGCCACCAGGTGGAAATGCATTTCCGCCCCCGGAGTTTGATGGTGGGCGTGGGGATGGCTATAGCGGGAGGGCTGGGGTATCTCATCCCGCTGATAGGGGGAAGACACCGATGAAGAACCGCTATCTAACCCTGCGAAGCAGTCTGCTGGCCCTTATCTTCATGGCTTGGGCCCTGCGGACAGCGACCCTCACCCTCCAGAGCATGTGTCTTGATGAGGTGATGGCCCTCTACTTCACGCGCGGGACCTTCGCCGAGACCCTCCATACTATTGTCCGTCCGGAGCACAATGGCCCCCTCTTCTACCTCTTGCTCTTCTGGTGGCGACATCTGGTGGGGGATTCGGACTTTGCCGTCCGTTATCTCTCCGTCCTCTTCTCCGTGCTCACTCTGCCCTTTCTCTACCGGTTGGCCCGCCATCTACTGACAGAGCGCGCGGCGGCACTCGCCCTCTGGCTGACTGCCTTCTCGCCCTTCACCCTCTGGTTCGCCCAGGAAGCGAAAATGTACGCCCTCCATATGTGGGTCGCAACGGCCTCTACGCTCGCCTTGCTGGGGGCGTTCCGGAATGGCCGCTGGTGGCTCTGGGTCTGTTATGCTGCGCTGGCGTCCATCGCCCTCTACAGCCATCTCTTCGGCGGGTTTCTGATTTTGGCTCAGGGCGTCATGAGCGGGATTCTGGGCTGGAAACGGTGGCGGCGCTGGTTGACCTACGGATTGACCATGTCCTTCCTCGCCCTGGCGCATACCCCTCTGCTCCGGGTAGCCCGGAATGTGATCCTTTACTACGAACCCCGAGACATCTGGCGGTACTTCGTCCCCCTGAAAGAGATCGCCCGGGACCTGCTGGGCCAGTACTTCTACCGGCTCTCCTACCCAGAGGTCACCCCCTGGCTCCTTCTACTTCCGGCCGTCTTCCTGATCTGGGGAATCCTGGCCCTCTTCCGCTTCCACCGAAGGGATGCCTGGATTCTGCCGGTCCAGGCGCTGTTACCGGTCCTGATTTTCTACCCCATTTCCTACCGGGCCCCGGTCTATTCGGCCAAGTACCTCTCCGCTATTGCCCCGGCGGTCTGGATTCTGGTGGCCTGGGGGCTAGAACGGATGGCCCGCCTCTGGCGTCCCCTGGGACTGGGCGCGGCTATCCTGGGGCTTCTGATGATCAACGGCATCGCCCGTGACCTGACCAACCCGGCCTTCCAGCGAGGGGACTGGCGCTTCATCGCCCGCTACGTGGAGACCCACGAAGGGCACAACGACATTGTGGTTATCTCCGCTTTCTACTGCGACCACGCTTTCCGGCGGTACTACCTGGGCCATTCCGCCATCTTCCCATACGAGGCCAATCCCTACGAACCGGAGTTTATCTATCGGGGTTTGCCGGAACGCTACGACCGGATGTGGCTCGTCCTCCACGATGACCAGGCGATGGCGCCGGGGCACAGGCTGGTAGAGGCCGCCGACGCGATGTTCCCCCGCATCACCGAGCAGTATCCCAACGCCGGGCAGATCACGATGATCGGCTACCAGTTGCGGCCGACCGTCCCGGCGTTGCCGGAAGGGGCCCACCCCCTGGAAGTCTGTTTCCAGAAC
>JASFBC010000180.1:0-4135 GCA_036172315.1 Anaerolineae bacterium | reverse complement strand
GCTGCCGCCGGCGAATGGACGGTACAGGTCGTGGGGATCAATATTCCGCAAGGTCCACAATCATACGCCCTGATATGTCCGTTTAGCGTTCCACCAGAACCTGAGACGTTTAGTGTGCACGTGCCGGTGGTGAGTCGGTAGCGTGGAGGTGTGGATGGAAGGGGGGAGGATGGATACAAGTTTATTCGTACACAGACCTGCTCCATGCCCCCTGTAGGGGCACGGCATGCCCGGCTGCCCGGTCATATCTTCTTCGACGCCGCGACCTGCTCCATGCCCCCTGTAGGGGCACGGCATGCCGTGCCCCTACACACTGATCAGACAATCACAGCCATTACCCCGCCATAATTTTGGTATCATATTTCCCACGTGTAAACGTCATACCTATCCCGTTGTATCTGACAACACACATCAAAGACATCTCGTCCGCGATGTAGCAGGGGAGAAAGCAACCCATGACCCAACTCGACATTACTACCCTGGAAACCTGGCTGTGGGAAGCGGCCTGTACCATCCGCGGGCCGGTAGACGCACCGAAATTCAAGGATTACATCCTGCCGCTCTTCTTTCTCAAACGCCTTTCGGATGTTTTTGAGGACGAGATGAGCCGCCTGGCTACTGAATACGGTAGCTTGCAGGTGGCAGAATATATTGTCAACGAAGAGCGTGAACGTGGCATCATTGCCGCCGGGCGTGGTTCGGTGCATTTCTACATCCCCGACAACGCACGCTGGCCGACCATCCGTACCCATAGCAGAGCTGGTTTGGGCCAGTTTCTCACTGACGCAGTGCGCAGCGTGGCGCGGGAACATCCGACCCTTTCCGGTGTGATTGACGTGGTAGACTTCAACGCTACCACTGCCGGGCAGCGCATCATTTCCGATGATCATCTCGCCGCCCTGGTTGACGTACTTTCGCGCTACCGCCTCGGACAGCACGATGCCGAACCGGATATCCTGGGCCGGGCCTACGAATACCTGCTGCGCAAGTTCGCCGAGGGTCAGGGCCAAAGCGCAGGTGAGTTCTATACCCCACGCGAAGTAGCCATACTGATGGCGCATCTGCTCGACCCACAGCCCGGCATGACCGTCTATGACCCAACCTGCGGTTCCGGCGGTTTGCTGATCAAGTGCCACCTGCGCCTGCTGGAAACCCACGGTGTGCAGGCAAATGGACAGCGCAAACTACCTTCGCAGTATGCCCCGCTGCGCCTCTACGGTCAGGAAATTAACTCATCCACGTTTGCGATGGCTCGCATGAATGCCGTCATTCACAACATGGAGGCCGAAATTCGTCTGGGTGATACCATGCGCCATCCGGCCTTCAAAGACAGCACTGGCCGCTTACAGACCTTTGACCTGGTGGTGGCCAATCCGATGTGGAATCAAAAATTTGCTCCTGAACTGTATGAACACGATCCCTTCGAGCGCTTTACCCGTGGTGTACCACCATCCTCCAGCGCCGATTGGGGCTGGTTACAACACATGCTGGCTTCGTTGAACGAGCGTGGGCGCATGGCCGTCGTACTCGATACCGGTGCCGTTAGTCGCGGCAGCGGCAATCAAGGCTCGCATCGTGAACGCGACATTCGCAAAGCCTTTGTGGATGCCGACCTGATTGAGACGGTGGTGCTCCTGCCGGAGAACCTCTTCTACAATACCACTGCGCCGGGGATCATCCTGGTGGTCAACCGTCGCAAACGTCGCCCCGGTGAGATTCTGCTTATCAACGCTTCCAAATTGTTCGCCAAGGGCCGGCCCAAGAATTACCTGACCGATGAGCAGATTGTGGCAATCGCGGAGATATACCATACGTGGGGGGCAACGCATGCGTCGCCCCAAGCGTCGCCCCTACACGCCATCATCTCCAACGAAGAAGCCGCCCGCAACGACTACAACCTTTCGCCCAGCCGCTACGTAGCGCTGAACGGCGAGGATGACGTGCTGCCGCTGGAGGAAGCGATGGTGCTGCTCAACGAGGCCGAGGAGGAGCGCGCACGGGCCGACCGGCAACTGGATGATGTGCTAAAAATGCTCAACCTGGGAGGTCTGAATGCCCACGGTTGACCAGGCCGAAGGCCAGAGACTGGAATACAAACGCGAGTGGACCGACCGCGCCCTGGAAGATCTGGCGGCTTTCGCCAACACGGACGGCGGAACCCTGCTCATCGGCATTCGGGATGATGGCGAGGTGGTCGGCACGAAGGCTGATGATCGGGAACTCCAGCGCATTGCGAATCTGATCGCTGCTCACCTGGGCATCACACCGAAGATCGAGGTTGTCAACCTGGAAGGATCCCCGATCGTCAAGATTGCTGTAGAACCCGCGGCGCACCCGGTAGCCTACGGCGGCCGTTACCTTCGGCGCGTGGGAGTCACCAACCGGGATTTCGCCCTGGGGGAGCTGGCCCGCCACATCCTGGCGCGCTCCGGCCGCGACTGGGATGGGCTGCCCGGCGAGTGGAGCGTCGGTGAAGTGGATGGGGAAGCCATCGCCCATTTCGCCCGCCTGGCCCGCAACCGCCTGCCCCACGTTGACCCTGCTCAACCGGAACGGGTGCTGGAAAACCTCGGCCTGGTCCACGCGGGAAAGCTCAACAACGCGGGGATTCTGCTGTTTGCCAGGCGTCCGCAGCGCCTCTTTCCCCTGGCGCAGGTGCGGATCGGCATCTTTCGGGGGAGCCACATCCTGGACAGCCACGATTTTCAGGGCACGCTGTGGCAACAACTGGACGGCGCGATGGAACGCTTCCGCCAGGTGCTCAAGGTGCGCTTCGACATCCGGGTAGAAGAGCCTTCGCTGGAGGGGCTGCAACGCCGGGAGGTCTGGGAATACCCGCTGGAAGCCCTGCGCGAGGCGGTGGCAAATGCCCTCATCCACCGCGACTACACCTATCCGGCAGACATCCAGATTCGGCTGGAGGAAGACCACCTGGAAGTGTGGAGTCCGGGCGAACTGCCGCCCCCGCTCACGCCGCAGGCGCTCTACGGCCCGCACGCCTCCGTGTTGCGCAATCCGCTCATCGCCCAGGCCTTCTACTTTGCCGGCATCATTGAGCGCTGGGGGAGCGGCACGACGCGCATCGTGGACCTCTGCCGGGGGCAGGACCTGCCGGAACCGGAATTCACGCATTGGCAAGGGGGCGTGCGGGTCATCTTACGGAAAGACCCTTACACGCCGGAACGGTTGCGAGCGATGGGCTTGAACGAGCGGCAGATCAAGGCGGTGATGTATGTGAAGGAGCAGGGGGCACTTTCGAACCGTGACTACAGGCGACTGGCAGGCGTCTCTGACGAGACGGCGCGGCAGGAGTTGACGCTTCTGGTCACACAAGGGCTATTGGAAATCCAGGGAAAAGGTAGAGCGACCCATTATGTGCTTGCTAAATCTGGTGATTAGTTGGCGATTACCTGGCGATTTTGGCGATTATTTGGCGATGAAAAAGGAGAAGGCATGATGTCTGACCGCTGGATGAGGACAAACGAGGAAGCTCTCCTGCCCCCCGGCTACCACCTGACCAAACTCGGCCCCCTGCCGGAGGAGTGGCGGGTGGTGCGGTTGGGGGAGGTGGCACTAATCAAGACTGGCCCCTTTGGAAGCGAGCTTAAAAAGGATGATCTTGTGAAATCTGGTTATAAAGTTTATGAGCAGGAAAACATCTTACGAAGGGATTTCAGTATCGGCAATGATTATATTAGTCCCGATAGATACGAACAACTAAGTAGTTTTGCTCTTGAGCCTGGGGATGTTCTTGTTAGTCGAGTCGGATCATTTGGGAAAGCCGCCATTTTTCCTTTTCATGCTGAAGCTGGCATTATTGGTTCTCGTGTCCTGAGAGTTAGGATTCACAAAAATTCCGAACTTCTTCCTAGTTTCCTGACTCTTACATTTGAAACATCGCATCTTCAAACGCAGGTCTCACAAAGTGCAAGAGGAGTAACACTTAAAGGATTGAATGCATCTATCTTAGCAGGTCTTACCATCCCCCTCCCCCCTCTTCCTGAACAACGCGCCATTGCCCACGTCCTGCGGACAGTGCAGCAGGCCAAAGAAGCCACGGAGCGGGGGGAGGGGGATGGTAAGACCTGCTAAGATAGATGCATTCAATCCTTTAAGTGTTACTCCTCTTGCACTT
>JASFBC010000179.1:0-4673 GCA_036172315.1 Anaerolineae bacterium | reverse complement strand
GGTCGGTGGGGGCATCGCCGGGGTCCAGGCCGCACTGGACCTGGCGGAGGCCGGCTTCAAGGTCTACCTGGTGGAGCAAAAATCCGCCATCGGTGGGCACATGGCTCAACTGGACAAAACCTTCCCCACCAACGACTGCGCCATGTGCATCCTGAGCCCCAAACTGGTGGAGGCCGGCCGCCATCGCAACATTGAGTTATTGGTGGATACCGAAGTTCTCAGCGTGGACGGGGAAGCGGGCCGGTTCACCGTCCGCTTGTGCCGGAAACCCCGCTACATTGACCTGGAGAAGTGCACCGGATGCGGGGAGTGCGGGAGAGTTTGCCCCGTCATTATCCCGGACCGGTTCAATCCGGGGCTGGGCTTCCAGCGCGCGGCGCACAAACTCTATCCTCAGGCCGTCCCCAACGCCTACGCCATAGAGAAGCGGGGCATCCCTCCCTGCCAGGACGCCTGCCCCGCTGGACAGCAGGCCCAGGGGTACATCGCGCTCATTCGCCAGCGGCGGTACGCCGAAGCCCTGGAGGTTATCCGGGATCGGGTCCCTTTCCCCAGCGTCTGTGGGCGGACCTGCCATCATCCGTGCGAAGGGAAATGCATCCGGCGGTTTGTGGATGAACCGGTAGCCATTCAGTCCCTGAAACGATTCGTGAGCGACGTGGTCTATCGGAGCCATCATCCCCTGCCGGAGCCGGTGCCCCGTACCCGGAGGGAGCGGATCGCGATTGTGGGCGCGGGGCCGGCTGGGTTGACCGCGGCCCGGGACCTGGTGAAGTTGGGCTACGGCGTCACCGTCTTTGAGGCCCTCCCGGAGCCGGGCGGGATGATGCGATACGGAATCCCGGAACACCGCCTCCCCAAAGACATCCTGCGGCGGGATATCGCGGACATCCTTGCCTTAGGCGTGGAACTGAAGGTCAACACCCCCATTGAGGACCCGGAGGCCTTGCTGAAGGAATACGACGCGGTGTATCTGGCAGTGGGGACATACGAAGAGCCGCGATTGGAGGTTGAGGGTGAAGACCTCCAGGGGGTGATCCCTGCGATTCGTCTCCTTCGGGATGTCAACACGGGTGTTTTTCCCTCCCTGGGCGAACGGGTTGCCGTAGTAGGCGGGGGCATTACGGCGGTGGACGCCGCGACGACTGCCCTCCGTCTGGGAGCCAGGGAGGTTTATTTGCTCTACCGACGCACGCGGGCCGAGTTGCCTGCCTACGGCTGGGAGTTAGAGGAAGCCGAGGCAGAAGGTGTTCAGTTGATCCAGCGGGCCGTGGTGACCCGTATCCTGGGAGAAAACGGGCGGGTGACCGCGCTGGAGTACGCCGAGGCCCGGCCTGCAGGGAGCGGCGAGCGAGTCCTCCCGGTGCCAGGGACGGAACGGCTGCTGCCGGTGGATTCTGTGATCCAGGCGTTGGGGCAGTCATCGGATCGGTGGTATTTCCGGGCCGGCTCCGACGTCTGGAATGGAGACCCGGAAACCCTGGCAACCCGGGTTCCCGGCATCTTCGCCGGTCCAAGTAAGGTTCCGGGCGCCGGCTTCATCGTCAACGCTATTGCCCAGGGGCATCAGGCCGCTCTTTCCATTCACCGTTATCTCCAGGGGGAACCTCTGGATGCTCCCCGGTCCAAGCCGGTGCCGGTGGTTCAGCGGAGCAAGGAGGAGATTCAAGCCCAGGTGGAGCGGGGCGAGATTCTCCCTCGCCCTCGGGCCCAGCGCTCTCTGCTACCACCGGAGATGCGCCGCCAGCGGTTTGTGGAGATGGACGTGGGTTTCTCGGAAGCGGAAGCGATCGCGGAGGCGGGGCGGTGCCTGGACTGTGGGATTTGTTCCGAGTGCCGCCTGTGCGAGAAAGTCTGCCAGGCCGGGGCGGTGAACCACGATATGGTGGAGCAGACGGTGGAACTGGAAGTCGGCGCCGTCCTGCTGGCTCCAGGTTTTGCTACCTTTGATGCCGAAAAGGCCGGGGAGTACGGTTGGGGCCGCTATCCCAATGTGGTCACTTCCCTCCAATTTGAGCGGCTCCTCAACGCTTCCGGCCCCACTCTGGGCCATGTCCAGCGCCCCTCCGATGGGCGGACGCCCAAGCGCATCGCCTTCATCCAGTGCGTCGGCTCGCGGGACCAGAAGCACGATTACTGCTCCTCGGTTTGCTGCGTCTACGCCATCAAAGAGGCGATGATGGCCATAGAACACGAACCGGATACCGAGGTGACCGTCTTCCTGATGGACATGCGGGCCTTCAGCAAGGGGTACCTGGACTTCTACCGCCGGGCCCGGGAGCGTTACGGCATCCGCTTCGTCCGCTGCCGCGTCTCGGCGGTGAAGGAGGACCCCAAGACCCGCAACCTGGTTATCCGGTACGTGGATGGTGGCGCAGGCCCTCAGCCTGCAATCCACGAAGAAGAATTTGACCTGGTCGTCCTCTCGGTGGGGATGGAAATCCCGGAGAGTGTCCGCGACCTGGCCCGGCGGGTGGGTGTGGCGACGGACTCTTATGGCTTCTGCCAGACGGTCCCCTTCGCGCCGCTGCAGACCAGCAAGCCGGGGGTCTTTGCGATCGGGCCATTTCGGGAGCCGAAGGACATCCCGGAGTCGGTGGTGGAGGCGAGCGCGGCGGCGGGGCTGGCCGGGACGCTTCTGGCCTCTGCCCGCTGGACCCAGACGGCGCCGGAGGTCTATCCGCCGGAGCGGGATGTGACGAAAGAGCCGCTGCGCATCGGCGTCTTCGTCTGCAAGTGCGGGTCTAATATTGCCGGGTTCCTGGACGTTCCCGCAGTGGCGGAGTACGCGGCCACCCTGCCTGGCGTTGTTTATACGGAATACAACCTCTACACCTGTTCCCAGGATTCCATCCGGCGCATCATAGAGCGGGTGCAGGAGTTGAACCTGAACCGGGTCGTTGTGGCGGCGTGCACCCCGTTGACCCACGAGCCCCTCTTCCAGGATGCCATCCGCCAGGCCGGGCTCAACCCGTACCTCTTTGAGATGGCCAATATCCGCAATCAGTGCTCCTGGGTTCATCAGAACGACTGGAAGGGGGCGACCCAGAAGGCGAAGGACCTGGTGCGGATAGCAGTGGCGAAGGCGGCCCGGCTGGAGCCGCTCCACCGGACGCGCGTGCCGGTGGAGAAGGCGGCGCTGGTCATCGGCGGCGGCGCGGCGGGGATGAACGCGGCGCTGACGCTGGCCCGCCAGGGCTTCCCGGTCCACCTGGTGGAGCGGTCGGACCGCCTGGGGGGCAATCTGCTTTATCTGCGCTATTCGCTCCAGGAGGCGACCGGGGACGGGGAGCGGATGTGGCTGGACCCCCAGGCGTACGCCCGCGCGCTGGTGGGGCGGGTGATGGCGGAGCCGCTCATCAGCGTTCATCTGAACACGGAGGTCCTGGAGACCAGCGGCTTCGTGGGGCAGTATGTCTCCCGGCTGCGGGGGCCGGGGGGAGAGTTGGAGGTCCGCCACGGCGTGGCGATTGTGGCCGTCGGTGGGGTGGAGTACCGGGGGCCGGAATATGGCTACGGGACGGACCCCCGCATCATTACCCAGCAGGAGTTGGAGGAGCGGCTGGGGGAGGGGCGAGGCCTGCCCGATTCGGTGGTGATGATTCAGTGTGTGGGGCCTGCGGAGCGGTACTGCGCCCGCATCTGCTGCACGACGGCTCTCAAAAACGCGCTGATGCTGAAGCGATACAAGCCGCAGGCTCAGGTGACGGTCATCTATCGGGACATCCGGACTTTCGGCTTCAAGGAGCGGATTTATCAGGAGGCCCGTCGGGCTGGTGTGGTGTTTATCCGGTATGATTTTGACCGGAAGCCGCAGGTGCGGATAACGGATTCCCGGCTGCAGGTTCGGGTTTGGGAGCCGGTGCTGGGGGAGGAGATGGTCCTTGAGCCGGACCTGCTGGTGCTGAGTATGCCGGTGGTGTCCTCGCCGGGGTCGCGCGAGTTGGCGGCCCGGCTGAAATTGCCGGTAGACATGGACGGTTTCTTCCTGGAGGCGCACGTCAAACTGCGCCCGGTGGATTTCGCCACCGATGGCTTCTTCCTGGCGGGGATGGCCCATTACCCGAAGTTTCTGGGGGAGAGCATCGCCCAGGCGCAGGCAGCGGCAGCCCGCGCGGCGACCATTTTGAGTCGGGACTACCTGGAGGTGGGCGGCGTCGTTGCGCAGGTGGATGCCGAAAAGTGCGTCGGATGCCTGACCTGTGTGCGGATTTGCCCGTACCACATACCCCGCATCCGCGCCGACCGGGTGGGGGTGGGGGGCATCATCGGCGCCGCCTACATTGAGCCGGCCCAGTGCCACGGCTGCGGCGTCTGCGTCGGCGAGTGTCCAGCGAAAGCCATTCAGTTGCTCCACTACCGGGATGCGCAGATGGAGGCGAAGATAAAGGCGCTGGAGCGGTGGGAGTTGGTGGAAGTGAGGGGAACTGAGAATGTAACCATTCAGCGCTGGTAACTATCTACCAAGGAATCCCACGAAGTTCCTTAAAGTCTGAAATGGGACGCCGATTTTCGCGGGCTTCGCTCGCAGATGTAGCGCAGGCTGTTAGCCTGTAGCGCAGGCTGTTAGCCTGCGTAGCGGCCTGCGCTCCAGGAGGGACTAATGAAAGAGCACCTGACCCTCTGTGCCGATTGTTAAACCGTGTTTCTTCATCACCTCCTCCGGTCGGTTC
>JASFBC010000178.1:0-1165 GCA_036172315.1 Anaerolineae bacterium | reverse complement strand
TGGCCGGAGAGAAGGCCATTTGCTGTGGTGACATCCCTCCCCAACGCCAGTGTCCGAACCCCTCAAAGACCTGCTTCCGCCTCGTTTAAGTGAACCATCACCACCCGGCATATCCTCTTGACAAATCGGGCGATTCGGTGTATACTAACACGTGTCAATAACACGTGTTAATTCCCGCCCTCCAGGAGGGGGACATATGCCCGACCGCGCCACATCCCGAGACGTAGCCCGTCTGGCCGGGGTCTCCAGAACCACTGTCTCCCTGGTCCTCAACAACGTCCCGGACGTCCACATCAGCCCCGAGACCCGCCAGCGGGTACTGGAGGCCGCTCGGCAACTGAACTACTACCCCAACGCCTCCGCCCGCCGCCTGGCCAGCGGCAAAACCTCCACCATCGCCCTGGTCTGGCATCGGGGGCCGGACCGGACATACCGGGATGCTTTCCTCCCCGGCCTCCTGCAGGGAGCCACCCATGCAGCCCGGTACTACGGCTACTACGTCCTCTTCCGCCCCATGGAACCCGACGAACCCGACGACGCCTGGGTGGAACTGGCCCGGGGGCGTCACACCGACGGCCTCATTCTCTCCGGCCCCCGTTCTGACGACACTGCCCTCCTGGACCTCCATCGCGAAGGTTTCCCCCTGGTCCTTCACGGCCAGTTGCCCGGTACTTCTATCCCCTCGGTGGATGTAGACAATGAGCATGGAGCGCTAACCGCCGTCCGGCATCTGCTGGCACTGGGTCACCGCCGCATCGGGATGATCACCAATGCCCCCCTGGCCTACACTGCCAGCCGCCAGCGGCTGGAGGGGTACCGGCGCGCGCTGGAGGAGACGGGAATCCCCTTTGACGAGGCACTGGTCCGCTATGGGAATTTTGACGAAGAGAGCGGCCGACAGGCTATGGAGGCCCTGCTGATGCTGGAGAAACGCCCCACGGCCGTCTTCGTCGCCAGTGATATGGTCGCCGTCGGCGCGCTGCGGGCCCTGCGGGAGCACGGCCTGCGGGCCCCGGAGGACATGGCCATCGTCGGCTTTGACGACATCGCCGCCTCCCGCTACCTCACCCCCGCCCTCACTACCGTCCATGTCCCGGCTTTCGGCCTGGGCTGGAGCGCCGCTGAACTCCTTATCCGTATCATTGAAAATGATCCCCTCAACGAG
>JASFBC010000177.1:0-6836 GCA_036172315.1 Anaerolineae bacterium | reverse complement strand
AGGTAGTGTGTCAAATCCTGTGTAAAATAGCAGAGCTGGCTTAGGTAACGGTTTTGGCAGGCATGGAAATCTTCTTGAACTTCAGGCTACGGGCAACGGCATAGAACATTAACAAACAACTGTTTTCATTACGGAAAGCCGCCGCCATCTTGCGACTGCGCCGTTTAACTTCCCCAAACAAGCGCTCGATGACATTGGTGGTGCGGATCGTCCGCCAGTGCGCTTTGGGAAAGGCGTAGAACGTCAAACACGCTGCTAGGTCGCGCTGCAAGCAGGCGACAGCCGTTGGATAGATAGTCCCATACTTCTCACAGAAGGCGGCTACGGCCTGATCGGCCTGTTGACGGCTGTCCTGGTAGAAGATGGCCCTGAGCTCCGGCTTCACGGCCTGGTGCTGTGTCTTGGGGATGTAGCTCAGGACGTTTTCCATCTTGTGCTTGATGCAGCGCTGGCGAGGTACGCCGGGGAACTTGGCCTCCAGCGCATTCAGCATGGCTTGGTTGCCATCGGTGGTCCATAGACCGATTTCCTTGACCCCGCGCTGCTTGATGTTCTCGAACAACCCTTCCCAGGCGGTCTGATTCTCGCGATCGCCCACGGTGAAGGCCAGGACTTCCCGCTGACCATCGGGACGGATACCGATGATGGCCAGAATGGGCATCTTACAACCCTCGTGATCATAGATCACGGTGAAGTAGAGGCCATCGGCGAAAGCATACTCGTAGCGTTCAGCCAGGGGACGAGCTTTCCAAGTCTCGTACTCCTCCTCCAGGGTGTGGAAGACCCGCGACACGGTCGAAGGACTCGGGTTAATGCCGGTGAGGCCCTCGAAGACCTCGCCCACACCTCGAGTGCTCACCCCCCGGACGAACATCTCGCTAATGGCGGCGTCCAATTCAGTGCGACGACGTTGATACCGTTGGAACAGTTGGGTGCGGTATCCTTTGCGGGTGCGGGGCACGGGCAGGGCCTCGATCCGTCCCACGGTGGTGTCCAGATCGCGGGTGTAGTAACCGTTGCGCTGGTCTCGCCGTGACAGGGTTCGTTCGTAGGGCAAGGCCCCGACGAAGGCGTCTATTTCCGCTTCCAAGATGGTCATCAAGGCCAGGCGAACCGCTTGACGCAACTGCTCCTGGAGCAAGGTCTGGAACTCATCTTGACTTATCGGCGCAGTTCTGGTATCCTTGTCTTTGGGAGTCATGGTCATCCTCCTTCTAGTAGTTTGGTCGCTACCTAAGGATACCAGACTCCCGCTTTTTACACAAAGTCTAGTATACTACCGGCGCAGAACGATGGGCAAATATGCCCGGTGCACCTGCCCAACATACAGAGTCACCGGAACGTTGAAGGGACTGTTTTGCACCGGACTCCCATCACCTGTGGCTGTAATGACCAGATTTCCCAACGAGTAGGTGCCCGTCAGATAACCGGCTGTTGACACCGTAACGGTTGCCGGGAGAGTAGAGGTGTAGAAGATAATTCCTGATGACGGCGAGACCGTCACACCGGAAGGCTGATTGGACACGGCCCAGTGAAACATTCCATCACCGATATTGCGCAACCATAAATAGGCCGTTTCGGTATCCCCACTTCCATACTGGTGCAACACATACAACGACGCAGGAGATACGCTCAAGCGAGGAGGTTGCGGATAATACCCGGTGTGCTGAGGGTCGCGGTGGAACATGGGCCATGGATTCGCGCCTGTATCCCCTACCGTGGACTCAAAACGCCAAAGATATCCTGAGGAGGGATCTCCCCCCACATCCTGGTGTTTACTTCCTCCAATCCATATCTCCATCTTACCATCTCCATCCGTATCGCCAACTGCAGGAGAGCCCCAAACGGTCCAATAAGTTCCCAAGGGGGTCATGGGGATCCCATTACTGGCATATACTTGAACATCCCAGAGCATTGAAAAGAGCACTTCGGGTCTCTCATCCCCGTTTATATCAGCCAGGGTGGGGGAAGAGAAAATTGGCCCGTCATAATTTTGCCAATTTTTGGGATGAACAGGCCATCCTGCCACCAACTCACCTGTGTGATGCCAAGCGTAAATACTTCCAGAACCTGCAATCGGATCATTAGGCAAATCCGGATGGCTGGTGGCTATAACGATTTCCAGGTCTCCATTTCCGTCTAAGTCTCCCAAGGCTGGCGAACTGAAGCCTGGATAATCCGTAGGTTGAGGCCAGCCGGGGAAATAAGGCAGTTTTTCGGGATCAGTGTAAGGTCTGCTCTGGTCAAAGACGCGGCTTGTATCAAACACATACACATAAGGCTGCTCCCTCCGGTTATGCCTATCCCACCAGTACCAACCGGTTCCAGAAACGAGTTCCATGCTTCCATCGCCATCCAGGTCGCCTACCGCTGGCGACGCGTAAATTGCTTCCGGGAGATAGCGACGTACTAAAACGCTGCCATTTCTGCTAAAGATGTAAAGGAATCCGCCATCTTGAGTGTGGGTGCCGTCAGGGAGAATCCCTCCACCGGTGATGTCGGCTCCGATAATGATTTCTTTAAAACCATCCCTGTTTAAATCGGCGCAGGCCGCAGTAGACCAAATTGTATCCGCATTGTAGTACCCTGGGCCAGGGAAACCAGATGGCAGGTTGTTCCAAAGAGAACGCCCCATATGATCCAAGAGATAGATTCGTTGATCCCATCCCCCAAAAATAATCTCTGCTTTTCCATCCCCTTCCAAGTCACAAAGGGTGGGGGAGGAAAATACCCCATCCGCGAAGCCATCACCATTGTGATCTTGGGTGTTATAAAGCCAGAGGATATCGCCATTGGCGTTTAAGGCAGCGATACCGCCATGGCGTTTCACATCAATTACATCGCCGCCGAATGACGCTACGACCTCCAGCTGTCTATCTCCATCCAAGTCGCCCACTGCGGGCGCTGAGTTGATCGGGGCTCCAAGGTTCCGTGCCCAGAGAATTGTACCGTTACTCTGCATAGCCACTAAGACAGCAGGGCGATCATATGCGTTAGTGAGACCATTGTGGGTTGTGGTTCCGATCAGCACTTCAGGCCATCCATCCCCGGTAAGATCTGCCAAGGTCGGCGAGGAGAACTCCACCAACCCGCCGGGCAATTGGTAGGAGGCCAGCGAGAACGAAATACCACCTCCTGCAGCGAGGGAGCGAGGGAAAGCTAAGAGCAGAAACACAAGCAGGTGCAAGAGCTTTAGGGCAAATGAGGACCTTACCATCTTTCACCCCCAGCTTTGTGGGCTCGAATAAATAGATTCCCTCCGTTTAGATATAGGGTAACCGGCCCTGCCCATTTAGAGGGAGTATTTGCAAGGAAGGTAAAAACCAACCAGACTAACAACTTGTAACGAGTTCTAACAGCCCTAAAAGAATTATCTCTGACTGCCCGTATCCAACTATGAATCTGAAAAGGTGAAGCTCGCCAAGTCTCAAAGGTGTCAATGCGTATGCCTTTAAAGCCGGCTCTCTTCAGAGCCCACCAATATTCAAATACTTTAGGGCGCCGTTCTGTAATGCCCACCTGGGTTTCTTTCAGTGTCATTTGAACCTCGCGTTCCTTAGATAACACTGAGATCGCAGGTTCCCCGGCAGCTACCAGATACCCTCCTGGCTTTAAAACTCTATGAATTTGCTTCAGAACCGGCCCAAATTCCCTAAAATGGTGTAAGGCTCCACAAAGAAACACGATGTCAAACTGATTCGGGCAGAAAGGCAAATGTTCTCCATCAGCCAAGACCGGGTCAAAATGAACCCCTGCATAATTCATAATCGCCCAGGATCTACCCAACCCGTACCATTTATCCGCTACAACATCAACAGCAACTACCTTACACCCTTTTTCCGCAAAATAGCGCGACGCCCATCCCTGACCTGCTCCTAAATCAAGAATAACCTCGTGTCCATTAAGGTGCATCTCCTCCAAGGCCATATCAAACATACGAGCCACATCGGTCCATATACCTCCTACATAAGGGAGTTTAAAGCTATCCTCAAGGGTTGGGTTATCATACATTCCCAGCTGTTTCCAGAGAGTTACCCACCCTTCCATCTCTTGGCGCAGAGAGCGACCTGCCTTTGGAAGGGGGTGAGGAATCCCAAGGAGTCTATCTAAGAGCCTTGGCTTCATTAAACCCTCCTAAAAACCTATTCCAGGCCTGACGGACCTGGGGCTCAAGGAATAAAGAAACTTGCTCTCGCTGCTTTTTGATGATACGCTGCCGAAGCTCTTTAATCACTATATCTATCAATTCTGCCAGTATCTCATAATCTTTGCAATGGAACAACACCCCTGCCCCCCCCATCGTCTCCGGTACAGCCCCTGCCGCATATGCCACCACTGGCACGCCCAGATACATCGCCTCTATTAAAGGTTTCCCGAACCCCTCATGCTCGCTCATCGAGACGTAGACATCCGCCAAACGATAATAGGTCACCAGGTCCTGTTGGGAAACATGGCCTGTGAAAACGACCGCCTCGCCCAATCCGAGTTCCTCCACCAGTTCCCTTAACCACTCGGCATATGCGGGCACCCAGGGCGGACCAACCAGGAGAAGCCGTGCGGAGGGCTCAATGCGCCGGTAAAAGTAGAGCAGCTTGATCAAGTCCTCCTGTTTTTTGTTCGGCACCAAGCGTCCCACGAACAGCAACCGTGGGCCTTTATCCCGGTAACGGTTCATCAGGTTCGGGTTGGGCTCCAGATCGTATCGGGAAGGGTCCAGCGCAATGGGCAGGACGCCGGTGCGGGCAAAACCTGCGGCTCGCAATTCGGCCTCATTAAACGAGGAATCGCCTAAAGCCAGGAGCGTCCGCTCCCGCAGATGTTCCAACTGCTTTCTGCCCCTTTGCATCTGTACGACCAGGGCGGGGTCCACGGGCTGGAAAAAGGATGGTAGAGTGACGTTATGATAGATTAATACAAAACGCAAATCCTGTTGGAGAAGGTCTTCCACCAAATCGGAGCCGATACTGTGATGGAGAATGACTAGTTCACCAGGTCGAGCCAGGCGATACTCGTGATATGGTTTTACTTTCCCCAAAAGGGATGGATGAATGCTTTCGGCGTATATTTCCGAAGCCCAACCGTTCTCTCTAAGCCAACGCTGGATCAGGAGAGCGTGATCGGTGATGGCGTCCCCAGGAGTCGCCCCAATAATAAATTGATGAAGCCCCTTCATCTCCCTGCTTTCCATTGACGGATCAGTGTCTCAAAACGGTTCAGGATCGCTTCCCAAGTGTAGTTGGCAAGCACATATCGCCTTCCGTTTTCGCCCATGCGGGCGGCCAGATCGGGATGTTCCAGGAACCAGTCCAGGGCACCCGCCAATTCCTCATAGGTCCGAAACCACAACCCCCCGTTGCTGCGCTGAACATGTCCCCGCGTAACCGGACAGTCCTCATGGACCAGGACCGGACGTCCGGCCAACCAGGATTCCATAATCGTCAGGGAGAAACTCTCCCGTAGCGATGGCTGGCACAACACCAGTGCGTTGGTGTAAAGAGAGGCCTTCTCTTCTTCTGACACAAATCCCAAGTATACGAAAGCCCGATTAGCGGGAGGTTTCACAGGGCCATCCCCTGCGATCACCAAGCGGATTTCGCGTCGTTTTGCGCAATATCTCTCCATATACTCATCCAGCAAAGGGAGGTTCTTCCCCTCTTCCAATCGCCCCACGTAGAGCACGGATTTGTTTACCTCTGACCTCAGAGGCTTAGGCGAATTTGTCTTGAGTGATACGCCTTCTCCAAGAACCGCATATCGGTTAATACGGGCTCGCAAACGTTGAAGGGATAACTCGGCCTCTTCCGGTGAGTTAAACATTACCCCCCACACGCTCTTCAGTAACAACCGTGTGGCTTCCAGATACGCATAGGGTTCGTCGTGAAGGCATGGCCACATAACTGTATAATCGGGGGCAGACCATGCTGCGTAGTGAATTAGAGGCATTGCGTAAGGCAAGGCAACGATCACGTCAAAATCGGCCGCATAACGGGCGATATGAGCGTATAGCAAAGGGCTGTGCGGCCCGCTATTCAGCCAGATATAGGTTTCAGCGGGCGTGAGAAAGCCTTGATAAGCCAGTTTGACTTCCAATTCGGCCCACTGGTCCTGATCCTGCCACACAACAGGAAACCTCTGAACCTTTACACCATTGATCTCACAAGAACCCTCTGGATAAAAGTTTTCCCAAGTATAATGGCTACGGGCACAGGTGGTCCAAACTTCCACATCCCATCCCTTTTGTATGGCAGCTTCAGCGAATCCTCTGGTCTGGGTTTCCGCACCGCCCAGAACATCGGTTCCGTAGCGCGGCACCACGACGGCGACTCGCATTAAGCCCCTCCCCGCAATTTTCTCAGCTCCTCTTCCAAAGCCCGTATCTGCCGCTGCTGCTCCTGAATCTGCACAGCCATCCGATTGAGGGTGCTGACCAGGTGTCTGTTTATTGTGACTTGTCGCTGGGCCAATTTGTTCACATAAAAGAGCACCAGATTATGGGCCTCACGGCGAATTCGGTCCCACCATGGGCCTATCAGCGGGATCCGGGAGCGGGGGAAAGGGACAAGGGTCATCTCTACCCCCAGCTGATAATAATGCTGGTTGGCCTGCCGCAGGTGGTAGTACAAATCCACATCGTACTCCTCTCCCTCCGGTTCGCCAGGGTAGGCCGCAGCGCCGAACGTGGGGAAAACCTGGCGGGGGTAACCCAACTCCTCCCGGCGGCGCTGGATGCGTTCCCGAATCTGCTCCATAATTTGGGCGGGATTCAGTTCAGGATCGTGAATCTCTATTAAACCATCGGGAATATCGGGCTTATCCTTCATGCTTGACCTCTAAAA
>JASFBC010000176.1:0-1752 GCA_036172315.1 Anaerolineae bacterium | reverse complement strand
AAGCGACATTCTTCACCTCCTGCGCCAGTGCTTTTAGGCTCAACTTTTTCCATTGCTGTTTGCCGGCGCGCGTTACCACAACCACGTTCTGAATCTCATCTTTCGCCACCCCATACCCGCTGGTGCGCTTGGCGGAGAAGCCGTAGGTGAGCATCATCTCTTTGATGCCTTCTGCGACACGTTGCAAATCCGCAATTGCCTGTTGGCGTATTTCGTCTTCGTCCTGGCCGATGAGGTCAAAGGGGACGTAGAGCAGGGAGAAGGTCCCTTGCGCGCCAACAGGGACGCATTCCAGGTAAATGGGGTGCGTGCCGGCTTTGGTCTCGCGCGAGTGCGGGTTGATGACTTCCACGTCAATCTGGTTGAAGAAGGTCGGATAGAAGGTCAGGCGTCCACTGTGATGGGGGAGCGGGTCATCGGATTTCACCTGATAGTGCACGCGTAAGAGATGCTCATATTCGGCACGGGCTTCGGGCTTGAGCGCGCCCAGAAAGGCGGCAAAGTCTTTGATCTGGCCCGGCTCTTCGCCCTTTTCGTCGCCGAACAGCAGGGCCTGGCGGAAACGCTTCTGGGCAAAATCCTGGGGGGTCAGCGCATCTTTTTGCTGCGCCAGGCAGGTATGCATCGCCGTCCAGCGCAGCAGGCCCTTCCAACCGGCGGCAGACATCATCGGCGCCTTGAAGACTTTGTCTTTGCGCACCGGGTTGACGCTCCCGGTCACATAGAAGGGGTCGTCGTCCTTGCTCATCCAGGGCTTGGCGAGGGTGAAGGTGAATTGCAGGAACCAGGAGCCGGGAGGAAGAATATCCATTTGCGGGGTGGTTGCCGGATTTATCCCGAGCGTTTTCAAATTATCCAATTGCTTTGAAATTAATGAGTTAAAAGCGCCGGATGTCACAAGCCGTTTCTGTTTCTTGTCATATTGCCCATGAACAAGCAATAAATACTTTTTCAAGGCATTTTCGCTCTCTTCGGTGACGAGCAGACGCAGTTGGGCTGCCTCATCGCCTCGCGGGCATTCAACGTACAGGTCATAACTCATGGAGCACCTCCTCGCCAGTTTTGATGCCTTCACTTCTGAAAGTTGCGCCCCATTCCTTCAACACCTTTTGATATGTCTCCTTAGTTCTGAAATAGGCAAAGGTTCTGTCGGGTCTTTTGAATACGAATATCTTTCGGCTTCGTTCTGGCTTTTTCTGACCTAACAAGAAACCTGGATCGACGCGGCGCGCGATTTCGCGTGGATCCTCGCTTAGGGCCTTGTTGGGAACGAATATGAAATACCTCAGGTCTGCCCATTTGGGTTTATGTTTAACCCGACGAAAACCTCGCAACCATTGCCTGACCGCGTCTTTTTGTAGCCCGGGCTTGTCAACGGGCTTGGCCAGTTTGACCAGCCCTTGCACTTGGCGCAGTGACGTTGTCTTGCCACCTATTGCCCCGTAACGAGCCGCGATTTCTACAGCGTTCGCCAGTAGCCATTTCTCCTCCTCACTCATCGGGCGCAATTCCAAGAACTGAAGTGTTATTTCCTGCTCTGCTCCAACTGCGTTCTCAATCAATCCCCCATTACTGTCCAACACTCGTAGGCGGAACTTGCGCGCCCAGCCGGTGCAGCCAAACAATTCACAAGCGACGCACCGTTTCCCATCTTTGTCGGGGCATCGGTTATTACCGGTCGGGTCGCAGGCGTACCCGCCCAGGCCGCGCACGAGGGCTTCGTACCACCAGCGCAGGCTTCCGATCAGCCCG
>JASFBC010000175.1:0-1201 GCA_036172315.1 Anaerolineae bacterium | reverse complement strand
CAGAAAGACTTTATCAAATAACGACGGTCATGGTACCCACGTGGCCGGCACCATTGGCGCGCTCACCAACAACGGTGTGGGCGTTTCTGGAATGAACTGGAGCATCAGCCTGATCGCCGCTAAAGCCCTGGATGCCTCCGGCTCCGGTTCCTACACGGCCGTCGTCAATGCCATCATTTGGGCAGCCGATAACGGAGCCAAGGTCATCAATCTGAGCCCGGGTGGCTCTGTGGGCTCCACCACGCTGCGGAACGCTGTGGATTATGCCCGGAATAAGGGGGCCGTGCTGGCTTGCGCGGCGGGCAACAACGGCACGAAGGCCAAGTCCTATCCGGCTGCATACACCAATTGCATTGCGTTGCCGCCACGGACCAGAACGACGCCAAGGCCTCATTCTCCTAGTACGGTTCATCCTGGGTGGATGTGGCGGCGCCGGGAGTGGCCATCCTCTCCACGATGCCGGACACTACGGTATACCTGAACACTGCCTATGGCTACTACACGACCTACGACGCACTGAACGGCACCTCTATGGCCACGTCGCTGGCCTGGCCGGGCTGGTCTGGGCGACCGGGAAGTGCTCCACCGCTCCCTGCGTCCGCAGCCGGATTGAGCAGAACGCGGACCCCATTCCTGGGACCGGCACTTATTGGTACTGGGGACGCATCAACGCGTATCGTGCGGTCTCCGCGCCATAGGCTGTTTTCCTCCGAGAGGCCTGGCAATACACAGGGCCCCGACCGCTATAGCTGGGGCTCTTTTTTAGAGGCAGATGTTTCAGCCTGATTGCAATCCCTCCGTTTGGGCGCTTCATGCCGGGTATCGGCCTATGCCAATACCCCCGTCGGCGCAGGCCGACGATGGGCCACAGACCCAGGGGGTGACGTTTCGTCACCGCCCGAAGAGTTACCTTTGGAGGCGGTAACTATTCAGCGCTGACTGAAAGTCAGCCTCCCTGGGCTTGCGGCCCCTGGACGGCCTGCGCCGTTCTTTCCGGATGGACGACGGACGGCAGACCACCGACCACTGTCGTCTGTGGTCTATGGTCTGTGGTCTGCGGGGGGAGGCCGATTTCCCATCGGCGCCAAGGGGGCGATCTCCATCGGGCTGAATAGTTACTGGGAGGCGAACATATCTCCGCATCCTGCCGACCGTCTACTGGATTGGTTCGCCCGCCATGCCCGGGACCTGCCCTGGCGGC
>JASFBC010000174.1:0-42149 GCA_036172315.1 Anaerolineae bacterium | reverse complement strand
CCATAGGTGTAGAGGTGGCGCATCAGGCTCTTTTTCAGTTCGCGCAGGGCGGCAATGACCCGCTCGGTTGCCTCCTTGGCCTGCTGCACCGTCCGCAACACCTGCGCAATCGCCCGCTGCTCGGGGAGAGGGGGGAGGGGGATCGTTACTTGTTTTAAACGCTCAAGGCTAACACTTGCTTGGTTGACATGACGACGACAAAGACCTTGGAATATTCTTTTATTCCAAAGCCAATGGAGATACTTTGAAAGCCAGTAGGCATTTACTTCATCAGATAAAACCCGTATTAGAGTCATGTGGTTGGAAATTACAAATTTGCCGTTCAGATTGAAATACGCTGTTTTCCCAACAAGTTCTTCGCTGTTGGTATTGTTGAAAATTACATCCCCTTGCAAAACCCAGTAGGGGCTGTCTTCGGCTGGAGGAGGCACGTACTTGATTTGAGACAGAGTAATGTCGCCAGTGTCAGTAATGTTGAAAGGCCGTAGATGCGGAATACCTAAACCTGTCTGATTATGCTCTCCTTGCGGGAAACCGTTCTTCATCCAAAGGACGCCTTTTGCAACAAGCTCCCCCAACCTGACCACCCGCCACTCCTCCGGCAGGGGGCCGAGTTCGGTTTCCTTGAGCTTTGTTGCATCAGGCGCGGAGATGGCCTTTATCTTCATACCCCCTCCCCTCCGTTTGGGGCAACCAAAGCCCACAACACCTGGCGCAGGGCGCGTTCGGCTTCGGCGCGTTCCTCCTCCGCTTCCTCCAGCCGCACCAGCGCCTCCTCCAGCGGCAGGGTCTCCTCGCTGCCGTTGACCGCCACGTAGCGGCTGGGGGAGAGGTTGTAATCGTTGCGCGCCGCTTCGTCGCGGGAAATCACGGCATATTGGGGCGAAAGATTTTTCGCCCTAACAGCTACAGGATCGCCCCATGCATGATAAATCCCGGCGATTACCTCTATCTGCTCCTCTGTCAAGTAATTCTTGGGCCGCCCTTTGGCAAATTGCTGGCCGGCGTTAATCAGCAGGATTTCTCCGGGATGGCGTTTGGCCCGGTTGACTACCAAGATGATGCCGGGCGCGGTGGTGTTGTAGAAGAGGTTCTCCGGCAGAAGGACCACCGCCTCAATCAGGTCGGCCTCCACGAATTTCCGGCGGATGTCCCGCTCCCGATTAGAGCCCAGGTTTCCTGAGCCGCGCGAGACGGCCCCGGTATCCAGCACGACGGCCATACGCCCCCCGTCGCGCAGAGAGGCGACCATGTGCTGGATCCAGCCCCAATCGGCGCTGGAGGAAGGCGGCGTCCCGAAGCGGAAGCGCTCGTAGAGGTCGTTCTCGTACACTTCTTGCGGGAACTTCTGGTTCCACATCGGGTTGGCGACCACGAGGTCAAACTGAAGGGGGCGGCCGGCGTCGTCGGTAAAGGCGGGACGGCGCATCGTGTCGCCGAGGCGGATGTCCGCGTCCATATCGTGGATGACGGCGTTCATCCGGGCGATGGCGAAGGTAGAGGGATTGATCTCCTGCCCGTGGAGTTTGAGCGGAGCGACTTCCGATGGCAGCATCCGCCGGCCGTTCTGCTGGACGCCGCGGGTTTCCAGCAGCCGCAGGTGGCACTTGATGAGCAGGCCGCCGGATCCACAGGCGGGATCGTAGACGGTCATCCCCGGCCGGGGATCCAAGATACGGGCCATGAGGGTGCCAACCTCGCGCGGGGTGTAGAACTCGCCCGCGCTCTGGCCTTGGCCCTCGGCGAACTTGCGCAGCAGGTACTCGTAAGCGCGGCCCAGGATGTCCGGCTCCACATCCTTGAGGCCCAGCCGGTGGCGGCTGAGGACCTGGACCAGATCGGCCAGGGGGGCGTCGTCCAGGATGCGCTGACCGGCGGCAGTGGCGTTGAAATCCACCGTGTCTATGACCCCCTGGAGTTTAGGGTTCTCCCGGGCGATGGCACGCACCGCGTCGGTCAGATACTGCCCCAGGCCGGTGGTCACCTTCCGAATAGACTCCCAGCGGGCTTCCCGAGGGATGTAGAAACGGACATACCTGTGGTCTTGCTCCACGATGCGGACGGCGACATTTCGGTCTCTGAACTCGTTGGCCAGGCGGTCCAGTTCATCGTCAAAGACATCCGAGAGCCGTTTGAGGAAGACAAGGGGGAGGATATAGTCCTTGAACTTGGGGGCGTCCACGGGGCCCCGGATCGCACAGGCGGCTTCCCAGAGCCAGGATTCCAGTTGCCCAATCTCCAGCATATTTTCCTCCGTTGAGAAAATCCCGACTGCGCTTTTGGGCCTCGTCGCCGATATGGTTTGCCCTAATGAACATACAGTCTACGCTTCCTCACCCTCGGGGCCCTCCCAGAACATGCACCCGGGGCAGGCGGTCCTGAACGGCCTGAGCCAGGCGCGCGTCGGCGGTCCAGAATTCAGCGTCCAGCCGTTCCGCCAGGGCCAGGTAGTGAGCATCGTCAGTGGTGGGGAGGGAGAGCGTGCGGGCCAGTTGGAGGGCCCGGCGGTGGAGTTCGGCATCGCCAATAAGTTCTACGTCCAGGCGCAGGGCCAGGCCTAATAGCGTTTCCACCTCATCGGGGAGGAGGTCTCCCTGCGCGGCGTACCGGTGCAGGGCGTTCGTCACTTCGTAGTACAGGAGAGTAGGGGCCACCAGCCGTCGCCCTTCCCGATGCCAGGCCTCCCAGAGGCCATCGGCCTGAGAGGCCGTCTCCCCGTCTAGGAGCAGCCGCAGGAGGAAACTGGCATCAAGGCAGACCGGTGAGTTCGGCATTTCGCTCCTCCCGGATCTCCCGGATGATCTCCTCCGGTGGGGGCAGCGGCTTTCCACCACGTCGGACCTGGAGGTGGGCCCGAAAGTCCCGCACCTGGCTCAGGACATCCTGCCAGGGAGGGCGGGCCTGGGCGTCTTTCAGGCGGCGGTAGGCTTCCACAGAGAGGACGACGACGCAGGGCCGGCCATCCCGCTCCACAGTGATCGGTTCGTTGGTTTCTGCGACCTGGCGCATCAATTCGCCGAAGCGGATGCGGGCCTGAGTGGCGCTGACGACACGGGTCATTTTTCATTTCCTCAATTGGGTGATGGATTACTTAATCAATTATACACGATTTCAGGGGGGGTGTCAACGAACTGGCTTTGGACAAAACTTTCAATCCAGGAAATCGGCGACGTGCGCAAACGAGGCCACCGGCGAAGCCCGCATGCGCCTGGTCGCCGAACTGGCCGAGGCTACCCGCCAGACCGCGACGCGGGCGCAGAGCAGCACGGGCATGCTTTCTACCACCTGGACGTACACCCCGGCGCAGGGGATGGAGGGCCTCTACCGGCTGGATGCCCACGCCGCCGACGGGCTGGGCAACGTCCTGCAGGGCGCGGCCTGGCGCGGCGAGATAGATACTGCCGCGCCGCGCGCGGCGCTGGTGGAGACGGTCTACACCGCCCTGCCTGCTGGTCGGCACGCCCGACCTCAACCCGCTTGCGCCGCCGACTGGAACCCGCAGGCGCGCTCACGCTGACCAACACCTGGCCTTTGATAGCCCGCCCGCTGGCGTCCTGCCAAACGCCGGCGCGCGACGCAGGCCCGCCAGCAGGCGCAGACGGCCCGCGCTGACGGCCCTGCAGGCGGCGCTGACCGAACCCTCCGCCGCCGGACGGCTGGCCGTGGCGGACGGCGGCGTGGAACCCTGCCAGAGCGATGGCTGGCGGTCTCCCCTGGCCGGCGACCAGCCGCAACGGGTGGATGCCCTACGTTATCGCCGCGACGGGCGAGGGCGTCGCCGAGGATGACGACCTGCCCTGCGGCGACGTGCTGACCATCACCGTGCCGACGCTGCCGGCCTGGCCGACGCTGGACTGGACGCCGGGGGCGATCGCGGCGACGCTCCGGCACGCCGACGGAGGCCGACCGGCCACTTTGCCCTGGGCGTCCGGCTGTACGGGCACATCCCGGCTGGCGCAGGCTGGCCATTTGCCCAATTGAGGGACCGGACTATAATCATAGCATAACTTTTCAGCCCGAGGGTAGTCGCCCTCCTGGCACCGATGTGGGGCAGGGGCAGGCAGGCGCAAGGCCTGCCCCTACGGCGGTTGCCCCTACGTTGGACGCTTTGCGCCGGGCGCCAACCCCCGTTGACGCCTCCGGAAAGGATGGCCCAGGCCGTCCTCCGGCCAAAGGCCCGGAGAGGCTGACCTTCCGTCAGCGCTGAATCGCTACATTATGGCCTTGTGGGTTACTGGGCGCTCATTTCTCAGCCTTGCCCGACAACGCCCGACGGAAGAGCATCGTTCTCTCATCAGGCCACTTGACAATGAACGAATTTCGTGGTAATTTGGCGACAGTTTCTCATCAACCCCCCTCTCAAGGAGCGAAAGGATGGCGGACAAAACCCGTACCGACCGAATCGTGGAGCGTCTGCGCAATCTTCAGATGAGCACTCCTGACATTGAGGCTTCCTCCCTCGTCAGCGTAGACGGTCTGGCCATTGCCTCCGCCCTGCCCGCCGGTGTGGAGGAGGATCGGGTCGCGGCCATGTCGGCGGCCATGCTCTCCCTGGGCGAACGGATTGCCAGCGAACTGGGGCGAGGGGCACTGGACGAGGTCTACGTAAAGGGCGAGCGAGGGTATGTCATCCTGACCGCTGTTGGCGAGGACGCGGTCCTCACCGTGATGGCCCGCGCGGGCGCCAAACTGGGTCTGGTCTTCCTGGAGATGCGGCGCGCGGCCGAAGAACTGGCCGATATCCTGTAGGCCGGGGAAGGAGGCATACCGTGAGAAGAATCCCACCCAGCGGCTACTATTACCCCAACAAACTGGCCCGTATATACATTATGGCCATTGAGGAAGTAATGGGAAAGAACGGCCTGAACGCGATCCTGAACCTGGCTGGTCTTTCCCACCTGATTGACGATTACCCCCCGGATAACTTTGACAAAGAATTTGACTTTGCCGACTTCTCGGCGCTGAATATGGCGCTGGAGGAGATGTATGGCCCGCGCGGCAGCCGGGGGCTGGAACTGCGGGCCGGGCGCGCATCGTTCACCCTGGGACTCCCGGGCTTCGGCCCCCTGGTCGGTATGGGAGACCTGGCCTTTCGTGCCCTCCCCCTGAGCGCCAAACTGAAGGTCGGGCTCCCCGCTCTGGCCCAAATTTTCACTCAGTTCAGCGACCAGGTGAGCAAGGTGGAAGATAAGGGGGAGTACTACACCTATACGATGGACCCCTGTCCGGTCTGCTGGGGCCGTCACTCCGACCGCCCCATCTGCTTTGCCGGAATGGGGGTCATTGAGGAAGGCCTCCACTGGGTCAGCGGAGGTAAGAAGTTCCGCATAGATGAAATTGATTGTGTTGCCGCAGGAGGCAAAGTTTGTACTTACGCCATTTATAAAGAACCCATCGGCTAATCAAGATTGGGGGCAGGCATGCCGCAGCAGATTCTCATCGTGGAAGACGAGCCGAACACTGCCGAAATGCTGGCCTCGTACTTCCAGATTCAGGGGTATGAGGTGAGCGTATGCGGCTGGGGCAAAGAGGCGCTGAACTTCGTCCAGCATACCCTGCCCGATCTCATCATCCTGGACATCCGTTTGCCGGACGTGGACGGCTATGAGGTCTGCCGTCAACTGCGCAGCCACCGCCGTACGGCCCAGATACCCATCCTCTTCCTGACCGAAAAGAGGGAACGGATTGACCGGCTGGCCGGACTGGAGTTGGGGGCTGTGGACTATATCACCAAGCCCTTTGACATTCAGGAACTGCGTCTGCGGGTGCGAAACATCCTCCGCCGGGTGCAGATGCAATCGGTGATCCACCCGGTAACCGAACTCCCTTATGCCAAATTGGTGGAGGATCGTCTTAGCCAGTTGCTGGACGAGAAGGCCTGGGGCGTGACGGCTGTGGCGCTGGACGGACTGGAGGCGTTTGCCGACACCTACGGCTTCGTGGCCCGGGACGACGTCCTGCGCGCCCTCGCCCTGATGGTCCGCCACGCGGCCGAAGAGGAAGGCGGGAAGGATACCTTCGTCGGACAACTGGATGATGCGCTGTTCATCACCATCACCGGGCCGGAGCAGGCCAGGCGGGTGCAGGAGCGGCTGACCCATCGCTTGCAGGAGGCTCTGGCGCTCTTTTACCCCCGGGAGGATTGGGAGGCGATGCGGGACGGGGTGAAGCCTTCCATTCCCCGCCTGACCGTCCGGGTGGGGGTCCTGGCTGCAGGCCCGTCATACCCCAGCGTCGGGAAACTGAAGGAAGCCATCTACCGGTCTCTGCGTTCTATAGACTGAAGGTCCTCGGTGTAAAAAGCACTTCTCCCTTGGGGCGGGTGGCTGGACTACCCGCCCCAATTTCCTTACGCCCTGTTTGACGCCGGAAAGCACCATCCAGGTGAGAGCGGATGCGAACGACCGTCGTTCTTCCAACCTACAACGAGGCAGAAAATATCGGTCCGATGGTAGAGGCGCTGTTAGATCTGAGCATCCCAGGCCTGGGTATTCTGGTCGTGGACGACGCTTCGCCCGATGGCACGGGGGAGATTGCCGACCGTCTGGCGGCGGAGCACCCCGGTCGGGTCGCCGTCCTCCACCGCGCCGGCCCACGCGGGTTGGGACGGGCATACGTGGAGGGCTTCCAGCGGGCCCTGGCGGATGGGGCCGATGTCATTGTCCAGATGGACTGCGACTTTTCCCACAACCCTGCCGATGTCCCCCGTCTCCTGGCCCCCATCCCCGACTACGACCTGGTTGTCGGCTCCCGCTACATCCCCGGCGGCGCGACTGCGGAGGACTGGGGGTGGGAGCGCCGCCTGCTCTCCCGGTGGGGTAATTTTTACGCCCGTACCATTCTGGGCTCCCGCATTCACGACATCACCGGTGGCTTCCGCGCCTGGAGGCAGGAGACGCTGGAGGGGATGGATCTGAGCCGGGTCCGTTCTCAGGGGTATATTTTTCAGGTGGAAATAGCTTATCTCTGCGAACGGTTGGGCTATCGGATTCTGGAAATCCCCATCCGTTTTGAGGAGCGGCGGAGAGGGCGCTCCAAGATGAGCCTGCGGGTGCAGATAGAAGCGGCCCTGCGAGTTTGGGAGGTCCGTAGACGCTACGGGGGTTTGGGTAAGGGACGCAGATGAACGGGGAGAAATACAGCGTGCTGATCGTCATCCTGCTGATGCTCCTACCCCTTCTGCTTTTTGCGCCGGTGGTCTTCGGGTCCAGAACTCTTGTCCCAGCCGACGCGCTCTTTCTCTTTGAACCGTTCCGCTCTGCCGCCGCAGAACTGGGCGTGAATATCCCGCAGAACCCCCTCCTGGCCGACCTGATCCTGGAGAACTACGTCTGGAAACGGCTGCTGCTTCAGGCTCTCCACAACCGGGAACTCCCGCTCTGGGACCCGTATATCTTTGCCGGACATCCCTTTCTGGCTAACGGTCAGCATTCCGGGCTCTACCCGCTGAGCGTCGTCTTCTACATCCTCCCCCTCTGGCGCGCGTACGGGGTGTTCCCGTGGCTCCAACTGGGGCTGGCAGGGGTGTGGATGTACCTGTTCGCCCGCACCCTGGGCGCCGGACGCCTGGGGAGTTTCATCGCCGGGATCACATATCAGTTCAGCGGTTTTATGGTGGTCTCGGTAGTCCACCCGATGATCATCGCCGGGGCCTCCTGGCTTCCCTTCATTCTGGCGATGGTGGAGCGGGTGGTCCAGCAGCGGCCCGCGCTGGGCGGCCGGCCTGCCAGCCTCCCCTGGGCGGTACTGGGAGCAGTTGGGCTGGGCTGCCAGATGCTGGCGGGCCACGCTGAGAACACCTACTTCGTCCTGCTGGTGACCGGGGCATATATCGTGTGGCGGCTGGCGGTTCCTCACCCCTCCCCTTATTGGAGGGGGCAGCGCAGCCGCCAGGGGTGGGGGGAGGACCGTCTCCGTCCCCTCCTCTGGCTGGCCCTGATGCTGGTCCTGGGGTTGGCGCTGGGGGCGGTGCAGTTCATCCCCCTCTACGAGGTGGCCTCCCTGGGCTTTCGGGGCGCTCAAGCCGCGCCCACGCTGCAGCAGGTCCTGGGCTGGGCCTACCCACCCCGGCGGCTTATCGCCTTTCTGATTCCCAACTTCTTTGGCAACCCTTCCCACCACGCCTACTTTGACCTTTTCCAGAGGCGCATCATCCCTTTCACTGTCAATGCCGAAGGGCAACCCATCCTCAGCCCCGATTGGGACGTGAAGAACTACGTGGAGGGTGGGGCGTATTTGGGGCTTCTCCCTCTCTTCCTGGCCGCGCTGACCATCTCCCGTTTCACGGCTCGCATCTTCCGCAAACAGCGCTCTGCTCCCTGCGACGTGCGCCCTGCGACGTGCGCCTTTTTCCTCCTTCTCGCTCTTTTCTCCCTGGCCTGCATCTTCGGTACGCCGGCCTACGCGCTGGTCTATGTCCTGCCATACCTCCATCAGTCCCATTCCCCTTTCCGGTGGGTCTTCCCGCTGACCCTCTCGGTGGCGGTCCTGGCGGCCTTTGGGGCCGACCTCGTTCGTACTCAGCCCCGGAGCGAAGCGGAGCGGCGCCCCAAAATCCTCCGCTTGCTCCTTCTGGATGCCTCCCCCTCCGCCGCGACGGTTCTGGCCGCGCTGGCTTTCTGGGGCGGGTTGCTCACCCTGGTCGGGTTGGCCGTAAGCCGTATCTTCTTCACCCGCGTGGAGCCGCTGGTGGAGCGGGTTTTCTGGGGCCTGGCTCTGGCCCCCTCCGGCTTCCCCAACCACCGTGCCTTTTACTCCTACGAGTTCCGCTGGATTGCGCTCTTCGGCCTGCTGCTGGCCGCGACGGGTATCGTCCTGCGGGTCAGCCAGTGCTCCATTTACCTCGGATCCGGTACTTCTGCCGCGCAAGATTTATCCCGTCCCGCGCGGCGCAAGATGAATCTTGCGCTATGCCGGTTTCTGGATACTCATTGGGCGCAAGGGAGCGGCATCCCCGTCTGGCAAATCCTGGCTGTTCTGGTCCTTGGGGTGGACTTTGTCGCCTTCGGCGTGGGCTTCAACCCCGCCGTGGACCCGCAACTGCTGGACTACACCCCGCCTGTGGTGGAGTTTCTCCGCCAGGACACTTCCCTTTGGCGCTATGCCACCTTCACCCCGCCTGGCACCACCAAGACGATGAACGCCAACTCCGGCATGCTCTACGACCTCCAGACCATCGCCGGCTACGACTCCATCTTCCCCGCGCAGTATGCCGACTATATGGCGCTCATTGAGCCCCAGGACGAACTCCCCTATAACCGCATCGCCTCCCTGCGGACCTGGTCCAGCCTGGATAGTCCCCTGCTGGATATGCTCAATGTCAAGTACATTATCACCGAGGTGGAAATCCCCAATCCGGCCAAGTACCGCCTCGTCTACCAGGATCGGGCGGTGCGGGTCTATGAGAACCTGGGGGTTCTCCCCCGCGCGTTTACCCTTTCCACCTCCGCCGCCGTCTTCGCGGAGGACGTGGCGGAGGCTCTCCGCACCTACGACGTCCACCACTATGTCGTCCTGGACGCCGCTTGCAGTCAGCCACGAAGCGAAGCGGAGTGGCGTCCTGCCAACCCCCTTCCCCAGGCCATCACCCGCTACACACTGAACGAAGTCTTTGTGGACGTGGCGGTCCCGGAGCCATCATGGCTGGTTCTGGGGGATAGCCACTTCCCCGGCTGGCGGGCCTTCGTCCGGCCCCAGGGGGCCGGCGAGGACGCGGAGCGGGAGGTCGCTATCTGTCGGGCTAACGGCAACTTTCGCGCCGTCTACCTGGAACCGGGGGCCTGGACCGTCCGCTTCAAATATAGCCCCAATAGCGTCAAAATCGGCGCGTTCATCACCTTTGTCGCCGGGATGGTCGTCCTCTTCCTGGTGGGCCTCTACCTCTGGCGCTTTTTCTACCGGGAGACGGACGAGGCGGATACTGTTCGGCGGGTGGCGAAGAACTCCCTGGCCCCCATCGTCCTGAACCTCTTCAACCGGGTCATAGAGATGGCCTTCGCGGCGCTGATGGCCCGCATCCTGGGGCCGGTGGGGAACGGGCGCTATGCTACCGCCGTCAATATTTACCTCTGGTTTGACATCATTGCCAACTTCGGGCTGGACATGTACCTGATGCGGGAGGTGGCCCGGCAGCGGGAGCGGGCGTGGGAACTCTTCCTGAACACCAGCGCGCTGCGGCTCATACTCTTCCTGGGCGCGTTTCCGCTGCTGGGCGGCTTCCTGGTGGCCTGGCAGTCCCTGGAGGCCCCTCTGGCCCGGGAGACGATCTGGGCGACAGGGCTCCTCTACCTGGGGCTCCTGCCGGGGAGTCTGGCCTACGGGCTGGCCGCGCTCTTCCGGGGCTATGAGAAGCACGAGTACCCCGCCGCAGTCCAGACTGTCACCACTCTCATCAAGGTAACGCTGGGGGTATTCGTGCTGGTGGGCGGACTTGGCATTGTCGGCCTATCGGGAGCCTCCATCGTGACCAACTTCTGCACGCTGGGCATCCTGGCCGGGCTGGCCTACTGCATCCTCCCGTACCGGAGCCTGCGGGGAAAGGGGGAGCCCTCCCTCCGCCTCTGGCGGGGCATGCTGGCGGAGTCCTGGCCCCTGATGCTCTCCTTGCTTCTGCAGGCCCTCTTCCCCGGTGCCAACGTCGTGCTTCTCCAGCGGCTGCAGGGGGATGCCGTCGTGGGATGGTACGACGCGGCCCGCAAGTGGGTGGATGCGCTGAACATCATCCCGTCCTTCTTCACCATCGCGGTCTTTCCGGTGGTGGCGCGGCTGGCGGTGGAGGACCGGGAGGCCCTGCGGGCGGCGTACCGGCTCTCCGTCAAGTTACTTGTAGCCGTTGCCTTCCCAACGGCAATTCTCATGACCCTTCTGGCGACACCGCTGGTGGGGTTGCTCAGCGGTTCGGCTTTCCTGCCCCACGGTGCGGTGGCTCTGCGGCTTCTGGTCTGGTCCATCCCCTTCGGCTGGTTTAACAGTCTGACCAACTATGTGCTCATCGCCTTGAACCGGCAGCGGTACGTCTTCCTGGCTTCCGGCGTGCGGGTGGCCTTCACTGTGGGGGCAAACCTCCTGCTGACGGGGCGCTACAGTTACGTCGCGTCGGCCTGGATTCTCATTGCCGGGGAGTTGTTGCTGGCGGTCCTCTTCGCTGCCGACCTCACGCGGCAGGTGGGGCCGGTGGGCTGGCGGCAGACGCTGGGGCGGCTGATGCTGGCGGGCCTGGGGACGGGAGCGCTCACGGCGGCAGTGGCTTTCTACAGCCGCCCGGCGGCCTTACTGGTCGCGCCGATGGCCTACCCGCTGCTGGTCATTGGGCTGGGGGCTTTCACCCCCGCAGAGCGGGAGACGCTGAGGTCGCTTCTGCCGGGTCCTCTGCAGCGGTTCCAGGCTGCAGGAATTGCTCCGGAAAGATAAAATTCGGGGAATTTGCGCGTTTGGCGCGGGTGTGGTAAGATAAAAACGAAGTCATTTTTGGGGCGTAGCCAAGGGGTAAGGCAGCGGACTTTGGATCCGTCATCCGCAGGTTCGAATCCTGCCGCCCCAGCCTCATTCGTGGGAGTTTATCGCAAAGGACGCGCGGGGCCGACGGAATGATTCCGCGCTGACGGGAAGTCCGCCTCCCTGGGCCTGTGACCGGAGGAGGGCCTGCGCCGTCCTCTCCAGAGGGACGACGGACGACAGGCCACCGACGACGGACCACCGTCGTCTATGGTCTGTGGTCCGTGGTCTGTGGTCTGCGAGGGAGGCCGATTTCCCATCGGCGTCAAGAGGATGACCTCCATCGGGCTGAATAGTTACCCTCCTGTTTATTCCTCAGGTATTGGCCCGGAGGCCACCGGAACCACCTCTCCGGTGCGGGCGCTCTCGTAGGCGGCGTCCACCACCCGCATATTGATCCAGCCTTCCACCCCGCCGGGGACCGGCTGGCGGCCCTGACGGATGCAGTCCACAAAATAGGCCATCTGATCGTCGTACATGCTCTGCGGGCAGTGGGGATCCCGCACCGGCGGGAAGCCCGACGGCACTTCCTCGCCGCCGACCACCAGCCGGGTGGGGAAGACCTGCCCGAAGCCGGCCGTCCCGTAGAGTTGGGTCGCCGCCTCCGGCCCATCGGCGTAGGGCTGCCACCAGCCCGATTCTATCACCGAGACCGCGCCGTTATCCCAGTTGACGACCAGCACGCCGGTGTCGTCCACGTCGTAGTCGCCGTAGTAGGTGCCGACCCGAGCGTAGACGCTCACTGGCAATGGGTCGCCCAGCAGGAAGCGGGCGGTGTCCAGGGCGTGGATGCCCATGTCGGCCAGCGCCCCGCCACCGGCAAACCGCTTCTGGGTGAACCAGCCGCCCGGCCCCCACCGGACGTGGACGCCGTACCCCTTGGTGCGGACGATCCGGCCCAGCCGGCCGGCCTCCACCTGTCCGCGCAGCCATCGGACTTCGGGGTCAAAGCGCCAGCAGTGAGCGACCATCAGAAGCGCTCCCGAACGACGGCTGGCGGCGAGCATTGCCTCGGCCTCCGCAGCGTTCATCGCCATGGGCTTTTCCACCATCACATGCACGCCCGCCTCCAGCGCGGCGATCGTCTGCGGCGCGTGGAGGTAGTTGGGCGTGCAGACGATAAGGGCATCCACCCCGCCGTCGGCCAGGAGGTCCCGAACGTCCAGATACTGGCGAGGAATGCTGAATTCGGCGGCGAAGGCGGCCATGGACTCGGGGCGGTGATTGACCACCGCTGTCAATTCCACCTCGGGGAGTTTGCAGGCTGCCTGGGCGCGGACACGGGCGATGAAACCCGTTCCGGTAAAGGCAATTCGCAGGGTCATTTCACCTCCTCCCCCTCAGCGCCGCAGCAATGCCGCAGGGCAGACCGGGGGGCAGCGTCCCGGGGCAGACCCGCCAGGGTCCGGGGCACGACCTCCTGGGGAATGGTATCCGGCGGAATGTGGCAGGCATTGCCGTTGGGGGCTCGTTTTGTGCTTCCTGCTGGCTGGCGACGGGCAACAGACGGCAGCGCGTTACAGGAAGGCTATGGCGTCGGCGTGCGCGGGACGTAGTAGCGGACGCGGAAGGATGCTTCCGCCTGCAATTGATCCTCAATGTACAGCGAGACAGTGTAATCGCCTCCAAAGAGTACCGTTCCATCAGGGTTGAAGTAAACCACCCAGGCCCTGCCCGCTCCCTCCTGATCCCAGAGGCCGGTCTGGCGGGCGATCTCCCGCCCATTGCGGGTCCAGACTGCCGACCAGAACAGGCCCGGTCGCATTCCGGCGTAGTCAAAGATAGCATATACGGCCCGGGTGTTCCAGTCAAATTCGTTGCCGACCAGGACCGGTTCGCCGGTGGGGAGCACGCCCAGGGCGATCGTCAGGGCGCTGAAGGTCGGAGGGCCGGCGGGTGTGGGGGACGGAGAGAGGGTTGGGGTGGGGGAAGGATAAGGAGGGGGTGTCGGGGAGGCGGTGGGCGATGCGGTGACCGGTGGGGTGGTGGGAATAGGGAAGGGTAGGGCGGTGGGCTGAGGGGCAAAGTGACCTCCGGATGCCCCCAGTACGGCAACAAGCCCGGCGATCACTGCCATCGCGGCGGCTCCTACCAGTCCCCAGAACCAGGCCGGGAATCCCCCTTCGGTCCGGCGAGCCGGCGGGGCCTCGGGCCGGTACCCCCGGTCCGGAGGCAACAATTCTACCGGCGGGGGGGTCTCCCCCCGTTCGTGGAGCAGGACGGCCAGAAAGCGCATATACGACCGCAGCAGGGCCCGCTCTCCGGGGTCCGTCAGCGCCCGGCCGGCCTGCCGGGCGTCCTCCAGAAAGAGGCGGACGCTCTCCCAGAACTCGTCCGGGAGCGACGGGGTGCCGCTGCGGGCAATCAAGTCCTGGTATCGCCGCCGGAGCGTTTCAAAGACCGGGCTCATCCCTTCCTCCTCCCGGTTCTCTGACGTGCTATGCGCTTCCAGAAGCGTCTGGCACGGGCATCAGATTCTCAAGCATGCCCTCGCAGGCTTGCTCCAGCCCATCCAGCGCATCGGTGATGGCAGGCAGGCTGGGTGGGTCGTCCAGCAACCCATCCTCTATCTCCTGGCGCAAGAGGCGGAGCGGGCCCGCCCATTCTGCGGGAAGGGTATCCAGCAGGGAGTCCAGGCGTTCCTGGCAGGGCCGCCAGAGGGTCAGCAGTTCCCGCCGCTGGTCCGGCTCCCAGGCTTGCTCCCCCAGCATCTGGAGCGTGGCGCGATAGACGCGCAGCGCCGCGCGCAGCCCCAGCAATGGCTGGAGGTAACGGGGGGAAGGCATCGGCTCCCGGCTCATTTCTCTCCCCGGATGTCGGCTTCCAGGATGGCGATCTGCCGCCGACTGATCTCCCGCCATTGCGGGTCGCTGCCCTCAGCGAGATACCGACGAAAGTCAGCGACCGCGCCGGCCAGATCGCCCGTCACTTCGCGGGCCAGCGCGCGATTGAACCACGCCTCCGCCCGTTTCGGGTCCAGTTCCAGGACGCGCGTCAGATCTGCCTCCGCACCGGCCCCGTCGGCCAGTTCCCGCCAGCGCAGGAGACCCCGGTCGTACAGCGCCTGCGCAAAAGTCGGTAGTATCTCTACCGCGCGGGTAAAATCCCGTTCAGCCCGACGGTAGGCCGCCGGGTCATCGTGCTGGTGGCCCCAGTGCCGCCAGGTCATTCCGCGCAGGTGATAGAAGCGGGCCAGCAGTCGGCGGATCATGCGGATTCCGGATTCTGGGGCTCTGCTCCTCGTCATTGTCAGGGCATTTGCCCTAATTATAATCGCAAACCGATTCTGCCGCAAAGGGGTAACTATTCGGCGCTGACGGAAAGTCAGCCTCCCTGGGCCCGCGGCCTCTGATGGCTTGCACCGTCCGTTCAAGACGGACGACAGACGACAGATCACCGACCGCCGTTGTCTGTGGAGGGGTGGCCGATTTCCCATCGGCGCCGAGAGGGCGATCTCCATCGGGCTGAATAGTTACGCAAAAGGTACCTGAGAGACCATTGGGCGGCCAGGCGTAGCGCAAACTCCGCAAGAGTTGCGCTATAAGGGAATCTGGGGTATCCTTACAAAGACGCGGACGGGACATTTTTTTCGGAGATCGGTGGGATAAATTGTACCAATTTATGGGACGGACAGAAAAGCGCACCCGGTACTCCGATATTGACCTCACCCGCTGGCGGGAGTACGACCACATCTGGACGGATTCCCTCTGGCTGATTGAGGCGCGCGACCGTACCGGCGGCCACCGGTTGGATTATCACGGCAACTTCGTCCCCCAGATCGCCACCCAGACCTACCTGCGCTACACGCGGGAAGACGAAATCGTCCTGGACCTTTTCCTGGGCTCCGGGACGGGGGCGATAGAGGCGGTGCGGCTGAACCGCCGCTTCGTCGGCGTAGAGTTGAACCCGGAACTGGTAGAGTACGTCCGGGGGAAGATTCCGCCGGACTTGCTGGATCGGCGCATCCACATCCTCCAGGGCGATAGCACCCGGGAGGAGACGGCCCGGCGGGTGCGGGAGGTTTTGGGGACGATGGACGCCGACCGCGCGCACCTGCTTATCCTGCACCCTCCCTATCACGACATCATCCGTTTTTCCGATCACAGAGCCGACCTCTCCAACGCGCCGGACCTGGAGACGTTTCTGAGCCGGTTTGAGGCGGTCGCCCGGCTCGGATTTGACCTGTTGGCGCCGGGCCGCTTCGCCGTTCTGGTCATCGGTGACAAGTATGAGCGGGGAGAACTGGTCCCGTTGGGCTTTTACTGCCTGGAGCGCTGCCAGCGGGTGGGCTTTCGGCCCAAAGCGATTGTGGTCAAGAACATCACCGGCAACGAACGGGGCAAAGGCAAGAGCACCAACCTCTGGCGCTACCGCGCCCTGGCCGGGGGTTACTACATCTTCAAGCACGAGTACGTGATGATATTTTTCAGGCCACAGACCACTGACCCCAGACCATTGACCCCTGACCACGATGGCGTTTGAGTTTCTCGCCCATCTGCCCCTGCCCGATTACAGGGCCGCGCTGACGGCCGGGGTACTGCTGGGGACGGCGCTGGCCCTCTGGGCCGGGCGCCCGAGCGGGCTGCCTGTGCTGGTTGTGGTGGACGGGGTGCTGTCGGCGGCGGTCGGCGGCCTGCTGGTGGGCCGTCTGGTCTACGTCGCGGCACATCTGGCCTACTTCCAGGAACATCCGACGGCAATAGCGTTCGGGCTGGGCGGCCTCTCCGCGCCGGGAGCCGTGGTCGGCGGGATGGTCGGGGTAGCCATCCTGGCCTCCATCCGGCGGCGGCCTCCCGGGCCCCTCTGGGACGCGCTGGCGCCGGGCGCGGCCGTCGTCCTGATCGCCGCTTATCTGGGCTGTCTGCGGGCCGGCTGCGCCTGCGGTCGGGAGACCTGGCCCGATGACGGCCTGCTCTGGACCCTCAGCGCGGAACTTCCTGACCTCTATGGCCTGCGTGCCCCGCGCGTCGCTGTGCCGGCGCTGGGGATGGGGTGGGGGGCGCTCGCGCTGGCCCCAACGCTCTGGGCCGTGCGGCAGAGGTGGGCAACCGGTGGAAGCGGATGTCGCCCCTGCCCCCTGTGGCTGACTCTCTACGGCCTGGGGGAGTTCGTCCTCGGTTTCCTGCGAGGGGATACGCCCCCCCTTTTCGGCGGCCTCTCCGCCCTCCAGTGGGCAGGCCTGGGCATCCTGGCCGCTGCCATCGCGCTGGGAATACTGACCCCTGACCATGCCCGAAGGAGGATGGGCTTATGATGGAACGGTCACCCTCATAGGTGACCCTCCATCCCCCCTTCCCCACTGGTATCCTCAGGTTCGGCCGGGGAGGCCGTCCCTTGGAGCCTCGCGCCCCCGGGGAGACGGGTCCCCGGCCTCTCGCTCCTTGCGTAAAAGCCCGTGCTCCTGCCCACTGGCCCACTCCTGCATCTCCACTCAACCGGGGAAAGGTTGGACGCTCGACCACCGGCTCAGGGAGGCAGACTTTCGTCAGCGCTGAATAATTACCTGCGGAATCGGTAGCCCTGGGGGGCATCGCCCCTTTCCTGTCGGCAAAACGGTGATGATGTTGCGGCGGCGGCCTGAAGGACCGCCGCCGCAACGTCTGTTCATGGGGCGAGGCGTCTATTTCGGCCCTTCTCAACGCCCCTCACCGCGTTTCGTGGCGGACATGGCGCTTGACGGAAAAGCCCCGATGGTATATCATTCCACCGTGGCGGGCAGAAAATCCAGGGCTCGCCGTAACGCCTTAGAAGTTCTCCTATGTGGCCTGCACTCTTCACTCCTCAGGCAGTCGCCCTCGTCGGCTCGGTCGGCGAGGGGAAATTGGGATACCACCTGCTCCGCCAGATGTTAGAGGGCGGATTCCCGCCCACGCGCCTGGCTGTGGTCAACCCCAAAGGGCAGGGCGCGCTGGGTGTCTCCGGCTACCCGTCGGTGGCTGAGATCGGCAGGCCGGTGGACCTGGCCGTCATCGTCACTCCGGCGGCGACGGTTCCCGCTGTCCTGGAGGAATGCGCGCGAGCCGGAGTGCGCGCCGCTGTTGTCATCACCGCCGGATTCTCAGAGGTAGGCAACGTTGCCGGAGAGGAGGCCATCCGGGAGGTCGTCCGGAGGACTGGCATCCGGGTCGTCGGCCCCAACTGCGCGGGCATCGTCAACACCCACCATGCTCTCTTCCCCACCCTGGAGACGCGCCCTCCGGTAGGCACCGTCTCCCTGATCGCCCAGAGCGGCGCCGTCGGCGGCGTCTTCCTGGCCTGGGCCAAGGAGTACGGCCTGGGGATCGCCAAGTTCATCAGTTACGGCAACGGGGCCGACCTGAACGAACGGGATTTTCTGGAGTATCTGGCCGAAGACCCTGAGACCCAGGTGATGGCGCTGTACATTGAGGAAGTGACGGAGGGGCGGGATTTTCTGCGCGCGCTGGCGACCTGCACACGCCGCAAACCGGTCGTTGTCATCAAAGCCGGACGGACGGAGGCGGGCCGCCGGGCCACTCTCTCCCACACCGGCTCCATGGCCGGCGCCGACGCGGTGTACGACGCCGCGCTGCGCGGGTGCGGCGTGCTGCGGGTGACCTCCCTGGAGGAAATGTTTGACCTCTGTCTGGGCTTCACCGCACTGCCGCCGGTGCGGGGTCGCCGGGTGGTTATCGTCACCAATTCCGGCGGGCCGGGGGTTCTGGCTGCCGACCGGGCCGAGGAGGTAGGACTGACGGTTGCCGAGCCATCCCCGGCGCTGAAGGAGCGACTCTCCGCCTTTTTGCCCCCCCACTGCGGCCTCTCCAACCCCATTGACCTGACGGTGGAGGGGACGGAGGAGGGGTACCGGCGGACGTTGACGACCGCCCTGGAGGAGTACGACGCGGCGGTAGCGCTGAACATTGCCCCGGCTTATCTGGATTCGGTCCCGCTGGCGCGCGGGGTGGTGCAAGCGGCGCGGGAGAGTGGCAAGCCGGTGGCGGCGGCCTTCCTCCCCGGCCCCATCGTTGCCAGAGCCGTCGGCTATCTGCGGGAGCAGGGCATCCCCAACTTCGCCACCGGCGAGCGCGCGGTGGCCGCCCTGGCCCGCCTGGCGGAGTACTACTCCGTGCCCTCCCTCGCTGCCCCGTTCGTAGTCAGGCACGAAGCGGAGCGGGGTGCTGCCCCCCCGCCCTCCCTCCTGGAGCCGGACCTGATGGCCTGGCTGCAGGAGAACGGTTTCCCCGTCCCGGAGTTCCGCACAGCCCAGAGCGCCGACCAGGCGGTGGAAGCGGCCCGGGCTGTAGGCTATCCGGTGGTGATGAAGGTCGTCTCGCCGCAGATTCTGCACAAGTCAGAGTTCGGCGGGGTCATCCTGGGCATCGCCGATGATGGCGGTGTCCGCGCGGGATTTGACCGTCTGGCCGAGATCGCCGCCGGGCGGGATTTCCGGGGCGTCGTCATCTATCCGCTCATCCGGGGCGCGCAGGAGGTACTGGTGGGGCTATTCCAAGACCCGCAGTTCGGCCCGGTGGTGGCCTTCGGGGCCGGGGGCATATACACCGAACTTCTGCAGGATGTCGCGCTGCGGGTGGCGCCAGTGGACCGGGACGAGGCGGCGGCGATGATTCGGGAGACCCGAATGGCGACCCTGCTGGCGGGGGCGCGGGGCCGTCCTCAGGGCGACCTGGACGCGCTGACCGACCTTATCGCGCGGGTCTCCGAACTGCCCTTCCTTTACCCGGAAATCGCCGAGATGGACCTGAACCCCGTCTTCGTCCTGCCCCAGGGCGTCCTGGTGGGCGACGTTCGGCTCATTGAGAAGAATCGGCGATGCGCTAATTCTTGATTCTCCCCATTCTCTATGATGCGCTACTACCCCATCCGGTTGCCGATCTTTGAGGGGCCGCTGGACCTCCTGCTCCAGTTAATTGAGCGGGAGGAACTGGATATTACCGCCGTCTCGCTGGCCCAGGTGACGGATCAGTACCTGGCCATCGTGGAGGAGATGGGCCGGCAAAGCCTGGCAGACCTGACCGCCTTTCTGGTGGTGGCGGCGAAACTGGTGCTCATCAAGAGCCGGGTCCTGCTGCCCGGGTACCGTCCCAGAGGCGGGGAAGAGGACGAGGTTGCGGCGGACCTGATCCGGCAATTGGAGGTATACCGGGCGTACCGGGCCGTCGCGGCGGAACTGGCACGACTGGAGGAGCGGGGCTGGCGGGCCTACGTGCGGGTGGCGCCCCCCAGAGAGGCCCGCGCCGGGGCCACCGACCCCTCCGCTGTCCTTTCGGGTATCACGCTGGAAGACCTGGTGCGGGCCGCGCAGGAAGCCCTGCAGGCGCATCCGGCCCCGGCGGTGGAGACGGTCATCGCCCCGCCCCTGTTCACGGTGGCCGAACAGATGGAGCGAATTCGGGAACGGCTCGCCCGGATGGGCCGTCTCCTCTTCCAGGACCTGCTGGCGGAGGTTACCAGGAGGGCGGAAATCGTCGTTGCCCTGCTGGCCGTGCTGGAACTGATCAAACAGGAGGTCGTTCAGGTCCGGCAAGAAGGGTTATTCGGGCCCATTTTTATCTACCCCTGTCCGCAGGAGCAATCTTCTATGGCCGCTCGTCCTCCCGAGGGCCAGATGTGACGCTCGTTCTACCCTGGAGCAGGCGCAGAGCGGCTTCCGCCAGGATTGCCGCCCCCACCGGCAGGCAGCGCTCGTCTATATCAAAGCGCGCGTTGTGGGCTACCCGCTCGTCCCCTTCTATCCGGCATCCCAGGCCCAACATCGCCCCCGGAGCCAGCGCGGAAAAGTACCCGAAATCTTCCGCCCCCATCCCCGGGTGGGGTGGCTGAATGTGATCTTTCCCCAGCAAGTCCTCCGCAACTTCCCGCAAGAGGCCCACAATGCTGGCATCGTTTACCATCGGCGGGTAGCCGATCTCCAGACGGAGTTCGTAATTTCCGCCCAGCACGCGGGCCACCTCCAACGCCCGCTCTATCTCGGCATGGATTTGTCGCTGGACCTCTGGCTTCATGTAGCGGATGGTCCCGACCAACTCCACCCGGTCCGGGATGACGTTATCGGCCTGACCGCCGTGAATAGAACCGATGCTCACGACGGCCGGTGCCATCGGGTCCAGCCGTCGGGAAACGATGCCGTGCAGGGCCAGAATCACATGGCCGGCGATATAGATGGGGTCTACGGCCTTGTGAGGGGAGGCCCCGTGTCCTCCGCGCCCCAGGATGGTGGCGTAGAATGTGTCCACCCCTGCCGATGCCGGCCCGGTCTCCAGAACAATATCTCCCGCTCTCACAGATGGGTCCACGTGCAGAGCGAGAACGGCGTCCACTCCCTCCATGGCGCCGTCCTGGATCATGCGCGGTGCGCCGCTGAGCCCCTCCTCATCCGCCACCTCCTCCGCCGGCTGGAAGAGCAGGCGGATGGTTCCGGGGAACGATTCTTCGGCCAGCAATTTCGCCACCCCCAGGGCGATCGCCGTATGGGCATCGTGCCCGCAGGCATGCATGACCCCCGGAACCTGGGAGATGTAGGGAACGTCGTTGGCCTCCTGAATGGGGAGGGCGTCCATATCGGCGCGCACGGCGATAATGGGGTGCCCCTCCCCGCGCTCCGCCACCACACCGGTCCGCCCCACCCCGGTCCGAACCCGATAGCCCAGTCCGGTCAGCACTTCCGCCACCCGGGCCGCAGTGCGGTTCTCCCGAAAGCCGAGTTCGGGGTGCGCGTGGAACTCCCGCCGCCAGGCCACCAGTTGCTCATACAGGTCCTGCGCTCGCTGTAGCATATGAAGCCTCCTGGTGGGAAATTGTACCACAACGGGCTACCTTGACAATCTTCCTGTTCTGCCGTACCATATACTGCAGGGGCAATGGAGGGGCGACCCTCGCGGTCGCCCCTCTTGCGGTCGCTCCGCCGACACCCGGCGCGGAGCGCCCGAAGGGCGCCCCCCCCCATCGGGCTGAACGGTTATCGCGCCGGCTACCGGCGCGAGCCGGCGGCCACGGGGCCGGCAACCGGCCAGGAGGATGACGATGGAGGAATTGACCGAACTTCTGAAGCGCAGCGACCTCTTCTGTGGGCTGACAGAGGAGGAAATCCGACAGGTTGTCGCCATTGGCCATTGGGCCACCTACAACGCCGGCGAGACCATCATTCGCGAGGGGGCCCCTTCCGACGAACTTTATATCATCCAGAAAGGGCTGGTGGAAGTCGTCGTCCCACGCGGCACCGTCCCGGACATCCCCGGCCCCCCCGAGGCGACGCCGGTAGTGCGCCTGGGAGAGGGACAGATTTTCGGCGAGATGGGGCTGGTAGACCGGGGGAGCCGCTCGGCCACTGTCCGCGCGCTGATGGACGGTACGACCGTTTTCGTCCTCCCGCGAGACGCGTTCTACGCTCTCTGCGATCAGAACCACGCGATCGGCTACACCGTCATGCGCAACATCGCCCGCGACCTCTCGTTCAAACTGCGCCATCGCAACCTGCGGGTAGTCGCCGGATGGTAAAGGGGGGGCGCGATGATTTACAAAGTCAGTTACGTCGTGCTGGGCGGACGCCATCCCGGGGCTATCGTCAACCGGGATACCCCTCCCCGTCTGGGCGAAGTGGTGGTTCTGGGAGAAGACCGGTTTGAGGTGGTAGAGGTAACCGACCTGATCCCTCCGCAGGGAGATTTCGCCTATCTCCATGTGACCCTCCGTCCGCTGAGGCGGAAAAAGCGAAAGCCGTCATGACCACTCCACCCATCTGCGACTACGAGGGCTCCCGCTACCGGACCGAGTTCTGGGTGCCGGAGCGGGCGTATGAGGACGGGGCCGAAAGGGCCGCGCTGCGGGCACTCCTCCCGCCTGCGGGCCGCTTTCTGGTGGAAATCGGCGCCGGATTCGGCCGTCTGGCCGACCTCTACGGTGGGTATGAGCGGGTCATCCTGCTGGATTACGCCCGCTCCCAACTCCGGGATGCGCGGGAGCGACTGGGCGACGCCGGACCCGGGGGTCGTCCCCGGTACACCTACGTTCTGGGCGACTTTTACCGCCTCCCCTTCGCTCCGGGCCTCTTTGATACCGTAGTAATGGTGCGCACCCTCCACCACGCCGCCGACGCTCCCGCGGTTCTGCGCAATGTGGCAAACGTCCTGGCCCCGGGCGGCATTTTTGTCCTGGAATTCGCCAACAAACGACACCTGAAGGCCGTCATCCGCTACCTCTTGCGGCGCCAGTCCTGGTCCCCTTTTGACCCCCAACCGGTGGAGTTTGCCCCTCTGAACTACGATTTCCATCCAGCCTGGATTCGCCGTCATCTGGAAGAACAGGGACTGCGCATCGTGCAAATCCGCGCCGTCTCCCACTTCCGGGTCGGTTTTCTCAAACGGGCGGTGCCGACAGGCTGGCTGGTTTCTCTGGACCGACTATTGCAGCCGACCGGCGCGCTCTGGCAACTGACCCCCAGCGTCTTCGTGCGCGCGGCGGCTTCTGCGGACCGACCCTCCGCGCCCCCCGGCAGTCTCTTCCGGTGCACCGCCTGCGGCTCCCTCCTGCTGGTGGACGAGGGCGACCGGTTGGTCTGCACAGAGTGCGGCACGAAGTTCCCCTTTCAGGACGGCCTGTACGATTTTCGGAGAGGAGAATGATGACCCGGGAACCCCTCTTTGCTGGTCTCATCTACAACGAGGACGGCCAACCGGTCCAGGTGGCCCAGGTGGGCGCCGATACCTGCTACGCGATCCCCGACGGCGATTTTCTGCGCCATGTGGACTCCATAGAGGTAGACCGACAGGTACTGGCGCGACTGAAAGAACGCTTCCTTCCGATGAAAGACGTGCTGGTAGAGGGGGCGATGCGGATGATGGGGGCGGATGACCCCTTCACCCGGGCCGCCCTGGAGATGAGTTTGGAGAATATGGACCGGATGCTGGAGCCGGGGGCGGTCAATGCGGAGGACTTCCGGCTGGCCTTGTGGATGACGGGTTTCCGGGTGATCGTCAACATCCACGGCGAAGTGGTCCGCCTGGAGATTCCGGGATTGGAATAACCCATTCGCAGCGTGCCGGGCATATCCCGGAGAAGTGCACAGACCCATGCGCACTGAACTGGCCTATTTGTTGGTCTTCGCCACGGCCGCTCTCCTGGCGCTGGTTCTCACGCCGCTGGCCGCGCGCCTGGGACCTCGCTGGGGAATGACGTCCTCTCCGGGAGGACGTCGGAGGCATCAGGGGGTCATCTCCCGAACCGGCGGGATGGGTATATTCTTCCCTTTTCTGCTGGCCCTGGCAGTGGGGCTGGCGCTGCAAATCTCCACCGCAGACCCCAAAGAGCCCCGCCGTCTGCTGGGGCTGGTCCTCGGCAGCATCTGGATGTTTGGAGTCGGCCTGGCCGACGACCGCTGGGACCTCTCGCCCCGGTTTCAACTTCTGGCCCAACTGGTCGCCGGATTCATCGCCATCGCCGCCCTCATCTTCATTGAACGGGTGAACAATCCGCTGACAAACCAGATGGTGGTCTTCCCGATGCCGGTGGTGGTGGTGCTGACGCTGTTCTGGATTGCGGGGATGATCAACACCGTCAACTGGATGGACGGCCTGGACGGCCTGGCGGCGGGGGTGGCGGCGATTCTGTGCGTGGTCCTGGCGGTGCACATGCATCGGGTGGGTCAGCCCAGTGTGGCTCTTCTTCCCATCGCCCTGTTGGGCGCCACCCTGGGCTTTCTCCCCTACAACTTCCACCCCGCTCGCGTCTTTATGGGCAGCAACGGCGCCTTTTTTCTCGGCTATGCCCTGGGATGCCTGGGCATCATAGCCGGCGCGCGGGTGGCAACCGTCCTCCTGGTCATGGGCATCCCCATCGCCGACGTCGCCTGGCAGATAGTGGACCGGCTGCGCCATCGGCGCCCGCCCACCCGGGGGGACCGGGGGCATCTCCATTTCCGGCTGCTGGACCTGGGGGTCCCTCAGCCTGTCATTGTCCTGGCCTACTGGGCCTTCTGTGGCGTCTTTGGACTGCTGGCGCTGAGTGTGTCGTCCCGGCTCTACAAGTTGCTGGCCCTGGTGGCGCTGGGAGGAGCAGTCGCAGGGGTGCTGGCCCTCCTGGCCCGCCGCTCCGAGTGACCCCTATGGAAAGGCCGATCGCCTCCGCTTCCCTCCCCCGTCCTCTCCCTCTAACCGCCGGGAATCGCTCATCCGAACGGGGCCGGCTCCCCACTACCCCCGCATCAGCAGATAATGGTAGGCGGAGATGGCCGCCTTGGCCCCGTCGCCGATGTGGACCAGCACCTGCTCCGAGACGAGGGTGACATCGCCTGCCGCAAACACTCCCGGCCAACTGGTGGCGCAGTGAACATCCACAATAATGTGTCCCTGCTCATCGCAGTCCACCCACCCCCGGACCAGTTGCGAGTTGGGAATACGGGCCAATTGGACGAAGACCCCCTTTACGGGTATCTCCTGCTCGCTCCCATCCGGCATCCGTACCCGCAGGCCCTCCACGTATTGGCTTCCCAGGACTTCCTGGACAACGGCTCCCTCCACGAGGGTGACGTTATCCATTCGGCGGAGTTTGGAGGCCAGCGGCGTGGTCACCAGGGGTTCCGGGGCCAGGAGATAGACGCGGTGGGCCTTGCGGGCCAGGCTGGCCGCCGCCCACTGAGCGCGCCGCCCGTTTCCCACCACGGCTACCTCTTTGCCCAGAAAGAGCCCGGCATGGGTCGCGGCGGAGTAACTCAGCCCCCGCCCGGTCAATCGCTCCTCGCCCGGTACGTTGAGCCGCTGCGGCTTGGCGCCGGTGGCGATAATCAGAGCCCGCGCCCGGAAGCGGTCCCCATCCGCCGTCTCCACCAGAAAAGAGGCCTCTTCCGGCGTCACCTTTGTCACCCGGTCAAAGTGACGGGCGAATTCCAGGTACTCCAACTGGCGGCGGAAGGCGTCCAGCAAGGACTCCCCCGTGATGACCTCCTGTCCCGCCATGTCCTCCAGTTGCATCTCATAGGTCATCTGGCCGCCCCACCGCTCGGCGATGATCAGTGTCTCCAGCCGCTGGTTGATGGCGATCGCCGCCGCCGTAATCCCGGCCGGCCCTCCACCGATGACGATCAAGTCGTACATGGCTCCTCCTTAACGCCGTATCGCGCATTACATACCGCGTTCCGGCACTGGTGGGATGAGGCCCTTCTCCATCAGGAACCGGGTTATCTCCCGCGCGTGGCGGATGGTATCCTCGGCCTTTCGGAGCAACTCGTCATAGGAGAGGCGCAGACGGGCCACCTCTTGCTCCTGGGCCTTCACCCCAACGGCCGCTGCCTCCCGGGGAAATACCTCCCACTCCTCCATAGAGGGGATAATGTACTCCTCGTGAAGCCCTTTCTCCTCCGCGCAGCGGGCCAATTCCTCGGCAGCGGCGATGGCCATCTCGTCGGTGATGGTGGTGGCCCGGACATCCAGAACGCCCCGGAAGATGGCCGGGAAGCCCAGCGAGTTGTTGATCTGATTGGGGAAGTCGCTCCGACCTGTCCCCACGATGCGCGCCCCGGCCTCTCTGGCTTCCCAGGGCCAGATCTCCGGGATGGGGTTGGCGCAGGCGAACACGATGGCATCCTCCGCCATCCCCTTCACCCATTCGGGGAGAATGGTCCCCGGGCCCGGCTTGCTGGCCGCGATGCAGACATCCACGCCGCGCAGGACCTCGGCGATTCCGCCCTTTCGGCCCTCGGCGTTGGAGTTCCGGCAGATCCGCCATTTATCCACAAACTCAATCTTCCGCTGGGCGATGTCTTCCCGCCCCGGATGCAGGATGCCCTGGCTATCGCAGGCGATGATATGGCCGAAGGGGACACCCGAGGCGACCAGCAGGCGGATGGTGGCGATGTTGGCCGCGCCGGTGCCGATGACCGCGACCTTGATCTCCTCCATCCGCTTGCCCACCACCTTCAGGGCGTTAATCAGCCCGGCCAGGATGACCGTCGCCGTTCCCTGCTGGTCGTCGTGCCAGACGGGAATCTGCACCTCAGGATCGCTGCGGAGCATATCCAGCACCCGGAAACACTTGGGCTGCTCAATGTCTTCCAGGTTGATCCCGCCGAAAGCGGGTTGAAGCCATTTGACCGCCAGGATAATCCGGTAGGGGTCCCGGGTATCCAGGCAGATAGGGACCGCGTCCACGCCGCCCAGGTACTTGAAGAGCAGGGCCTTGCCCTCCATAACAGGGAGGCCGGCCAGCGGGCCGATGTTGCCCAGGCCCAGCACCCGCGTGCCGTCGGAGACGACAGCGACGGTGTTCCCCTTGTTGGTGTACTCGTAGGCCAGATCGGGGTTCTCCTGAATGGCCCGGCATGGGGCGGCCACGCCGGGGGTGTACCAGATGGCGAAGTCATCCAGCCCCCGAACGGGGCACTTGGGCGCGATCTGCACCTTGCCCCGATAGTAGGGGTGGAGTGCCATCGCATCCTCCGCTGGTTTCTTCGCTTTGGCCAGCAGTTCTTCTTTGGTGACCCGGGCACCTTGTGCAGTCATCGGGAACCCCTCCTGGAAAGGCGAAGTTATCGTCATTACACCGTGTGCCCTTGCAGGGCCCTCCACCGTCACCCCAGGCGGGCCTGAAGCCCGCGCAGTTGCTCCCGCAGCCGGTGGGGGAGACGGTCACCGAAGCGGGCAAAGTGGCGCTCTATATCCGACAGTTCGGCCCGCCAGGCGTCCACGTCCACCCGCAGCAGTTCCTGGACGTCCTCCGGCGGGATGTCCAGCCCTCGCAGATCCAGGTCCTCCGGGCGCGGCAGGAGCCCGATGGGCGTCTCCACCGCCCCGGCCTGTTCGTCCACTCGCGCGCACATCCAGGCCAGCACCCGGCTGTTCTCGCCGTAGCCGGGCCAGAGCCAGCGGCCGTCGGGGGTCTTGCGGAACCAGTTGACGTAGAAGATGCATGGAGCCTTATCTCTGAGACGGTCCCCCATATGGAGCCAGTGGGCGAAGTAATCCCCCATGTGGTATCCGCAGAAGGGGAGCATAGCGAAGGGGTCGCGGCGCACCCGGCCCACCTCGCCGATGACCGCCGCCGTCGTCTCTGAGGACTGGGTCGCGCCCAGGAAGACGCCGTGGTCCCAGTTGTAGGCCTCGTAGACCAGCGGGATCGTCGTGGCCCGGCGGCCACCGAAGATGAAGATGTCTATCGGCACCCCCTCCGGCTTCTCCCAGTCCGGCGAGATGACCGGACACTGCCGGGTGGGGGCGGTGAAGCGGGCGTTGGGATGGGCCGCCGGATTGGAGGAGTCGGGCGTCCAGTCCCGCCCTTGCCAGTCTACCAGATGGGCCGGCGGTTCGTCCGTCATCCGCTCCCACCAGACGTCGCCGTCGTCGGTCAGCGCGCAGTTGGTGAAGATGACGTTCCCCCAGAGGGTGTCCATCGCCGCCGGATTGGTCTTGTAGGATGTGCCCGGAGCGACGCCGAAGAAGCCGCTTTCGGGATTAATGGCATAGAGGCGGCCGTCGGGACCGATTTTCATCCAGGCGATGTCGTCCCCCAGGCACTCCGCCCGCCATCCGGGGATCGTTGGCTGAATCATGGCCAGGTTGGTCTTGCCGCAGGCGGAAGGGAAGGCCCCAGCGATGTGGTATTGACGCCCTTCGGGGCTGATCAGACGCAGGATCAGCATGTGCTCCGCCATCCAGCCCTCCCGTCGGGCCATAGCCGAGGCGATGCGCAGGGCGAGGCATTTCTTGCCCAGGAGGGCATTACCGCCGTAACCGGAGCCGTAGGACCAGATGAGGTTCTCCTCCGGAAAGTGGCTGATATACTTCTGCTCCATCGGCGCGCAGGGCCAGGGGACATCCTGCTGACCCGGGGCCAGCGGCGCGCCGACGGAGTGGAGGCAGGGGACGAAGTCCGCCCCCTCTTCAATGGCCTGCCGCACTCTTGTCCCCACGCGCGTCATAATGTGCATATTGCAGACGACATAGGGGCTATCGGTAATCTGGACGCCGATTTTGGCCATGGGGGATTCCAGTGGGCCCATAGAGAAGGGGATGACGTACATCGTCCGGCCACGCATGCAACCCTCGTAGAGTTTCCACATAATGGCCTTCAGTTCGTCCGGGGCGATCCAGTTGTTGGTGGGGCCGGCGTCGTCTTTGGACGAGGTGCTGATGAACGTTCGGTCTTCCACCCGGGCGACGTCGCTGGGGTGGGAGCGGAAGAGGAAACTATTGGGCCGCTTCTTCAGGGGGATGGCGTTCCCCCGAACCACCATCTGCGCCATTAACCGGTCGTATTCTTCCTTCGTACCATCGCACCAGTGGATACGGTCGGGTTGACAGTGCTGGGCTATCTCCTGGACCCAGCGGGTCAGTCGGTCATTAGGGGGCATAGGAACCTCCTGGAAGCGCAAGATCATCTTGCCCTGGGCGTGGGATAAACCAGCAGGCAGAAGGCTGCGAGGAGGAACATTCAGGCAAGGATGTATGATGCAGTGTCTCTCAGCATCTCCCCTGCACTCTCTCCAACAGCAATACCTGCACTTCCGCGCCGGCGGGCAGGTGGTCCACGTCCTCGGGGATGACCGCCAGACCGTCGGCCTGGATCAGGGAGTTCAGGATGCCGGAGCCCTGATCGCCGGTGAGGGTTGCCTCCCAGCCGTCAGGGGTCTCCCGCAGCCGTACCCGCAGGTAATGGCGACGGCCATCCTTGCGGGTGATGGGGTCGGTCAGACGGGCGCGACATTCGGGCCAGGGCCATTCGGTGAAGCCCTGCATTTTCAGGAGAGCCGGACGGACAAAGAGTTCCGTTGCGACCATCGCCGAGACGGGGTTTCCCGGCAGGCCAACCAGGGGCACCCCGCCGACGACACCGAAGGCCAGCGGCCGCCCTGGCTTCATGTTCAGCGACCAGAAGCGCATCTCCCCCTCCGCCGCCAGTACCTGCTTGACCAGGTCAAAGTCGCCGATGGAGACTCCGCCGGAGGTGATGATCAGGTCAGCCCGCTCCGCCAGTGCGTGACGGATCCCCTCCCGGATGAGCGTCTCCTCATCCCGGGCGACGCCCAGGATGAGGGGGATACCGCCGTACTTGCGCACCTGCGCGGCGACGGTGTAGGAATTGGCGTCCCGAATCTGGCCCGGGCCGGGGGTCTCCCAGGGTGGCACGACTTCGTCGCCGGTGGCCAGGACCGCCGCCCGGGGCCGCCGGATGACCGCGACCTCCATCCGGCCCAGCGCGGCCAGCATGCCGATCTCCTGGGGTCGCAGGACGCGGCCCGGGGAGAGGACGACCTGGCCCGCGCGCACGTCCTCCCCGGCCTCCCGGATATGGGCTCCGGGGCGAACCTCCCGGAGGATTTCTATCCATTCGGCAGCGCCGGATTTATCTTGCGCTACGCGGGTATGTTCAAAAGGGACAACGGTATCGGCCCCGGCGGGAATGGGCGCGCCGGTCATAATGCGCACCGCCATGCCCGGTCTCACCTCCACCGGGCAGAAGCGACCCGCCGGCGCCTTCGCAACCACCCGCAGGCGGGCCGGTATTTGCGTCACATCGGCGGCGCGGATGGCGTAGCCGTCCATCGCCGAGTTGGGGAGCGGCGGGATGTCCCGGTCCGCCGTCACCTCCTCCGCCAGCACCCGTCCCATTGCTTCCAGAATCGGCACCCGTTCCGGCTCCAGGACCTGCACCGTCGCCAGAATCCGCTCCTGTGCTTCTTCCACGCTCAGCACCGGTCTCCGTTCATCCTGCATTCACTCCCCTCCTAATGCCGCTCCGTATCCTCCCCCCGGGCCATCTGGACGGCATGGGGGAGGATAGGGATGAGCGCCTCCATGCCTTCCCGCACCGCGCGGGGGCTCCCCGGCAAGTTGATGATGAGGGTTCGGCCGCGCAGCCCGGCGACACCCCGGGAAAGGACGGCCTGAGGGGTACGGCGGTACCCCTCCCAGCGCAGCACCTCGGCCAGTCCCGGCGCCTCCCGTTCCAGGACGGCGCGCGTCGCCTCGGGAGTGTGGTCGCGCGGGGTGAAGCCGGTCCCTCCGGTCGTCAGGATCACATCTACCCCCAGGTCATCGGCCAGGTGGATGAGAATCTGCCGAATCATCTCCGGCTCGTCAGGGACAATGGTCTGGGCCACCACCTCGGCACCGGCGGCCTGCAGTAGGTCCGCCAGAAGCGCTCCGCTGATGTCTTCCCGCTCCCCGGCGTAGCCCTTGTCGCTGATGGTCACGACAGCGGCACGAAACATGGGGCCTCCTCTAAGGATGCACAAAGGACGTAACTACCTACCCTTCCGCCGGGCTCACTCCGCGAAGCCCCCAGCGCCGATTATATCCATACCGCCCGATTTGGCAAATGGCGCCACTGAACCTCAACTTGACAATTTACCGATCCGCCAGTAAATCCAGGCGCTACGAGACGATGACCACTGCGACTGAGCCGCCACCCGACGGGTGAGCGGACGGCAGGTCGTATTGAGCGCAGAAAAGGCCTCCGAGTCCGCTCTCGGAGGCCTTTTAATTTTATCCGCCCAGGAGGAAGCCATGTCCGAGTATCAGGGAGTCCTTCACCGATATGGTCATCTGCTTTATCTTCCCCCCGAAACTTGCCCGGTTACGCTCCTGGAGGGGAATACTCCCCTCATCCCTGTCCCCCGTCTGGCTGAACAATTGGGAGGGGAATTTGAGTTATATATCAAATACGAGGGCTTGAATCCCACCGGGTCGTTCAAAGATCGGGGGATGACCGCTGCCATCAGCGTGGCAGTGGGGGAGGGAGCGCGGGTGGTTATCTGTGCTTCTACCGGCAATACCGCCGCCTCTGCCGCCGCCTATGCCGCCCGTGCCGGCCTGCGTGCCGTCGTGCTGATCCCTCAGGGCAAAGTCGCCACAGGCAAACTGGCCGGCGCGATCGCCTACGGGGCCCAGGTCCTTCAGGTGGAAGGCTCTTTCGACGACGCCCTGCAAATAGTCGTTGAAATATCCCGGAAGCGCCCGATTGGTCTGGTTAAAAACGGCCGCTTTTGAAATCTGCGACCGGCTGGGCGCCCGACTGGCTCTGCCTGCCTGTGGGCAATGCAGGCAACATCACCGCCTACCGGGCCGGATTTCGGCAGTACGATGCCCTGCACGGCACCGGTCTCCCCCACCTGTTGGGTGTCCAGGCCGCAGGCGCCGCTCCCCTGGTCCTTGGCCATCCGGTGGAGCGGCCGGAGACGGTCGCAACGGCCATCCGCATCGGCCGACCCGCCCGGGGGGAACAGGCGCTGCAGGCGGCCGAGGAATCGGGGGGACGGATCATCGCGGTGACGGACGAAGAAATCCTGAGCATGCAGCGCCTCCTGGCCGCCACCGAGGGCATCTGGGTGGAACCGGCCTCTGCGGCAGGCCTGGCTGGTCTGGCCCACGAAATCGCCGCCAGGCGGCTGAGGGTCCGAGGCCAGCGAGTGGTCGCCGTCTGCACCGGCCACGGCTTGAAGGACCCCGATATTATCACCCAGTGGGCCGGCAAGCCTCTGAGCATCCCGCCCCGCATAGACCTTCTGGAAGAGGTACTGGCGCTATGAAAATCGTCCCCGTGCGCGTACCGGCCACCACCGCCAATCTGGGACCGGGCTTTGATGCTCTCGGCATGGCGCTGAGCCTGTGGAACGAGGCGGTTTTCATCCAGACCCACGACTCTTCTATCGGCGTACAGGTATATGGAGAAGGGAAACATACCCTGCCCTCCGATGAACGGAATCTTGTCCTGGGCTCGGCTCTCCAACTCTATACCCTGGTGGGCGCATCGCCGGCAGGGATTCAGGTTCATTGTTTCAACCGCATCCCCCTGGCTTCGGGCCTGGGCTCCAGTTCTGCCGCCATGCTCACCGGTCTGCTGGGAGCCAACTACCTGCTGGGTCAACCCCTATCGCCTGAGGAAGTGCTCACCCTGGCGGCTCAAAACGAAGGCCATCCGGATAACGTGGCTCCGGCCCTGCTGGGCGGACTGGTCGCCGCCGTCCTCCAGGGAGGAAAGGTCATCGCGCGCCGCTGGCCGGTCAAACCTCTGGTGGTGACCATCGTTCTCCCCGATTTCCCTTTTCCCACCCGGGTCGCGCGGGCGGTTTTACCCCTTTCCGGCGCCGGTCCGGCTCTCATCGCCTTTTCCGCCCGCCATCAGCCAGCCATCGGCGACGCGATGCGGCGCGCGTTCCGGCAGGCCGGCCTTTCATCCCGTGTCTTCCATCTGCGGGTCAGCCAGCGGGGCGCAGCGGCGCAGGTGAAAGACCACCCCGGCCGGTCGGAGGAAGTTCCACTTGTTCTTGTGGCCGGAGAGAAGGCCATTTTCCGATTTTATAACCACCTACCCTGAAAAAGCCAAACTTCGGGGGCAGGGGGAGGGGTGAGGATGAAACCACCGCCTGGCAGTGGCGCAGGAGAGAAAATAGGGTATAATTATCCCGCAAGCCAACTTGCATACCTGCCCACTTGCCGGAGGCACCTATGGGAGAACGACTTCGGGTTCTGATCGCCAAACCTGGCCTGGACGGCCACGACCGGGGTGCCAAGGTGGTCGCCCGCGCCCTGCGGGACGCCGGTATGGAGGTCATCTATACCGGCCTGCGGCAGACGCCAGAGATGATTGTAGAGGCCGCCCTCCAGGAGGACGTGGACGCGGTGGGGCTTTCCATCCTCTCCGGCGCCCATATGATGCTGGTGCCGCGCGTCATCCAGGGGCTGCGGGAGGCCGGCCTGGACCACGTCCGGGTCTTCGTCGGCGGCATCATCCCCGACGAGGACATCCCCGCGCTCAAAGAGGCGGGCGTGGAGGCCATCTTCGGCCCCGGCACCTCCACCCAGACCATCGTGGAGGCGGTCCGCCGGGCCTGCAGTGGGGGCTGATCGTGGAACTGGTCCCCCGCATTCTGGAGGGCGACCGGCGGGCACTGGCGCGCCTCATCTCGCTAATAGAGGATGACGGCCCTCCGGCCCAGGCGGCTCTGGCCGCCCTGTATCCGTATACCGGCCGCGCCCATGTGGTTGGCGTCACCGGCGCCCCAGGCACCGGCAAGTCCACCCTGGTCAACGAACTGGCCAAGGGCTTCCGCCGGCGCGGGTCCACGGTGGGCATCATCGCCGTGGACCCCACCAGTCCCTTCACTGGAGGCGCGCTCCTGGGCGACCGGGTGCGCATGCGGGACCTGGCGGGCGACCCGGGTATCTTCATCCGCAGTATGGCGACCCGGGGAAGCCTGGGTGGACTGGCCCGCGCTACCGGCGATGTGGTCAAAGTCCTGGATGCCGCCGGCTTCGCCGTCATCCTGGTGGAGACGGTAGGCGTGGGACAGGCGGAGGTGGACATCGCCCGCACCGCCCATACCACCGTTGTTGTGGAGGCCCCGGGCCTGGGCGACGACGTCCAGGCGCTGAAGGCCGGCCTCATGGAGATTGCGGACATCCTGGTGGTGAACAAGGCCGACCAGCCTGGTGCGGCTCAGACCGCCCGTGCCCTGGAAGTGGCGCTGGAATTGGGCCGGAACAACGCCGGGCCGGGAAAGGACGCGGCCTGGCGGCCCCCCGTCCTCAAAACCATCGCGCTGGACGGGAGCGGGGTGGCGGAGGTCCTGGACGCCATCGCGGCCCACCGGGCCTACCTGGAATCCAGCGGCCTCTGGAGCCATCGGGAGCAGGCCCGGGCTCGCGCCGACCTGATCGGCGCGCTGGAGCGGGAACTCCTGGCCCGCTTGCTGGTACAGGTGGGTGAGGAGGCGCTGGAGGAATGGGCCGCGCGTATCGCCCGCCGCGAAGCGGATGTCTATACCGCCGTCCAGGCCCTATTGCGGTAAATGGAACCCCCCTCTATCCAACCCATCCCCATAGAAGCCGAGATGCGCCGCGCGTATCTGGACTACGCGATGAGCGTCATCGTGGCGCGGGCGCTGCCCGACGCGCGCGATGGCCTCAAGCCCGTCCAGCGGCGCATCCTCTACGCCATGCACGAACTGGGCCTCCATCCCGGCGCCCCCTACAAAAAGTCCGCCCGCATCGTCGGCGAGGTCCTGGGCAAGTACCACCCCCGCGGCGACGCCGCCGTCTACGAGGCCATGGCCCGCATGGCCCAGGACTTTTCCCTCCGCTACCCGCTGGTGGACGGGCAGGGGAACTTCGGCTCGGTAGACGGCGACAGCCCGGCCGCGATGCGCTACACGGAGGCCCGCCTGGCCCCCATCGCCGCCGAGATGCTGAACGACCTGGACAAAGAGACGGTGGACTGGGTGGACAACTTTGACGGGACGCTCCAGGAGCCCGCCGTCCTCCCAGCCCGCCTCCCCAACCTGCTGGTCAACGGCTCTTCGGGCATCGCCGTCGGCATGGCCACCTCTATCCCGCCCCACAACCTGGCCGAGGTCTGCGATGCCCTCATCTACCTGGTGGACCACTGGGAGGAGCGGGACGAGGTCACCGTGGAGGACCTGATGCAGTTCCTCCCCGGACCGGATTTCCCCACCGGCGGTGTCATCCTGGGTGGCGAGGGGCTAACCCAGGCCTACGCTACCGGACGCGGCCTTATCACCATCCGGGCCCAGGCCCCCGTGGAGGAGACCAACGGCGGGCGCCATCGTATTGTCGTCACCGAAATCCCCTACCAGGTCAACAAGAGCGCACTGCTGGAACGCATCGCCGAACTGGTCCGGGACGGCCGTCTGGAGGACATCTCCGACCTGCGGGACGAATCGGACCGGCGCGGGATGGGCATCGTCATAGAACTCCGGCGCGGGGCCCAGCCCCGGACCGTCCTCAACCGCCTCTTCAAACACACGGCCCTGCAATCCACCTTCAGCCTTCAGTTGCTGGCGCTGGTAGATGGCGAACCGCGCCTCTTGACCCTGAAGCGGGCGCTGGAACTCTACGTGGAGCACCGGCAGAGGGTCATCGTCCGCCGCAGCCGCCACGAACTGGCCAGGGCCCAGGCACGGGCCCACATCCTGGAGGGGCTGAAAATCGCGCTGGACCATCTGGACGCCGTCATCCAGACCATCCGCCAGTCCCCAGATGGGGAGACGGCGCGGGCCCGCCTTATGGAACGCTTCCACCTGACCGAAGTCCAGGCCCAGGCGATTCTGGATATGCCCCTGCGACGGCTGGCCGCGCTGGAGCGCCAGAAGATAGACGACGAGTACGAGGAACTCATCCGCCGCATCGCCTACCTGGAGGACCTGCTGGCCTCGCCGCGCAAAATCCTGGGCGTGGTCCGCACCGACCTGGAGGAATTAAAGAAAGCCTACGGTGATCCCCGGCGCACCCACATTGTCTACGGCGTGGAGGCCGAGTTGGAGGAGGAAGAACTGGTCGCCGACGAGACGGTCCTGATCCTCATCACCCAGCGCGGCTACATCAAGCGGGTGCCGGAGCGGGTCTTCCGGGCCCAGGCTCGGGGCGGGCGCGGCGTTATTGGCATGCGGAGGAAGACTCCGTCCTCTATATGCTGACGGCGCACACGCTGGACACTCTGCTCTTCTTCACCCATCGCGGAAAGGTCTACGCGGAGCGGGTCTACCAGATTCCCGCCGCCGACCGGACGGCCCAGGGTGTCCGGCTGGCCGGGATGCTCTCGCTGGACGCCGATGAGCGGGTGACGGCGACCGGGTCGCGTCGCTGGCCGTTTTGACGACAGACCACAGACCATGGGCGAGCGGAGCGGCGTTTGTAGTCAGCCCCGAAGCAGCGGAGTGGCGTTTGTAGTCAGCCCCGAAGCAGCGGAGTGGCGAAAAAGGAGGTGCCCTGTGAACGGCCTTATGGATTGGGGCCTTCGGGTCATCGCATGGTTTCAGCAGTTCAGCCCTGCGCTGGACTGGCCCTTCCGGGGGTTCACGTTTATGGGGGAGGAGGAGTTCTTCCTCCTGCTGTTGCCACTGGTCTACTGGTGTCTGGACCGGCGGACAGGGGCCCGGCTAACCGTCGCCTTTCTGCTCTGCGCCTACACTAACGCGGTGGTGAAGACCCTGGCGGCCCAGCCGCGCCCGCCGGAATATGCGCCGGGGCGGGTGAAGGTGCTCTGGGAAGCCAGTGGCTACGGCTTTCCCAGCGGCCACACCCAGAGCGCCGTGGTCGTTTGGGGATACCTGGCCAGAGAAGCCCGCCGCCGCTGGGTCTGGATTCTGGCGGCGGTGATGATGCTCTTCATCCCCCTCTCCCGCGTCTACCTGGGCGTCCACTTCCCCCATGACGTCCTGGGCGGCTACGTCATCGGCGCGGCGCTTCTGTTCCTATACCTCTGGCTGGAGCCGGGGGTGGAGCGGTGGCTGGAGGAGAAGGGACTGACCTGGCAGTTGGGGGTAGCCCTGATCGCTCCGCTGCTCCTGATGCTTCTTTTCTTCACCGATGACGGCGTGACAGAAGGAGCAACGCTGATGGGGATGGGCGTCGGGTTCGTGCTGGAGCGCCAGTGGGTCCGCTTTGACTCCGGCGGCCCGGTCTGGAAACGGGTGGTGCGCTTCCTGCTGGGCCTGATCGTCCTGGTGGCTCTCTGGCTGGGGTTACGCGTTGCCTTCTCCGGCCTGGAGCCAGCCCCGCTCTTCCGCTTCGTCCGCTACGGGCTGGTGGGCCTGTGGGGCGGCCTGGGCGCGCCCTGGGCCTTCCGCCGCCTGGGGTTGGCGTAAATAGACTACAGACCACGGACGACGGTCGTCGGTGGTCTGTAGTCAGTGGTTCTGGGAGTGGAGGTATCCGATGAGTGTAAAGGATGTGGTTGCGGTCGTTCTGGGCGGTGGGCGAGGGACCCGGCTCTACCCGCTCACCAAGGCGCGGGCCAAGCCGGCTGTCCCCATCGCCGGAAAGTACCGCCTGATAGATATTTCCATCAGTAACTGCATCAACTCTGGCATCACCCGCATCTTCGTCCTCACCCAGTTCCTCACCGCGTCCCTCCACCGCCACGTCTACCATACCTTTCGGTTTGACATCTTCTCCGGCGGGTTTGTGGAACTGCTCCCGGCTGAGCAAACGCTGACCAGCGATGCCTGGTATCAGGGAACGGCCGATGCGGTCCGGCGGCAACTGCACCGCATTATCCCCCACAACCCGAAGGACGTCCTCATCCTGGCGGGCGACCATCTCTACCGGATGGACTACGGTGAATTCATCGCCTACCACCGTCAGTCCCGGGCCGACGCGACCATCGCCGTCCTGCCGGTGGGCGCTCAGGATGCTCATCGCTTCGGGATTCTCAAGACCAACGGCGAGGGACGGATTGTTGCCTTTGAGGAAAAGCCGAAGGATCCGGCCGTCCTGGAGGGCATGGCCAGCCGTCACGGGAGCGAGAAGCCCTTCCTGGCCTCTATGGGGATTTACGTCTTCCGGCTGGATGTGCTGACCCGTCTGCTGGAGGAGGTGCCAGGAGACGACTTCGGCCATCACATCATCCCGGCGGCCATCCAGACCACCCGGGTCTACGCCTTCCCGTTTGAGGGGTACTGGGAGGACATCGGGACGATCCGGGCGTTCTATGAGGCGAACCTGGCGCTGACGCGGCCCGATCCACCCTTTGACTTTTATGACCCGCGCTTTCCCATCTATACCCGTTCCCGTTTCCTGCCGGCCTCCCGCATAGACGGCTGCCGGCTGGAGCGGACGGTGGTGGCGGATGGTTGCCGCCTCTACGACGCCGATCTGGAGGAGTGCGTCATCGGGCTGCGGAGTATGATCCGGCCCGGCTCGCGCCTGCGCCAGGTGGTGATGATGGGCGCCGACTTTTATGAGGACGAGGAGCAACGGGCGGAAAATCGTCGCCTGGGCCGCCCCAACGTCGGTCTTGGGCACAACGTCTCCATAGAGCGGGCCATTCTGGATAAAAACGTTCGCATCGGCGACGGCGTCATCATTCGCTCCCACCAGGGGGAGCCGGACCGGGATGAGGGCATGTACGTCATCCGGGACGGCATCGTCGTCATCCCGGAGGACACCATCATCCCCGAAGGGACGGTGATTTAGCCGGTAGGGGATTGGGCATTAGCCGTCAGTGGTCAAATAATCCCCAGCGCGTCGGTCAGGGGATGCGGCCTCTTGGTCAGAAAACCCTCGCCGTAGGCCGCCGGAATCATCATCCCGTAGTAGCGGGCGACGATCTCCACCGCAAAGAGGATGGGCCCGTACTGGGATCCGTGGGCCTGCAGCGCCTGCTGTTTCAACCCGTAGACGTCCGTGATATCCAGGACGAAGTGGGGGCGGAGCGGGCGCTGAAAGGATAGCGGGAACATCAGATGACAGGGCTGGGGAATAAGCGGCTCGTATTGGGGGAAAAGCGCCGGGCGGGTCGCCAGGTACGCGGCCCGTTCCACCATCTGTGCCGTTGCTATATGGTCGGGGTGATGATCGTCCTCGTGGGGAGAAAGCAATAAGCGGGGTCGCCATTCCCGCAGGACCTCCACGATGCGCAGAGTGTTCTCGTAGTTGAACTCCAGGCGCGCATCCGGCAGGTCTAGAATGCGAAACGCGTCCACCCGCAGGATACGGGCGGCGGCCTCGGCCTCCGCCCGGCGGGTTTCTGGATCACCAAACGTCCCCATCTCCCCCTGGGTGAGCACCAGAATGCCGGTCCGCAAGCCGCGCTCCTTCGCTTTCAGGAGCAACCCCGCACAGCCGATCTCCGCATCATCGGGATGAGCACCGATGGCCAGAATGTCCACGGAAGTGTTCGCTGGATGTTCCGTCATCAGGCCTCCTGCATGATGGGAATCTCACCGGCGAGGCTCTCGTCGCCGGACAATTTTACTTCAACCGGGAAGAAATGCCAGATGGGAATAGACCTTCTGATCGCGCTGGTTACCCTCGTCGCCGCGCTGACCCAGCGGCTGACCGGTTTCGGCTCCGGGATGATCCCCATGGCGGTCCTGCCCGGCCTGATCGGCATCCGCACTGCCACGCCTCTGGTGGCCCTCATCACCACGACGGTAGACCTGTTGATGCTGAGCCGGTACCGGGCCGGCATTCGTCCCTCCGCCATCTATCCTCTGCTGGTCGGGATGATGTTCGGTATCCCGATGGGAATCCTGGCCCTGCGGCGAATAGACGAGGGGATTGTCCTGAGCGTCCTGGGTGCGGTGATTTTCCTTTACGCCCTGTACGCCCTTGCGGGTTTTCGCATTCCCCGGCCGAGCGGGCGTCCCTGGGCTTGGGGGATCGGTTTTTTGGCCGGAATGCTGGGCGGAGCCTATAACACCTCCGGCCCGCCGCTCATCGTCTATGGTCAGGCCCAGGAATGGCCCCCCGATGAGTTTCGGGCTAACCTCCAAACTCTTTTCATCTTCAACGACGTGCTGGTCATCGCGGGCCATCTGGTAGCCCGCAACCTGACCCTGGTGGTCGCCCGGGCCTATCTGATCGCTATGCCCGCGCTGGCCGTGGGGTTTCTGGTCGGTGGGCGTCTGAACCGATTCCTGAGTCCGGAACGGTTCCGGATTCTCGTGCGGGTGTTGCTCTGTATTCTGGGACTGCGTTTGGTGGTAGCATACACAGCGTCTTTGCCGTGCGGATGAACTGTGCCGCCGCGTGCAGGCCTGGCGGCCTGCGCTACTGCGGCCTGTAACGCAGGCTGTTAGCCTGTAGCGCAGGCTGTTAGCCTGCAGCGCAGGCTGTTAGCCTGTAGCGCAGGCTGTTAGCCTGTAGCGCAGGCTGTTAGCCTGTAGCGCAGGCTGTTAGCCTGTAGCGCAGGCTGTTAGCCTGCAGCGCAGGCTGTTAGCCTGTAGCGCAGGCTGTAGCCTGTAGCGCAGGCTGTTAGCCTGTAGCGTAGGCTGTTAGCCTGTAGCGTAGGCTGTTAGCCTGTAGAAGCAGGCCTGGCAGCCTGCGCTACAGCCGTCTTATGGTCTGTGGCAGGGGGGCCGATTTCCAGGCCGATTAAACGCTGGGCGAAGAAGATGAGGGTGGGGCCGCGTGGCTCCACCCAATTCCCCTTACGGTATCGCCGAGGGTATCTTTGTCACAATGACCTTGCGGTTCGCCTCCACTTCGTCCGGCGCTTTCCGGCGGACGGAATCCTCGGTCAGGAAGAGGGATGCATTCCCGTGACAGGAATTGCAGGACTCCGTCTGCGGGGTGCGGCGCTGGATGGTGTGGGGTGTGGCGTAGGTCCAGGTCTCCCGCGCGTCAAAATTGGAAAGGAGGTTCTCGCCATAGTAGGCGAAGGTGTCCCGGGCCACTGGCACGTGCCGCAGCACCACGTATTCCCATGGCCGCTCCGGACCCCGGATCGGGTTCTTCCCGATGATGAAGTATATCTCCGACGGATCCGACTTGAAGTACGGGACACCCTTATCGGAGAGTTGGACGTGGCAGTTGTAGCAGTGCTTGTAGGGCACCGCGTGACAGACCTGGCACTGCACCTTCTCCATATGAGGTTTCGTGTGAAAAGCCACCTGATCATCCGGCCCACCAATGTTCTCGTGACACCCCGCCTGGGTACAGGACGGGTCCGGTGGGCCGTCATACCGGTGGTTGAAAACCCCCAGCGCCCCGTGCATTTGATCCCCCGGGTGGCAGGCAAAACATGCCATTCCGCCGGGGTTGAAGTGGACATCGGCCGGCACCTTCTCCCCGTCGGCCGTCTGGTTCTTGCCCTTGTACTCATCGTTGACCCGAGTGCCGTGACAGCCGACACAGGTCTGGTTCATCGGGGGCAGTTTCTTGAACTCGTGCTTCGCCAGCAGACCCCCCTCGTTGAGCGCAGGCCGGCTCACGTGGCAATCGCCACAGGAAGCATGACACCTGTCACAGTGGTTATCAAAAGCGGTCATCAGTTGGGGCCAGTGCTCCTCGTCGCTGCGGGCCCGGAGCACTGTGTAGTAACCGGCCAGGGTCGTATGCAGGCTGTCCTGCTGGGTTTTAACGATGGGCCTGTGGCAAAAGATGCAGTTCTGGGCTGGGTCGGGGCTGCGCACCACTCCCTCGTGGGCGGCGGCCATATCCGTCACGCCGCCGACGCCCCCGTGACAGGCGATGCAGCCCAGTTCCGCATGCACCTCGCCCAGCGCCTCATCGTCCAGAAAGACTTTCTCCCACGCCTCCAACGGAGGCAACTCGCCCCCTCAGCCCTCTCCCTCGGAGAGACGTTCGGCCTTCTCCGGCTCCACAGCCAGTGCCTTCAGGGTCTCCTGATCGGTATGACAGGCGATGCAGGTGCGGCTATCGGCGGCTGGCGCCGGGGCCTCTGTGGGCGGGAGCGGGGTGGCTTCCAGGGTGGGGATGATAGGGAGCATCGGGCTGGGCGGCAGAGGAGTGATCTCCGGCCGGGCCAGGCAGGCCGTCAGGATCAACCCCAGGAGGCCGCCAAGAAAGAGCCAGATCCCCTTTCGCACTCTGACACCTCCCTACGTGAAGATCCCGTATGCGCGCCAGATGGCTCTTTGCGCTACGGGGTAAGAACGTGCCAGGCACTTCCGGAAGTGCCTGGCACGTCTTTTACATTACGGCAATGAATGAGGTTCTTTATCCACCGGATAATTCTGGCTCATGGTGTCCTTCCAGGGACCGGCGGAGACGCCCTCCACCAGCGCCCAAGAGGGCATACCGAACCTGAGGCTGAAGGCATCGTAGCCCAGCATGTTCAGCGCCGCCACCACCTGCCCGGCGGTCTGCCCGCTGTAGCAGTAGACGACGATCTGGCGCTTGGGGTCCAGTTTCGCCAGCGTCTCCGGGGTGAAGAGCGCGTTCGCGCCAATGTTGGCCGCGCCCTTGATATGACCCAGCGCGTAG
>JASFBC010000173.1:0-11634 GCA_036172315.1 Anaerolineae bacterium | reverse complement strand
TCCATCGGGCTGAATAGTTATCCCCTATCTTATTACCTGGAGGTGCAATGAGCATCGCCATAGAAGCCCGGCGAATGGAACAGCGAATGCTCCGGCGACGCAGCGGGGTGATCCTGAACCGGATCAGCCAGGCCATATTTGCCCTGGGCGGAGCGCTGGTGCTCTACGTCATCGGCCGCGCGGCGGCCGCGAACCTCGGTGTCTTCTTCCAGCAGATCCTCAATGGCCTCCAGTTGGGCTTCATCTACGCCCTTATCGCCCTGGGCTATACGATGGTCTACGGGATCGTGAAACTGATCAATTTCGCCCACGGCGACGTCTTTATGGTGGGCGCCTTTGTCAGTTTCTTCTCTATTTCCCTTCTGAACCTGCACCAGTGGCCTCTGACGATTTGGCCCGGAATGAATCCGACGGCAGCGATGATTATCGGGACGGTTAGCGTCATCCTGGTTTCCATGCTGACCTCTGCTCTGCTGGCTGTAACGATGGAGCGATTTGCTTACCGCCCTCTTCGGGCGATGCCCCGCATCGCTGCGCTCATCACAGCCATCGGCGTTTCCTTTTTCCTGGAATATTTCGGCGGGCTGCCCTTCGTTTTCACCAATAACTACATCACCTACCCACGCCCTTTTGGGGTGTATTCTCTAAGCGCCGAGGTCGTTCCTCCCTTCTGGATCGCCGTTCTCTGGGGAGGGTGCCTGGTAGCCGCTGCTGTGTACGGGATTTTGAAAGTGCTGGGACAACGGGGGAACCTGCGGGCCCAGGCCTGGCAGAGAAATCCGCTCCTTCAGTTTGGGATGCTCTTCGGCGGATTCCTGGGCACAGCACTGACCATCATCTGGCTGGCCCCCCGCGTCATCCGTACGCACTTTGACCTGACCGCATCTAACGCTATGCTCATTATTATGGGAATTTCCGTTATTCTGCTGGTCATTCTCCAGTACATTGTCCGGTACACCCGCATCGGGAAGGCCATGCGGGCCTCCGCTTACGACAAGCCGACCTCCCGGCTGATGGGAATTAATGTGGACATGGTCATCGCCGCCACCTTTGCACTGGCCGGTAGTCTGGCAGGGGCAGGGGGTATTCTTTTCGCCACAGCCTATAACCGGATCCACCACCTGATGGGCATCATCCCCGGCCTCAAGGCCTTCGTCGCCGCCGTGATCGGCGGCATTGGCAGCATTCCGGGCGCCTTTGTGGGTGCCTTGATCATGGGACTGGTGGAAGTTCTCAGCGCCGGATTCATCTCCTCGCCGATGCGGGATGCCGTCGCCTTCTCGCTGCTCATCATCGTCCTGCTGATCCGACCGCAGGGCATCTTCGGCGAAGCGCCGGGCGAGAAAGTATAGTGGGGGGTCTATCCTGAGGGGGCAAGATGCGGCAACTTTTGCGGAATACGAACTTCACCTTTATCTTGGGAGCCGGGCTGGTCTTTATCGTGGTCCAGGCCCTGATCAGCGTAGGTATCCTCAACGCTTACTGGCAGGGCGTTATCTTCTGGGGCGCGGCCATCACGATGGTCAGCCTGGGGCTCAACCTCATCTACGGCTTCAACGGCCAGTTCTCCTTGGGACAGTATGGCTTCTACGCCATCGGAGCCTACGCCTCCGCCGACATCACCTACCGCTGGGCACGCAACGACCCTTCGGCGCTGGTCGTGGTCATTTTCGGCTCCTTGCTGGCGCTGCTGCTGATGGTCGGGGGCAGCGTCTTCCTCCGCCGCTTCTACGGCGTCGCCACGCTGACCAAATTCCTGTTTAACTTTATAGCCGCCGTCCTCGGTTTCTTCCTGGCAGTACGGTTTGTCAATCCGGCCATTGGTCAATCGGTCTTCCGGGCTCTGAACGGGCTTCCCACCGGAATCAGCCAGCAAATCGTTTTCTTTTTAGCCCTGGTCGGGGGTACCACACTGGCCGGCATTGTCAGTTATCTCTTCGGCATCCCGGTACTGGAACTGGGTTCGGACTACTTCGGAATCGCCACGCTGGGGTTCACCATCATCGTTAAAGTGCTTCTGGATAACACCGATACCATCCTTCCCTTTCCGGAAATGAAAGGGGCGCGCGGGATGGTCGGCATCCCGAAGTGGACGACGTGGCCGTGGGTGTTTTTCTCCTTTATGGCTGTGGCGCTGGTGCTGCGGAACCTTCTCCACTCTTCCGCCGGTCGGGCCATTCTCTCGGTACGGGAGGACGAACGGGCTGCGGAACTGGTCGGGATAGATACAGCCTCCCAGAAAATCCTGGCTTTTGTCATCGGCAGCCTCTTCGCCGGCCTGGCGGGAGGCATCCGCGCCCACGACCTGGCTTTCCTCCATCCGACCACATTTGGGTTCCTCCCCTCCTTCAACCCTCTCATTATCGTCGTCTTCGGGGGACTGGGGAGTATGACCGGGACTATCATCACCGGTTTCTTCTGGATTTTCCTGCTGGAAGGTCTATTGCGGCTCTATCTGCCGGAAGGTTTTGAGACCTGGCGGTTCGTGGTCTACCCGCTGGTTTTGCTCCTGATGATGCTCCTGCGCCCCCGGGGGCTGATGGGGCGATACGAAATCGCCTTCCTGCGCCGCCCCTTACCCCCGCCACGGGTGAAGGAGGCGCCGCCGGTTCCGAAAGCGATCCCTGAGGCCGGGGAGGTGACAGTATGAAGGGACGGCCTGAAAACCTCAGTCCAGAAGTAGAAGCCCGGCCCGTCATTCTGGAGATTGAGGGGCTGACTCACTACTTTGACAGCCTCCGGGCAGTCCACGACTTTTCTGTTACCATCAAAGAAGGGGAACTGGTAGGGCTTATCGGCCCCAACGGCGCTGGGAAGACCACCGTCTTTAACCTCATCACCGGCGTCTATCGGCCAACGGCGGGGAGCATCCGCTATGAGGGTGCCCAACTGGGTGGCCTTCCCTCCCACGAGATCATCCAGATGGGCATCGCTCGCACGTTCCAGAACATCCGCCTCTTCGCCAACCTGACCGTTCTGGATAACGTGCTCATCGCCTACCATCCCCACGCCGGCTACGGGCTGGCGGATTCCATTTTCCGTTCCCGCCGATACCGGGAGCGGGAGAAAGCGATGATTGAACGCAGCCAGGAGTTTCTGGAGATTTTTGGACTGGCAGACCGTCAAAATGACATCGCCGGAAGCCTCCCTTATGGTCTCCAGCGGCGGCTGGAGATCGCCCGCGCTCTGGCGACTCACCCCCGACTCCTGCTCCTGGACGAGCCGGCGGCAGGGATGAACCCGCAGGAGATTGACCAGTTGATGGAACTGATCCACTTCATCCGGGACCGCTTCCAGTTGACCATTTTCCTGGTGGAGCACCGGATGCGGCTGGTGATGAACATCTGCGAATGGATCACGGTGATGGACTTCGGCGAGATTATCGCCCGGGGGAAGCCGGAGGAAGTACGGGGCAACCCGCAGGTGATTGAGGCCTATCTGGGCCGTCAGGCCATCCACTGAGGAGGACGCGATGGCGCTTTTGAGTGTGGAAAATCTGCATGTCTCCTACGGGGCGATTCGGGCCCTGCATGGCATCTCTTTCCATGTGGAGAAAGGGGAAATCGTCACCCTGATCGGCGCCAACGGTGCCGGGAAGTCCACCACCCTGCGCACCATCTCCGGCCTCCTCCTGGCTGACCGGGGGAAAATCGTCTACGACGGGACAGACATCACCAATATGGGCGCCGACCAGATTGTGCGGATGGGCATCGTCCAGGTGCCGGAAGGGCGCAAGATTTTCGCTCCGTTGACGGTGCGGGAGAATCTGGAGATGGGAGCCTTCACCCGACAGAATAAACGGGAGATTGAGGAGAGCATGGAGTTCGTCTTCAGCATTTTCCCTCGCTTGCGGGAACGGGCGGAGCAACTGGGCGGTACCCTCTCCGGGGGAGAGCAGCAGATGCTGGCTGTGGCCCGCGCACTGATGGCCAAGCCTCGCCTATTGCTGATGGACGAGCCCTCTATGGGACTGGCCCCTATCCTGGTGGAGGAGATTTTCAACGTCATCCAGCAGATTAACCGGGAGGGCGTCACCATCCTGCTGGTGGAGCAGAACGCCCATATGGCCCTTTCGGTGGCCCATCGGGGCTATGTGCTGGAAACAGGCGCCATTCAGATGGAGGGAACGGCAGCGGAATTGCGGAATAATCCGCGCGTCCGGGAGGCCTATCTGGGCGGCGATTAGACCTTTACTTTTCGCTTAATTATTCAGCGCTGACGGAAAGTCAGCCTTTCTGGCCCTTTGGCCGGAGGATGGCCTGCGCCGTCCTTTCCAGATGGACGACAGACGACAGACCACCGACCCCGGACCACCGTCGTCTGTGGTCTGCGGCAAGGAGGCCGATTTCCCATCGGTGCCAGGAGGGCGATCTCCATCGGGCTGAATAGTTACGTAGAGACAACCTGCCATCTCAACGCGTGGACCGGGACGAGTACCGGCCTGAGAAGGCTTCAGAGAGGGAGGGTCAGAGGCTGGGAGCCCTCCCGCCGGACGGTCGGGAAAACCCCCCGGGAGCGGGCCCTGGAAAGAGGATAGACCCTCCCCAAGTATAGGGCTCCGGGCAGGCCCGTTATAGCCTCAGAGGGCGGTCGGCCAGCATCCGCTTGCCGACCGAACCTGGGTGGAACCACGTGGGAACGACCCCCGCGCCCCAGGGCGCGGGGGTCTTTCACTATCATTATACCCTGTATCCTTGCTTATTTAAGGAGGGAAAAATGTCCGAACATGCCCAAAACGACCACCTGCTGCGCATCCGCCACTCCGCAGCGCACGTGATGGCCCAGGCCGTCCTGGAAAAATTCCCCCAGGCCAAACTGGCCATCGGTCCGGCCATTGAGACCGGCTTCTACTACGACTTTGACCTCCCCCGTCCCCTCACCCCGGAAGACCTGGTGGAAATTGAGGCCCGGATGCGGGAAATCATCGCCGAAGGGTACGACTTTGTCTACCAGGAGATAGACGAAGCCGAGGCCCGCCGCCTCTTCGCCGACCAGCCCTACAAACTGGAACTGATAGAGGGCATCCTGGCCGGCGGCGTGGATGAGGACGGCAATCCCACCGAGGAGCGCCCCGTCCTTTCCATCTACCGACACGGCCCCTTTGTGGACCTCTGCCGGGGGCCGCACGTCACCAACACCCGCGAGATCAACCCGGACGCGATCAAATTGCTCAACGTCGCCGGGGCGTATTGGCGAGGGGATGAGCGGCGGCCCATGCTCCAGCGCATCTACGGCACCGCCTGGGAGACACCGGAAGACCTGCAGGCCTACCTGGCATGGCGGGAGGAAGTAGAACGGCGGGACCACCGGCGGCTCATCAAGGAACTGGACCTTATCAGTTTCCACGAAGAAGGCGGCGCCGGTCTGGCCTACTGGCACCCCAAGGGGGGCCGCATCCGCCAGATTATAGAGGACCACTGGCGGGCCCGGCATCGGGAGGGCGGCTACGAAATCATCTATACCCCCCACATCGGGCGGGCCCAACTCTGGGAGCGCTCCGGCCACCTGAACTTCTACAAAGAGAACATGTACGCGCCCATAGACATTGAGGGAGTCCAGTACTATCTGAAGCCGATGAACTGCCCCTTCCACATCCTCATCTATAAGAGCCGGACCCGCTCCTACCGCGACCTCCCCCTGCGCTGGGCGGAACTGGGGACGGTCTACCGCTTTGAACGGAGCGGCGTCCTCCACGGCCTCCTGCGGGTGCGCGGCTTCACTCAGGACGACGCCCACATCTTCTGCACACCGGAGCAGATAGAGGACGAAATCCTGGGCGTGCTGGACTTCAGCCTAAGCCTCCTGCGGGACTTCGGCTTTGAGAAGTACCAGATTGAACTGAGTGTGCGCGACCCCCGGACGCCGGAGAAGTACGCCGGGAGCGACGATATGTGGGAACAGGCAGAGCGATCCCTGGTCAAAGCGCTGGAAGCCCGCAACCTCCCCTATCAGCGAATGGAGGGCGAGGCTGTCTTCTACGGCCCCAAGATTGACATCAAAATTAAGGACGCGCTGGGCCGGGCCTGGCAGTGCACGACCATCCAGTTTGACTTCAACCTCCCGGAGCGATTTGACCTGACCTTCCGGGACCGGGACGGGCAGGAACGGCGGCCCTATATGGTCCACCGGGCACTCCTGGGGAGTATGGAGCGGTTCTTCGGGGTATTGGTGGAGCACTACGGCGGCGCGTTCCCGGTCTGGCTGGCACCGGTCCAGGCAGTGGTTATTCCCATCGCTGACCGGCATATAGATTACGCCTGGGAAGTGGCGCGGCGGTTGAGGGCGGCCGGCCTGCGAGTAGAGGTGAATGACTCCCCCGAGCGCATGCAGGCCAAAATCCGGGATGCCCAGATGGAGAAAATCCCCTACATGCTGGTCGTGGGCGACCGGGAGATGCAGAACGGGGAAGTCAACCTGCGCCGTCGGGATGGGGAGGTGCCCGGAGCGATGTCGGTGGACGCGTTCATCGCGATGGCCCTGGAAGCCGTTCGGGAGCGGCGACGATTATAGAGGCTCTTCGCTTCGCTCTGTGCCTGACTACGAACCGGACCTCAAAGCGGAACGGTTCAGCCCGACGGAGATCGCCTCCTGGCGCCGACGAGGGACAGGGGCAATGGAAAGGCAACCCTGCAGTTGCCTCCTGGCGGTCGCCCTGTTAAGGGCAGGAGCAATCAGCGCGGAACAGTTACCTCAAAGCCATCAGTTCGTATACCTCCACGGGCTCCTGGAATCCGGCCAGCGTGATGGGGGCCAGTGGTCGGGCTTCCACCCACTGCTGGACTCGCTGATAGGCGTCCCGGCTGAGCAGGACCTGGCCGGGAGCCGCCACCTCCTCCAGCCGCTTGGCCAGATTGACGCACGCCCCGATGGCAATGTAGTTCAACTGCTGGGATGTGCCGATATTGCCAACGACGGCCTCTCCGACGTTGGGGATGGGGATAATGCCTTCATGCGCTTCCGATTTCCAGCAGCGCGCACCCCGCCGGCGGCCATTCCGCCTCCAGGCGCCCTCCCTCCAGAGCCCACCGCCGACCACTCAGCAGATCGGTGACGGCGGAAAGAGTCGTCGGCAAGCGAAGGGAGAAAGACCGCGCGCGGTGAACGTCCAGATTGACAACCAGCGCCAGTCCTCTATTGCCCCGTTGTCGGATGATGGCCCATACCAGAGGGTCCGTGCTTTCCACCAGGGTGAAAGTGGCAGGGTCAGGGTCGGCGATGATGTCGGCGTAGCGGGCGCGAACTTCCAGCGTGCGGGCAATCCAGTCTATCAGGTTGGGCCGGTTTTCCCACCCATAGGCGACGGCGCTGAAGAGAGCCAGCCGATGAGCCGGATAATCAGGCAGTTCCTCGCGCGTGAAATCCAGCCCGGTGTTAACCGGAACCGTTTCCGCCAACTCCAGGCCAGAATGGCAGAAAGGGATGGCCGGAAGGACGCATCCCAGGGCCCAGGCCATTCGGGCCGCCGCCAGGCCGCCGGGCCGGGCCGCCGCGCGGGGAGTGTTGTGGCTCTCCGGCCCGGCGAAAAAGGGCAGGGGCAATCCCGTCTCCGCCAGCGGGCGCAGGAGGCCGCTCACCAGATGCTCCGGCCGCCAGACGGCCCACCAGTAGTTGCCGATGACGGCGTTATACCCTTCTTCCACCAGCCCGTGATCGTAGGAGAAGGTCTCATCCCAGAAGGCGAACTCCGGATGAAGAGCCCGGGCCGCCTCCACGATGCGCCGCTTCAGTTCGGGGGGAAGAGCGTGGCCCATGTCAATCATCGCGCCGTCTATGCCGAACTGTCGGCAATAATAGGGCAGAATCTCCACGATGCGTTCCCAGAGCGGCTCCACCGCGTTCTCCGGCCGGGCCAGCCGGTCGTCGTACATCCGGACCGTGTTGTAGGCAATGTAATTGAAGTCCGGGTGGTCGTAGAGGCGCAGGTAGGTGACATCGGTCCAGGGTGGCTGAGGGTCATCCGGGGGCCAGTCGGCAAAGGCGCCGGGGATGCGCACCCGCGTCCCATCGGGCAGGACACCAATCCAGCGGGAGCCCTCTTTGTGGACGGAATCCGGCGGCGGGGGAAGGGTGAACATCTGCCGGTAGATAGGATGGGGCGGGATGAGGTCCGTCCGTTTTCCCCGTGCCACCCGTTCCTTGATGATGGCCAGTTCCTCCGGAGTGAAGACCGGCGCGCCGTAGGCGTCCTCCCGCCGTTCATCCGGCGCCCGGTCGGGGACATCGGCCCGAATCCAATAGAACCACTCCGGGTGTTCAGTGACCCAGTCGGCATCCAGCGAGGCAGTCCGCAGGGCAAATTCTACCACCACCCGCATGCCCAGGTGATGGGCCGCCTGGACAAAAGCGGCGAACTCCTCTTCCGGCTCCAGCCCCAGGGCCGGTTCCGATAGCCGGTCATCCAGCCGATAGGGGTTGCGGATGGCATAGACGGAGCCCAGATTGCCCTTGTGCCCGTCCACACCGACGGCGGTCACCGGCAGGAGGTGAACGGTGTTGAACCCCAGCGCCCGCATACCAGGGAGCAGGGCGATGGATTTCAGGAATGTGCCCGTCTCCTGCCAGCCGTCACCGATCGGCTCCAGGGAGAGATGACCGTCCCCATCGTGGTCAAAAGCAGTCGTCGCCCGCACCAGAATATTATAGACGACAGCCTGCCGGGACCAGCTACCGTCCGGCCCCTGCGGAAGCGGCGCGGGGGGTTGGTGCAGGATCTCCTCCACCCGCTCCAGGTAGAACCGATAGGGGTTGACGACCTGCCGGGCCGGTGATCCTTCCAGTGTCAGCCACAAACGGGGGACAGCGTGGGGAAAATCGTCCCCTTTCCCCAGGGCGACGGCCTGAGCCAGTCGGTCACGAAGAAGAAGCAGAGATTGCATCGGTGGCATTCCTCCGGAGGGGATGAATTCGGGTAACTATTCAGCCCGATGGCCTGCTTCTATATTTGGGACGCAGATAAACGCAGATTCTCTCAGATTTATTTCGGACGCAGATAAACGCAGATTCTCTCGGATTATCTTTGAAAATCTGCGTCCATCTGCGAGCGAAGCCTGCGAAAATCTGCGTCCCGTTTTATTTCGGACGCAGATAAACGCAGATTCTCTCGGATGATCGCTGAATGATTACCCGCTGGATAGATTATACCCGAAAATCCGCAGTGAGGGAATCAGCCCTGCCTGGGCCGCGAACGCCCGAGGGCCCCACAGGGCAGATCAGCGGGCTCTTGCCTTCTCCATTAGTTGGGGTATAATGAAATCACTTCACTCTCCCCCACGGGCCCATCCACTTCGTTCAAAAGATATTCCATCGCCCCGATAGACCGGAGCAGACGTTATGAAAGGCCATATTTTGCTGATAGAGGGGGAACGAGCCGCCAAGACATCCTGCGCGGCCATCCTGGAGGAGCAAGGCTTTCAGGTGGACCGGGCACATACCCGGCATGCCGCCTGTGCGGCGCTGGAAACCGTGCCTCTGGACCTGCTGGTCATAGATACCCGATACCTGCGGTTCAACGGACTCCGGCTCTGCGAGGCACTGAGCGCCAATGAGAATCACATCCCGATCTTGCTGATTGTCCCGGAGGACCAGAAACGGCCTCATTATCCCGGCGTAGCCGTGTTGCGAGGGACACCCACGACGCGCAAACTGCTCAACCGGTTGAAACGTCTGCTTTCGCCACCGGGCAACCATCTGCTGAGGGTCGGGAAGTTGGCTCTGGATCTCCAGCGACGGGTGGTTATCCGGGGAGATGAAGAGCACCGTCTGACCCCCCGCCAGGCCCGCTTGCTGGAGACCTTTATGCGGAACAATGGACGGATTCTCACCCGCGCATTTTTGATGAAAGAAGTCTGGGAAACCGACTATCTGGACGATACCCGCACCCTGGAGGTCCACATCCACTGGCTGCGGAAAGTAATAGAAGAAGACCCGCGACATCCCCAATATTTGAAGACGGTGCGAGGGGTAGGTTACTGCTTCAATGCCCCGTCGCTGACTGCCCGTTCGCAACCGGACTCTCCTCGGGAGGTGAAACATCGTCAGACCGGTTGAACCCACCGGCCCCGCCCGCGAACGAGCCATCCTGGTCGGCGTGGAGTGGAAGAGGCCGGACGATTCGCCCGACGGCGCCTGGCCGGTAGAAGCATCGCTGGAAGAACTGGCCCAACTGGCCCGGACGGCGGGCCTGGAAGTGGTGGGACAAGTCACCCAGCGACTGGAACGGCCCAACCCGTCCACTTTCATCGGTCCGGGCAAGGTGGAAGAACTGGTGGAGCGGGTGGCCGAAACGGCGGCGAATGTGGTTGTCTTTGACGAAGAGCTTTCCCCCCGCCACCAACGGGAACTGGAGAAGGCGCTGGGCGACGGGGTCAAAGTACTGGACCGTACAGCGCTGATTCTGGACATCTTCGCCCAGCACGCCCAGACGCGCGAGGGGGCGCTGCAGGTGGAACTGGCCCAGTACGAATACCGTCTGCCACGCCTGACCCGGGCCTGGACCCACCTGGCCCGGCAGGTTGGTGGGCGGGCCGGCGGCGCGATAGGCGGGGTGGGTGTGCGGGGTCCCGGCGAGACTCAGTTGGAGACCGACCGTCGGGTCATTCGGCGACGTATTGCTCATCTGAAAGCCGAACTGGAGGAAGTGCGGGCTCACCGGAGCCGATACCGCGCCCGGCGACGCCGGGAGGGCATCCCGGTCGTCTCCATCGTCGGCTACACGAATGCCGGGAAGTCCACCCTCCTGAACGCGCTCTCCGACGCTGGAGTCCTGGTGGAAGACAAACTGTTCGCTACACTGGACCCGACCACCCGACGGGTGCGACTGCCCAGCGGGAGGACCGTCCTTTTCACCGACACCGTCGGTTTCATCCAGAAACTTCCCACCCATCTGGTCGCTGCCTTCCGGGCCACGCTGGAGGAAGTGGCGGAGTCGGACTTGCTGCTACACGTCCTGGACGTCACCCATCCCCAGGCTCGTCGCCAGGCGGAGGCAGTTCTGGAAACCCTGGAGGCCATCGGAGCGGCGGGAAAGCCAATGGTGACTGCCTTAAACAAGGCAGACCGTCTGGCAAACCTTGAAGAGGCGCGGACTCTGGCTTCGGAGTTGCCCAACCCGGTGCTGATCTCTGCCCTTCGGGGAGATGGCCTCTCTGACCTCCTGGAGAAAGTGGAAAGCGTCCTGAAGAAGGGGCTGGTACGGGTGGAGACAGTTCTTCCCTTTGACCGGGGCGACCTGCTTCAGTTGATCCGTGAGCAAGGGGTTGTAGAATCCCAGACCCCGACCGCGCGGGGGGTGCGCGTGGTCGCGATGGTGCCCCCGCAACTGGCGGGGCGGCTGAAGTTGAGGTGACGGTCACCTCACCCCATCCTTAACTTTGGCCTTTTTGCCCACGTTCTTCCCCCATGGGTCTCCGGCCGCTTTTACAGCCTAAAAGAAAGATTATTTTTCATTGCGGCGGCTTCGCCGCTGCAATGAAAAATATTTTCTTTTTGTTCTTGTGGCCGGAGAGAAGGCCATTTGCTGTGGTGACATCCCTCCCCAACGCCAGTGTCCGAACCCCTCAAAGACCTGCTTCCGCCTCGTTTAAGTGAACCATCACCACCCGGCATATCCTCTTGACAAATCGGGCGATTCGGTGT
>JASFBC010000172.1:0-2345 GCA_036172315.1 Anaerolineae bacterium | reverse complement strand
GGTGTCACGGCTAGCGGTGGCCAAAGCGGCCCGGGATGCAGCGGCGCAAGAGGCACAATCCCTAATTGACGACATCGTCCGCACAGAGATGAAGAACGTGCGATTATCTCAGTATCCGCAGTATGATCCCACTATGCCTCTCAACCGGTATGGTGAAGTACTACCTGGCAGGTACACCCGTGTTGGACCACTGGCTATTGAGGCAGGACGGGAAGAGACTCTTATTACCATTGTGCATGAAGAAATGCATCATCGTGTGTATGCTCGCGGATGGAGAATGCCACTTGCCCTAGAAGAGGCATATGTGGAAAGAATAGCTCAGAGGTTTGCAAGGATGAAGGGATGGTAAAGATGTTAAACAAGGAACACAAAAGCCTAGAAAAATTGGGGAGATTGATCGATGATCTGATTAAAGCCCAGAGTTTCCCTGGTGAGTTACATCAATGCCCCGCGTGTGGAGGGGAACTCCGGGTAGAGTTCGCAGTTTATACCAGAGGGGTTAGGAGAATGCTAGGAGTTAGAGCCCAATGCAGCAGTTGTGGGATTACAGCCTACTTTGATTATGGTGAACTATTACCAATGTGGTTAAAGCATGGGCAATGAGTTCCATATGATGCTCATGTGTTCATTTAAGCTTGTGACTTTCGTTTTGCCTTTACATCGGTCAGCGCCAGGATACCGGCCTTGACCTGCTGGACTACCGCGCCCGCTATTACGACCCGCTGCTGGGGCGGTTTGTCAGTGCGGACACGGTGGTGCCCGAGCCGGGCAACCCCCAGGCGCTGAACCGGTATACGTATGTGCGGAACAATCCGCTGAAGTATACTGACCCGAGCGGGTACTATAGCGAGGAAGAGATTATGCGCTCTTTCGGCGTGAGATCTTGGGACGAAGTGCTGGCATACTTCCGGGAAGGAGGGGCGCTAGAAGGAAAGTGGGGTTGGTTAGAAGTACTGAGGCGAGCCCATAGCTATGACTGGGTCACAGGTTGGGTATATGATGAACCTCGGTGGACAGCTGGGCGAGGGAGGGATTGGGAATTTGGACGTATTTGTATAGGCCCCAATGGGGAGATCACCATCGGGGGCATATCGCAAATTGAGTTTGCTGCCCGTTGGGCAAGATATTCCCTGGATTCAGCGGTTCATGGTGAGTATCACTTCTTTACTGACGCGGAAACTATGTATTGGCACCCCCGCCTTACTAGGGATACCAGACCTCTGCGCGAGCGGCCTGAAGACATAAGCGAAATGGGGGTTGATGCCATCAGTATATTTCTGGACATTGCCGCTACTGTTGGTTTGTTCGCATCGGTTCCTGAGGCGTCAGTCCTAGCTGAGGCCTTGCAAGTGTTCATTGATGCTGAGCAAGGAATTGAGGGGGTTACAAATATCCTCAACAGGCGAGAAAGTGCGGGTTTTGACTCCTATGATGTTTTAGAAGCAGTGGGTTGGATACCTTGGTTGGGCAGTCTGCCGGATGCTATAGACGCTATAAGCAGAATGACAGGTTACAGGGTGGTGTGGACTCCCTGAGAGTACTGGAGGTCGCCAATGGTCTCAAAGAAGCTACTCAGTTGGCTGATCATTTCGCTTTCTGCGCTCGCTTTCCTAACCGCGAGTGCCATTAAGCAGGATGTAAGAGAGGCACGTGCTATCTTGATGGGCATAGTGGTGTCTGGTATTCTGGTCTTAGGTACGAGATACACTTTTGGCAGGATAAGAGCTTTACATTACCCTTGTCTGTACTACACAGCTTTACTAGTCTCACTTGAAGTCGGGTTTCTGACCTACACCCTACTCGCTCCTTTCCTCAGGCTCTTCTCAGGGAGCGTCAAGTTGATAGTGAGCACTGTCGCATCTACATCAATAGTAGGGCTATATGTACTCCTGACAAAGCTATTAGGGGTCAGCACACTGCCATGGAGAGGAAAGAACCATCAATAATCAAAGTCCATGGAATGGCGTGCTGTGCTAGGGCATTGTAGCCCAGCAACCCTACTATTGGCGATGTGCGTTAGGCCGCTGTCACCTTACCAATAATACCTCTTCACCGGCCAGCGCTGGGATGGGGCCCTTTCCCTCTACGACTACCGGGCCCGCTACTACGACCCCGTGCTGGGCTGCTTCATCAACGCGGATACGCTAGTGCCCCAGCCGGGCAATCCGCAGGCGCTGAACCGGTACGCGTACGTTTACAACAATCCATTGCGCTACACCGATCCTAGTGGTCTTATTACACAACAGGAAGCCGGACGGGCTCAAGAGATCATTGGCCTATTACAGCGCGACTACTGGCTATTTGTCCATATTGATTTTGGTTGGCGGGTTCTACCTGTTATGCAC
>JASFBC010000171.1:0-4601 GCA_036172315.1 Anaerolineae bacterium | reverse complement strand
CTCTGCCAACCTGATGCTTTCAATTCTTTGGTAAAAGAGTTTCTTGAAAGGCTAAACATCCGATCTTAAAGAATAGAACGCCCGCCCAACCAGCGCTTGCAGCCGACACGCTCCGCGTGCGGCTGAAGCGCGAGCCGTTAGCCTGCTTATCCTGATACGGAGAGTGGTTTATGAGCGATTATGCAATTCGCACGGACAATCTGACACGCGACTTTGGCACAGTGCGAGCGGTAGATCACCTTGCTCTGGAAGTGCCTCGAGGAATAATCTTCGGCTTCTTGGGGCCCAATGGTGCTGGCAAGACGACAACGATTCGTCTACTGCTGGGCCTGCTGGAGCCGACGCAAGGGCGAGCGGAAGTATTGGGTTTTGACACCCTATCACAAGCCGACGAAATCCGCTCCCGAACTGGGGCGCTGCTTGAACACCCAGGGCTCTATGAACGGTTGAGTGCAGAAGACAACCTGGAATTCTATGGGCGAATCTGGCGTATGCCCGGCCATGCGCGCCAAGCCCGCATCAAGGATCTCCTTACGCACTTGGGATTGTGGGAACGGCGGAAAGAAACGGTTGGCACCTGGAGCCGGGGGATGAAGCAGAAGTTGGCCATCGCCCGGGCTCTTCTTCACCGCCCGTCGTTGGTTTTCCTCGATGAGCCGACAGCCGGCCTCGATCCCATCGCCGCCGCGGCGCTACGGGAGGATCTGGCCACGTTAGCCAATCGCGAGGGAATGACTGTCTTCCTTACCACTCACAATCTGGCGGAAGCTGAGAAGCTGTGCCAGCGGGTGGGTGTCATTCGGAAGGGTCAGCTGCTTGCGGTGGGCAGTCCAGATGAGTTGCGCGCCAGGCAGGGGACGCCACGGGTGGAGATTCTCGGCCGTGGCTTTTCGGAGAATGTGCTGGCCTCCATACGGGCGCGGCCTGAGGTGCTCAAAGTCGAACACCGGGATAATCGCTTGTTGATCGACCTGTGTGGCGTTGTGGACACGGCGCCGCTGGTCAGCCTGGTGGTAGGTGCAGGCGCACAGGTGGAAGAAGTGCGCCGGGGCAATGCCAGTCTGGAAGAAGCATTCCTGACCTTGATGGAGGAAGAAAAATGATGGCTGACATCAGAACGGTCATGTGGAAAGAGTGGAAGGAAATCCTGAGTTGGGGAGGCAGTCGCGGCAAAGTGGGCCTTTTGATTTTCGTTGGGGTCTTTGGCATTTTTCTCCCCTTGCAGATGGGGCAGGCGTGGGTTGAATCGCCCGTGGTGCTGGTCTACTGGGCCTGGGTGCCACTGTTCTTGGTGACCTCGGTGATTGCCGACGCGTTTGCCGGAGAGCGCGAGCGGCATACGCTGGAAACGCTGTTGGCCAGCCGCCTCCCCGACCGGGCGATCTTGTTTGGTAAGGTTGGCGCGGCAGTGGGGTATGGGGTAGGCATAACCTGGCTCAACCTGCTCTTGGGATTAGTAACCGCCAACCTTGTTCATGGACAGGGTAAACTGTTGCTCTATCCCCCAGTGGTGGGTTGGGGCATCGTTGGGCTCAGCCTATTGGCGGCTGGCTTGGCCGCGAGTGCGGGGGTGCTGGTCTCTCTGCGAGCCGCCACAGTGCGTCAGGCGCAGCAGGCGCTGAGTATAGCGATTATGGTGCTGCTCTTCGTGCCGGTTTTCGGCATCCAGGCACTGCCAGCAGGCTGGAAGGCGCGTCTGCTCGAGATGTTTATGGTGATGGATATGACGCGCCTGGTTGTGATCGCGGTGGTGATTCTAACCGCGCTCAATGCTGGATTGCTCGCGGTGGCGATGGCTCACTTCCAACGAGCGCGGTTGATCTTGGAGTGACATTGTGTTGTTCAAAAGCTGCAGGCTAACCAGCGCTTGCACCTGACGCCGCTCCGCTGCGCTTCGCGGCGCAGGTGAAGCGCGTGCCGTTATGCGGCGCGTCAGGGCAGAGTCGCCTTGCTGGCGAAGTTGAGTTGCCTGAGAAGTAGAGTGAAGGGGCGAGGCGACTTGCTTGCCAACGTCTCGGTGAAAGCCAGGGGTGTTTGATTCAGGCGCACCTTGCCAGAGATGACGCCGCATAACTGCTCAATGAAGCCGACCCCAAGCGAGGTGTCTTCAGGCGAATCGTGACTTGCGTGGGGAAGATGTCTTTCCTTGAAAGGTGTCTTGCGGGCGGCTTATCTCGCATCCGTTAGGCGAAATGATGAGTAATAAAATAAAAATAAAAGGAGACGAAACATTATGGATATACCATTAAACATCCTGTTCTGGGCAATGGAAGCATCGTATTGTATTCACTGTGTAGATGAGACGGTTGCTGGTCGTGGATTTGTCAGCATGGTAAAGAAATTCTTCTGGCCAGAATATGATGGAAAGAAATTCTTTTGGTTCAATACCGGTGCGCATTTAATTAACATCCTTGGTATAGTTCTTTATGAAATTTTAGGTGGAAATTGGGTTGTTATCCCATTAAGCATAAGTTGGGTTTTTGTTACCAATGGTTTCTGGCATGTGTTTGGGACAGTAATGTTCAAGGAATATTCTCCTGGACTGATGACGAGTCCACTTTACTGGATTGTTATGTACCTCATGATACGATACAGTTTTCTACAAGGAAATATTTCACCATCTAATTTTATTATTTCTATTGTTATTGGAACAGTTATTACGATTTTGATGATTGGAAGTCTTTTTGTCATGCGATGGCGACGAGGGAAAGGAAGTTAATAAAAAGAGATTGGAAAATGGGACGGAAAATGGGACTGGGAGAGGTTCATTTTGCCTAACCAGTCGTTGCAGCGGACGGCGTAAACGCCGCCGCTGAACTCAATCGTTAGCCCGCTGGTCAGGAGAGAGGCAATTGGAGAATAGAATATTCCGATTCATCTAGCCAAGTCACAGAGCGAGCAAAGGAGAGAATATGTCTACATGCAAGGAACTCTACGACATTGCTAATTATAGCCTCCACCATTCGTCACAACTTAAGGGTTATGTCACGACAGGTCAGCGCATTTCAGCCTGTGCTATCATCTGGGCATGAGCAAATCAACCCGACCGCGCAATCCCGATCATGTGCGTCGTACCAATCGTCCGAGTCCCGACAACGCAGTCATTCAAGAGCGGCTCAAGTCTTTGCTGACCCCGGCTGTGTTTGGGCAGTTAGCCCATTACCGCAGCCTAGGGCTGCGTGGCCGAATTCTCAGCCTGCCGGTCATGGTGGCCGCGGTGTTGATGCTGGTATGGCGTCAGGTTCCGTCCGTGTGTGAACTGACCAAACTGATAGGCCGCGAAGACCTGTTGTGGACGCCCAAGGTCAACGTCTCGCAACAAGCCCTGAGCAAGCGGTTTTTGATCTTCCCAGCGGAACTCTTTCAGCGCGTGTTGCTGGACTTGTTGCCCACCCTGTGGGCACGCTGGGCGGCCCGGCAGCGTCCCCTCCCGGCTTCGATCGTGTGGGCTCAGAAGACCTTCACGCGCATCTTCGCGGTAGATGGTTCGACGCTGGAAGCCCTGTTTCGCAAACTGGGGGCGCTGAAAGACGCGCCGCCCGGCATCCTGGCCGGGAAAATCTGCACCGTGATTGACCTCGCCGCGCGTTTGCCGGAGCACCTGTGGTTCACCCAGGACGCTCAGGCGCATGATGCGACCTTTCTGGACCGGATTCTGGCGTTCGCCCAGGCGGGAACGCTCTGGATTTTCGACCGCGGCTTCTACGAATTCACCTTCTTCGATGACTTGATGGATAAAGGTGTCCACTGGATCACGCGCTTGAAGTCGAATGCTGTCTTCACCGTTGAGCGGGTCTGGCTCCAGACGACCGAGGTGCGCGACCGCATCATTGGCTTGGGTGGCGTCCGCCCGTGCCGTCATGCGGTGCGGCTGATCGAAGTCCGCTTTGGCCGAACCTGGTATCGCTACCTGACGAGCGTGCTGGACCCCGCCGTGTTGCCCGCCTCGGTGGTGGCCGACCTGTATCGTCGCCGCTGGCGGATCGAAGAAGCGTTCTTGATTGTGAAACGTCTGCTGAACCTGTCCTATTTGTGGACCGGCTCGCTCAACGGCGTATTACTCCAAGTCTGGAGCACGTGGCTCTTTTTCGCCGTGCTCGTGGACTTGGGCGACGCGGTCGCAGAAGAACTGATGCTCCCGTTTGACCGCATTTCACTCGAAATGGTCTTTCGCAGCCTGTACTACTTCATTCAAGCCTACAACCAGGGCGAGGCGACCGACCTGGTCAAATACCTGGCGGCGCCAGAGAATCAAGACTTGGGTGTGGTCAAACGTCTACGCAAGAAACCCGAGCCCGTGGCTGCCGATGCCCTGCTCAGTTCGGCAGGAGCTTAAGTTGTGACGGATGCATATCCTCTCGCTTTTACACAAGAATCAGAATACCACCCATCACTGCTGAAAACCATTTTGTTCCAAGTCCAAAGGAGGCTTCCAATGAAACAGAAACTTGTTCGTATTATGGTTTTGCCGGCGATCTTCGTGATGTCAGCATTCCTGCTGACCGTCGCCCGCGCCCAGCAAAATGGCTTCACCGACTCCTTTGACGACCCGGCCCTGCCGGGCTGGGAACACTCGCCCAACGCCGCCGTCGTTGACGGCG
>JASFBC010000170.1:0-1783 GCA_036172315.1 Anaerolineae bacterium | reverse complement strand
TTGGTGTGGCCGCATAGAAATCAAGAATGAACGGAGCAATCTGCTTGGCGAAGCCCGACCATCTGGTGTTGTATACTTTGGCGAAGCCCTTACTGTACGCTTGCATATGGTTCACGCCTATGAGCACTTGGCCGCCCAACGATTGGCGTTTCAGCGGCGGCGGAGCGCAGCGAAGCCGTCCGCTGGAAACGTGTGTTAGCCAGCGCCAATTTCTTTCGGGTTCGACCCGTATTTGTTTTCTCCAGGCTGGCTATCAGTTGCTAACAGGACTAACAACCAGATTCCCCCAATGATGGGGACCAGACTTATGAAAATCCACCAGCCGCTTTTCCCAACATCGTGAAGTCTTCTTACTGTAACAGCCAAATTTGGAAGTAGGACTGCCAATGAGTATACAACATAGAGAATACCGTACCCAAGTTGTTCGCTGGCAGTACCCAGTACATTGTCTAAAACGATCGCAATAATCGAAAAGATTAGATTGAACAGCACAAACATCCAATATTCTTTTCTTCGTGCTCTCCCACTGAATACAGCGTACTTCTTAAGCACAGTGATATACCACTTCATTGCTTATTCCTCCTTCATCCATGTCAAATGAGCTAATCTGCTTGCACAATATCGCGCTGCAAGCCACGCGCTCCTGTGTCGTAGGAGTTACGCCGAGTGTCACACCGCTGAGGTGGTTTCTCGTGATGGAGGCTTCCGCCCTGCCGTGCCATTGCCCGCAGTTGCCATTCTCTTGCGCGTGCCTTTCGAATGGACGCGCCCGTTTGCAGTGCGCAAGGCTTGAACGGGTTGCGGCTCTTTGGAAACCATTGTCATTATATCGCTTTCGCCCGCCGAACGCAACTGGGCGAACGGCGGTCTTCACGCTTTATCGCGCCCGCTGTGCGGTTGAATCGCGTTCTGGGCGCTGGCTAACGGCCTCGAGATGAGCCGCCCGGCCAGCCAACGCTAGTATCGCGCTGAAACTGACACCTGGCTGGCCGGGTCGGCTCCATCGAGTTGTTAGGCGGCATGGACGGTTGCTAAGCTACTCGTCCGATAATCCGCCAGCCTGAAGGAAGGAAGATTGTGGCTAGTGCGATCTTGAGGGCATCTCCTGGAAGGAAGGGAAGGACACCTGTGTTCACGACCGCTTCCCAACCAACAAAGCGCGAAAGCCAGAGGATGCCAATCGCGTAGATGATTACATTGCCGATGATCATGCTGGCGGCAGTTGTCCAGGGCCTGCGGTCCCAGCCTCTCTCGCTGAGCGAGCCTACGGCAAACGCGGCTGCGACGAAGCCGACTAAGTATCCGGCCGTGGGGCCGACGAATCTGGCTAGCCCAGCAGCCCCGCCGGCGAAGACCGGCAAGCCAATGGCACCTAGCATGAGATAGGTAACCACAGTTGCTGGACCTCGCCTACTGCCGTAGAGGGCGCCAAGGAGAAGCACAGCGAACGTCTGGCCGGTGACAGGGACAGGGGAAAAGGGCAGCAGGATCTGGAGCTGAGCCGCGAGTGCGATCAGGAGGCTGCCTCCGAGGAGGAGGACAACTTCGCGCCAGGCTCCTGCCGTGGGCCAAACGGCGTCGATCATGACCCTCTGATGGGGATGGGCAACCTGCATAAGTGGCACCTCCTTGACCATGACGCCTAACGGCTCGCGCTTCAGCCGCACGCGGAGCGTGTCGGCTGCAAGCGCTGGTTGGGCGGGCGTTCTATTCTTTAAGATCGGATGTTTAGCCTTTCAAGAAACTCTTTTACCAAAGAATTGAAAGCATCAGGTTGGCAGAG